>JAYRMP010000081.1:0-13603 GCA_041912655.1 Novosphingobium sp. | reverse complement strand
CACCCATTTATGGTACCCTGTGGGTGGTCGGGCCGGGGAGTGGGCCGGCCAGGCCAAGCTATCGACGGATGTCGATAGCGCACCCAACAAACCACCCAACAAAAAAAGGGGCCGGAGCGGCTGGCTCCGGCCCATTGAGTTGACGTTCGCAGGAGGAACGTGGGGAGGCGGGATCGGGGAGGAGGAGAGGGAGGAGCCCCGACCCCGCCAAGCTGGTAATGGGAGCGCTCAGTAGTTGTAGGCGCGCTCTCCGTGTTCGCCGAGGTCGAGGCCTTCGCGTTCGACTTCGGGGCTGACCCGAAGGCCGGTCACGGCCTTGGCGGCGTAGATGGCAATGGCGGTGCCGATCGCGGCCCAGACCACCGTCGCGCCAACCGCCGCGGCCTGGATGCCGAGCTGCGCACCGATCGAGACCGAACCGTCGCCGGGGCCGCCGAGACCGGGGGCGTAGACGATCGCCGTACCCAGCGCGCCGACGATGCCGCCAACCCCGTGGATGCCGAAGGCGTCGAGCGAGTCGTCATAGCCGAGCTTGGGCTTGAGCACGGTGACCGCGAAGAAGCAGATGACCGATGCGACCGCACCAAGGACAATGGCGCCCATCGGACCCGAGTTGCCAGCCGCCGGTGTGACCGCGACCAGCCCGGCAACCACGCCCGAGCAGAAGCCCAGCGCCGAAGCCTTGTGACCGGCCAGCTTTTCCGCGACCATCCAGGCCAGCGCGGCAGCGGCGGTGGCGACGAAGGTGTTGATCATGGCGAGCCCGGCGGAACCGTTGGCTTCCAGCGCCGAACCGGCGTTGAACCCGAACCAGCCGACCCACAGCATGCCGGTGCCGACCATGGTCAGCGTCAGCGAGTGCGGGGCCATCACGTCCTTGCCATAGCCGATGCGCTTGCCGAGGATCAGCGCGGCGACCAGCGCCGAGACACCGGCGTTGATGTGGACCACGGTGCCGCCGGCGAAATCGAGCGCGCCCATTTCGAAGAACTGGCCGCCCACCGCCCAGACCATGTGGGCAATCGGGAAGTAGACGATCGTCAGCCAGATCGCGGCGAAGACCATCACTGCCGAGAACTTGATGCGTTCGACCACCGATCCCAGCACCAGCGCCACGGTGATCGCGGCGAAGGTCATCTGGAAGCAGATGAAGACATATTCGGGCAGCTTGAAGCCATCGCTGAAGGTGTCGGCCAGGCTGTCCGGCGTCACCCCGGCGAGGAACCACTTGCCCCAGGCGATATAGGCGTTGCCTTCGGGACCGAAGGCCAGACCATAGCCATAGGCCACCCAGATCACCATCGCGAGGCAGGCCGCCGCGCCGATCTGGGTCATGGTCGCCAGCATGTTCTTGGTCCGGGTCAGGCCGCCATAGAACAGCGCCAGACCCGGCAGGATCATCAGCAGGACAAGCACGGTGGACGTCATCATCCAGGCGGTATCGCCCTTATCGACAACCGGTTCGGCGGCCTTGGCGGCCTCCTGCGCGAAGGCGGCGGTAGCGGTGAGCAGCGTGGCCCCGACCGCCCCGACGCCGCAAATCAGCTTGCGGATCATCGTCATATCCCTCCTGTTGGCCGCGCTCACAGCGCGGTGTCCCCGGTTTCGCCGGTGCGGATGCGGACCGCCTGGGCGAGATCGAGCACGAACACCTTGCCGTCGCCGATCGCGTCGGTGCTGGCGGTTTGCTGGATGGTTTCGACCACCTGCGGCGCCAGTGCGTCGCTGACGGCGAGCTCGATCTTCACCTTGGGGAGCATGTTGGTGGAATATTCCGCCCCGCGGTAAATCTCGGTCTGTCCCTTCTGCCTTCCGAAGCCCTTGACCTCGGTCACGGTCATCCCGGCCACGCCGAGCGTGCCGAGCGCGTCGCGCACCTCGTCGAGCTTGAAGGGCTTGATGATGGCGATGATGAATTTCATGCCTGACCCCTGATTACGCGCCGGCACCATGCCGGTCGGGTCATGCATCGCAAGGTGCGTGCCAAACGGGATTTATCATTACGATTCAGGGGTAAGGGCAATGATGCCGCATCGGCAGGCAGACGGCCACGCCCGATTCCCGGGCAATTGCCTAATTTTTAGGCAGCATCAGCCGCGCCCAGACAGGCAGGTGGTCCGATCCGCGCGCCGCCAGGGCGGAGTGGTGGACGCCGGCCCCGGCCAACTCCCATTCGGCCGAAACGACCACCCGGTCGAGCTGCGCCACCGGACGGCGCGAGGGGAAGCTGCGGCCCGGGGCGAGCACGCGCCAGGGATCGCGGAATTCGGCCAGCGCGCCGCGCTGCAGGCTCCATTCGTTGCAATCGCCCATCAGCACGGTCGGGCAATGCCCGTCGCACCGATCGAGGTGGGCCAGGATCGCGCGGACCTGGTGGCGGCGGCGGAGGCCCGAGAGGTCGAGGTGCATGCCGACCACGCGCAGGCGCCGCCCCTCGTGGATCAGGTCGGCGCGGATCGCCCCGCGCGGCTCCAGCGCGGGCAGCGGCACCACTCCCGCCTCCGCGACCACGATGTCGCGCCGCACCAGCAGGGCGTTGCCGTGCCAGCCGATCGAATCCGGCCGGTGGTTGAGCGGGACCGCGTGGTAGGGGGTGTAATCCTCAAGATGCGCGCGCGGCAGCACGGTTTCGCGCCGCCCCAGCCGCCGGTCCGCCTCCTGCAGGGCCACCACGTCCGCACCGATCTCGTTCAGGATCGCGATGATCCGATCGGGATCGCGCCGCCGGTCGAGCCCGACGGCCTTGTGGATGTTGTAGCTGGCGAAGGTCAGTTCCATCGGTCCACCAGACCTGTCCGGCCAGCGGTCCCGGGTCAAGCCCGGGACGACATTACCGTTCCTTCGTCGCGCTGAATGTCAGCTCGGGATTCTTTTCCTGCTGGTAACCCACGTCCCACGCCGAGCGGGCGAGGAACACCGGATCGCCGTCGCGGTCCTTGGCGAGGTTCGACTTGTTGAAGTCGGCAAAGCTCTTGAGCGCGGCATCGCTACCCTTGACCCAGCGGGCGGTATCGAAGGGCGCGCCTTCCAGCACGGCCTCGACCTTGTATTCCGCCTCCAGCCGCGAAATCAGCACGTCGAGCTGGAGCTGGCCGACCACGCCGACGATCCACTGGCTGCCGATCTCCGGGTAGAACACCTGGATCACGCCCTCTTCGCTGAGGTCGTCGAGCGCCTTGCGGAGTTGCTTGGTCTTGGTCGGGTCCTTCAGCGCGACGCGGCGCAGGATTTCGGGCGCGAAGTTGGGCAGGCCGGTGAAGCGGACCTTGTTGGTTTCGCTCAGGGTATCACCGACCCGCAGCGTGCCGTGGTTGGGAATGCCGATGATGTCACCGGGCTCGGCACTGTCGGCGATCTCGCGGTCCTGGGCGAAGAACAGGATCGGCGAATGGATCGCCACTGGCTTGCCCAGCGCGGACGGGGTCAGCTTCATGCCGCGCTTGAAGGTGCCGGAGACCAGCCGCATGAAGGCGATGCGGTCGCGGTGCTGCGGGTCCATGTTGGCCTGGACCTTGAAGATGAAGCCGGTGACTTCCTTGCCCTCGGGCGAAACTTCGCCGCTCTCGCTCGGCTGCGGGCGCGGCGGCGGGGCATACTTCGCGATCGCGTCGATCAGTTCGGCAACGCCGAAGTTCTTGAGCGCCGATCCGAAATAGACCGGGGTCATGTCGCCGTGGCGATAGGCCTCGGGATCGAATTCGCCATAGCCGGCCTGGGCCAGTTCGATCTCCTCGGCGATCTCGGCCGGAATGTTCTCGGCTGTCGCTGGCTCGCGCTTGCCCAGGAATTCGCGGCTGTCGCCTTCGGGGCGGCTGATTGCGTTGCTGGCGAAATCGAGCACGCCCTTGAATTCGCCGCCCATGCCGATCGGCCACGACATCGGCACCACGTCGAGTGCCAGCGCGTCGGCCACCTCGTCCAGCGTCTCGAACACCGAGCGCCCTTCGCGATCGACCTTGTTGACGAAAGTGATGATCGGCACCGAGCGCAGGCGGCAGACCTCGAACAGCTTGCGGGTCTGCGGCTCGATGCCCTTGGCCGCGTCGATCACCATGATCGCGGAATCGACTGCGGTCAGGGTGCGATAGGTGTCCTCGGAAAAGTCCTCGTGGCCCGGGGTGTCGAGCAGGTTGAAGGTGATCCCGCCTTTCTCGAAGGTCATCACCGACGAGGTGACCGAGATCCCGCGCTGCTGCTCGATCTTCATCCAGTCGGACCGCGCCCGCCGCGCCGCGCCGCGCGCCTTGACCTCTCCCGCGAGGTGGATCGCCCCGCCCTGCAGCAGCAGCTTTTCGGTCAGCGTGGTCTTGCCCGCGTCAGGGTGCGAGATGATGGCGAAGGTGCGGCGATTGGACATGGAGCGCGCGCATAGCCGGGCCGGCGCCGAATGTCACCGGCCAAGCCCGCCCTTCAGCAGCGCATTGGCAGTCGCAGCAACCCGCCCCAGATCGGCTTCCCCGTCCATCACGCCGAAGCGCAGGCCCAGGAACACGTTCATCCCCATGATCGCCCAGGCGTGGACCTCGTCCGGTTCAACCGCCAGTTCGCCGCGCGCGTGGGCTGCCTGCAAGCGTTCGAGGATGCGCGTGGCGGTGGTGACATAATGAGCGCGCCAGTCTTCCGGAGCGACGAATTCGGCTTCGTCGATGATCCGGTAGATTTCCTTGTTGTGCCGGGCGAAGTCGAGAAAGGCATGGAGCGCGGCGCCTTCGGCCTCGACCCCTCCGCCGGAATGTTCGCGCAGCACCGGGGCAACGTGATCGCGCACCCGCCCCGACATGTCGGCGACCAGCGCCTTGAACAGCGCCTCCTTCGATTCGAAATAGGTGTAGAAGCTGCCCAGCGCCACGCCGGCGCGGATCGTGATCGAGACGATCGAGCTTTCGTGAAAGCCCTTTTCGCCGAACTCGGCCGCCGCGGCATCGAGGATCGCGCGCTGGGTGCGCCGGCCGCGCTCGGTGCGCGGCTCGCGCGGGGTCCTGGCCGCAGCGCTGCCTTCCATTGGCTTCCCCTGATCCTGCGGGGCGACTGTTGCCGCCCTGCCACGTTTGCTCACTTTCGTCGCTCCCGATGCCCTGTGCAAGCATAGCGTAGTTGAAAGTTGGTTCAACTTTTAATAAGGGCGCGAATACAGCCGGGGCGAGGAGGCTTCCGGCCGCGATTTCATCAGGGAGGATTCCTGCCATGCGTGCCCACGCACTTCTCAGCCGCACGTCGCTGCTCGCCAGCGCTCTCATCAGCCTGACCGCCGTCCCGGCCTTCGCGCAGGAAACTGCCGACACCACCGCGAGCGAGGATGACGGCGCGATCGTCGTCACCGCCCGCCGCCGCGAGGAAAACCTGGTCGACGTGCCGATCGCCATCTCGGCGCTGTCGGGCGACCAGCTCGCCGCCAAGGGCGCGATGGACATCACCGCGCTGGCCGAAACCGTTCCCAACGTGACGCTGGAAACCAGCCGCGCGACCAACTCCACCCTGTCCGCCTTCATCCGCGGCGTTGGCCAGCAGGACCCGGTTTCGGGCTTCGAGCAGGGTGTCGGCATCTATCTTGACGACGTCTACCTCAACCGCCCGCAGGCCGCCGTGCTCGACATCTACGACGTCCAGCGCATCGAAGTGCTGCGCGGCCCGCAGGGCACGCTTTATGGCCGCAACACGGTTGGCGGCGCGGTCAAGTACGTGACCAAGCGGCTCGACGACGTGGCCCACGTCTCGGCCCGCGCCACCTATGGCAGCTATGATCAGGCCGACGGCGTGATCACCGCCAGCGCCCCGATCGGTTCGGGCGTGCTGCGCGTCGGCGGTTCGCTCGCCCGCCTGTCGCGCGGAGGCTTCGGGACCAACCTGACCACTGGCCTTGAAAACTACAACAAGGACGTCTGGGCCGCGCGCGGCACGATCGAGGTCCACGCGACCGATTTCTTCGCGCGCATTTCCGCGGACTACACCAAGGACAAGTCGCTGCCGCGCGGCGGCCACCGCCTGATCCCGGCGCAGCAGTCGGTCGCTCCGGTGCTGGCGGACGTCTACGACACCCGCGGCGCGCTCAACACGCCCAAGCAGGAAGTGAAGGCCTGGGGCACCTCGCTGTTCATGGAAGGCCAGCCGACCGACTGGCTGACGATGCGGTCGATCACCTCGTACCGCAAGGACGATTCGACCAGCCCGATCGACTTCGACGCCCTGCCCAGCGCCGACCTCGACGTGCCCGGGATCTACAGGAACGACCAGTTCAGCCAGGAAGTCCAGGCGCTGTTCAGCTCTGACCGGATCAACGGCCTGGTGGGGATCTACTACCTCCACGCCAACGCGCTGACCCAGTTCGAATCGCGGCTCTACACCACGCTGCCGGGCTTTGCGGCCTATACCAATGCCGACGTGAAGACCGACACCTTCGCCGCCTTCGCCGACTTCACCGTCGACGTGACCGACCAGCTCAAGCTGTCGATCGGCGGGCGTTACACCTATGACCAGCGCAGCGCCTACATCCTGCGCCAGAACTACGTGAACGGCGGCTCGCCGGTGTTCGGCAGCGCCGGGATCGCCGCGGGCGCTCCGCAGACCGACTTCCGGGGTTCGAGCGAATTCCGCAAGTTCACGCCGAAGATCAGCGTCAACTACCAGCCGACGCCGGACAGCAACATCTACGCCTCGTTCACCCAGGGCTTCAAGGGCGGCGGCTTCGACCCGCGCGGCGTGGGCATCAACGCGGTCGACCTCAACAACGACGGCACCAAGTCGCAGGCGGAAATCGCCCAGTTCCTCAGCTTCCGCCCCGAAACGGTCGACAGCTATGAAGTGGGCTACAAGGCCGACCTGTTCGACCGCCGCGTCTACATCGCGCTGGCCGCGTTCTACATGGACTATACCGACGTCCAGATCCCCGGCTCGGTCGCCTGCAACGCCGGCGGCGTCGCCACCTTCTGCGGCGTGGTGTCCAACGCGGGCAAGGCGCGCATGAAGGGTTTCGAGCTCGAGACCCGCGCCAAGCTGCTTCAGACCGACACCGGCACGCTCACCTTCAACGGTTCGCTGGGCTACATCGACGCGAAGTACACCAAGTACATCACCAACATCGCCAGCGTGCCGACCGACGTCGCCGCGTTCCGCAAGGTGCAGAACACCCCGGCCTGGTCGGGCAGCGCCAGCCTGGATTACGCGATGGACCTCGCGGGCGGCACGCTCACCCTGAACGGCGGCATGTCGTTCAAGAGCAAGACCTACCAGTTTGAGATCCCGAACCCCTACCTCGACCAGCCGGCCTATCAGCTGTTCGATGCCAGCATCGTCTATCGCGCGCCGGACAATCGCTGGTCGCTTGGCGTGTTCGGCAAGAACCTGACCAACAAGCGCTACAAGACCTCGGGCTACACCTTCATGGTCGCCAACGCGGTGACTGGTGATCTCGCCACCACCACCAGCGGGGCGCTGGTCCCGGCGCTTGGCAAGGAAGGCGTGCTGACCGCGTTCTACGGCAACCCGCGCCAGATCTTCGTGACCGGCACGATCAGCTTCTAAGCGCTACAAGCTTCCTCCCTGAGGGCCCCCGTACCGAGAGGTGCGGGGGCCTCTTTTTTGTCGAGTGCGCCAATCGCCTGCGCGATTGGCTTGCAACACCAGCCCGCTCCCCCGGCCCGACCACCCATTTATGGTACCCTGTGGGTGGTCGGGCCGGGGGAGCGGGCTGGTGTTGCAAGGATAGGCCGGATGGCCTGTCCGCACCGCCGTGAGGCGGATCAAGACTCCCAACCCCTACTTCACCCGCTTCAGGATGACGTACACCGCCCCCGCACCGCCATGCCTGCGATGGGCGTTCCTGACCGCGGCGATGCGCGAGGCGTGGGGGCCAGCCGCAAGCCAGTCGATCAGCTTGGCACGGATCGCGCCGCGCCGATCGCCGCGGTCGGCGGCTTCGGCGGGGCGCGGCAGGCCGGTGATGACCAGCACCACCCGCGCATGCTGGGCAATGGCGAGAGCGAGACCGTGATCGAGCCGCGAATGAGCGGCGGCGAGGCTGTGGCCGTGAAGATCGAGCGTGAAATCGGGAGTGACGCCGCTGCGCGCCAGCTTCTTCTCCCACGACGAATCGAGCCCGTGCCGGTCGAGCGCGCGCGGATCGGCCGACCGGGGCGGCGGCGGCGGAAGCGGCGCGGGCACCCGGCCCTTGGGTCGCGGTGCGGGCGGCGGCGGAGCGACCGGAGCAGCAGCAGGCACTATCGGCACCGCCTTGGTCTGCGGATGGAGCGGGCGCACCGTGCGCGCGACGCGCGTCCACAGGTCCACCTCCTGCGGGGTAAGGCCGCGCGGACGCCGCATCAACGCCTCTTGAGCCGTTCGAGCGTGCCGCGCGGCAGCAGCAGCAACGCTTGCCCGCGCGCAGCCATGCCCCCGGCGATCAGTGCGGCTTCCTCGCCCGCACCCCAGAAGGTGTCGAAGCGGTTGACGCCCCGGATCGCTCCACCGGTGTCCTGCGCGATCCACAGCCCGCTGGCCTCTGCCCAGTCGAGCGCCAGCCAGACCGGCGCGCCCAGCGGCACGAAGGCGGGGTCAGCCGCCGCGCTGGCGCGCGGGCGCACCGGCACACCGAGCGAGCCGAGCGGGCCGTCGCCGGTCAGTTCGCGGAAGAACACATAGCTGCGGTTCTCGCGCATCAGCGCGCGTCCGGCCTCCGGATTCTCCCGCAGGTAGCGCTTCAGCCCCTGCATCGATCCCGGATACTGCCGGGGTGCATCCCCCACCAGACCGCGTTCGCGCATCAGCTTGCCGATCCCGGTATAGGGATGGCCGTTGCGCCCCGCATAACCGATCCGCAACACGCTGCCATCGGGTGCGCGCAGCCGTCCGGAACCCTGGACCTGGAGGAAGAACAGCTCGACCGGATCGGCCACCCAGGCCAGTTCAAGCCCCTGCCCCGCCAGCGCGCCTTCCTCGATCTGAGCGCGGTCGAAATGGTTCACGAAGCGCCCCTGCGCATCGTAGCGGCCCCACGGCTGGGTGCCGCGGTCGGTCGGTCCGGCATGTTCGGGCCGCGCCTGGACAAGGTCGCGCGGCACGGCATAGACCGGAACCTCGAAGCCGGGCTGGCGCTGGCGCACCCCGGCGATCTCCGGTTCGTAATAGCCGGTGGCAAAGGCGCTGCCGGGCCCCACCCGGACCGCTTCGAACTGGCTCGCAAAAAAGCGCGGGGCATCGCCCTCGCTCCAGCCCGCAGCGGCGGCGCAGGCCGCGCGCCAGTCCTCCGGACGGGTAAGGCCGCTGGCATCAACCCGTGTGACGAGGCGCGGGCAGCTTTCACGGAACGAGGCGAGCGCGCGCGCGGCCTGAGCGCCGGTCAGCGGCAGGCTGGCAACTGCGGGTCCCGCGGCGAGACCTGCCTCGATCGCGCTCGCCAGCGGTGGTGCAGCGGGGGGCGCGGGCGGCGGGGCAGGCGGCTCGAGCCGCCCGCAGGCGGCCAGCAGGGCAAGCGGAAAAAGCGCCGCAATCGGGCGCAGACCCCTGCCCCCCGGCACGGGCTTAGCCCTCGTCGGTTTCTTCGAGCTGCCAGTCCGGCGTCTGCGCGCGGGTGTCGCGCACGAAGGTCCAGATATCCTGCGCTACGACCGCATCGTGGAGCGACCCGGCGATCACCTGGCCTTCGGCATTGCGGGTGACGGCGGCAATGTCGGCGGTGAAGCGCACGGTGACGCGCGCCAGCGGCGCCTGATAGGATGCCGCGACGATCACCGCGTCCTCGATCCGCACCAGCCGGTTGTCGAGCTTTTCGCCTGCGGCCTCGCGCGCGTCGATCGCGGCAACGAAGGCCGCATGGACGTGGGGATCGGTGAGCGGTGCCAGCGCCTCGCGGTCGCCCTTCCAGAAGGCATCGAGCACGATCCGGTAGGCACCCTTGGCCCCTTCGAGGAAGGCGAGCATATCGAAATTCCGGTCGACCGCAGAAATCTCGCGGATGCCGCGTTCGATCGCGGGGGTGACGCCCGGCACGATCACGCGCGGCGGCGCGCTGACCGCACCGCGCTCCGCCAGCTCCGGACGCGCCGGGCGGGCAGGGGCATCAGCCTTGGGCTCCAGGCGGGGCTGGGCCTGTTCCTCACGCTCTGCCCGGCGGCCAAGCACCGAATAGAGCCGCAGGCCAAGGAAGGCCGCGATCATGGCGAGGATGACGATTTCGACGGTCTTTTCCACGTTCCAGTCCCTGCCGCATGCGGCGGCGCAGCGTTTCTCTAAAACCAAATAGGTAGGATTGACAAATGAACAACGCGTGGACGAAGCATCACGTGCAATTTTTGCGACGAGCCTGTGGCATCCTTGCCGCCGCCACGCGGGCCTGCTAGGCGCGCGGCCAAACCCGTTCAGCAGATCATATTCCAGACAAAGGGCAGAGCGCCATGGCCGACGAAGGCAACATCATCACCGACCTCACCCAGGATGGCCCCGCCCCCAACGGCGCGGATACCCTGCCCGCGGCCGGGATCATCTCGCAGTACGTCAAGGACCTGTCGGTCGAGAATCCCAACGCCCCGGATTCGTTCCAGTGGCAGGACCCGCCGCAGATCGACGTGCAGTTCAACATTGGTGCCCGCAACCTGAGCGAGGAAGTGGCCGAAGTCGAACTGAAGGTCGAGGTCCGCTCCAAGGGCCAGGCCGGAACCGCCTTCATCGTCGACCTGTCCTATTGCGCGCTCATCGGCATGCGCAACCTGGATGACGGGCAGAAGCACGCCTTCACCTATGCCGAGGCGCCGCGCATCCTGTTCCCCTTCGCCCGCCAGGTCATCGCCGACGCCGTGCGCGCCGCGGGCTTCCCGCAGCTGCTGCTGGAGCCGGTGGACTTCAACGGCATCTACCTGCAGCAGCTGGCCGCGCAGCAGGAGCAGGCGGTGGACGCTGAATCTCCGGCCGGACAGGCCTGATCCAGCGCAGCGGCGCTGCGCATAGGAGGGAATGCGCATGAGCCTGATCCGCAACGTCGGCACGATCGGCGGCCTCACCGCGATCAGCCGCGTGTTCGGCTTTGCCCGCGACATGCTGCTGGCCCGCGTGCTGGGCGCGGGGCTGGCGGCGGACGCGTTCCAGCTGGCCTTCACCCTGCCCAACACCTTCCGCCGCCTGTTCGCGGAAGGGGCCTTCAGCGTCGCCTTCGTGCCGATGTACAGCCGCGCGCTGCACGGGGAAGGCGGCGAGGAAGAGGCGAACCGCTTTGCCGGCGATGTCCTCTCGGTGTTCGTGTGGGTGCTGCTGGCGTTCAGCGCGCTCGCCATGGTGTTCATGCCCGGGATCGTCTGGGTGCTGGCCAGCGAATACGCCAACGTCGAGGGCAAGTTCGAACTTTCGGTCCTGCTCAGCCGGATCACCTTCCCCTACCTGTTCTTCATCAGCCTGACGGCGATGCTGTCGGGCCTGCTCAACGCGCGCTCGCGCTTCGGACCGGGCGCGCTGGCCCCGGTGCTGCTCAACCTGTTCCTGATCACCGGCATCCTGACGGGCGATTACCTGCGCGGCGACAGCGGCGATGATACCATCGTCGCGACCGCGCTGGCCGTGGCAGTCGCCGTCTCCGGCCTCGGCCAGTTCCTCTACCTGTGGTGGGAGACCCGCCGCGCAAAGGTGCGGCTGCGCATCCGCATGCCGCGCCTCACGCCTGAGGTGAAGCGGCTGGGCATGCTGATCCTGCCCGCCACCTTCGGCGCAGGCATCTACCAGATCAGCCAGTTCGTCGACACCTTCTTCGCCACGTCCTTGCCGCAGGGTTCGCTGACCCTGCTCAAGCTGGCCGACCGGCTCAACCAGATGCCGCTGGGGATCGTCGGGATCGCGCTGGGCACGGCGATCCTGCCGATGCTCTCGCGCCACATCCACACCGGCGAGGCGGCAGAGGCGCAGCGCCTGCAATCGAACGCGTTCGAGATCGGCACCCTCCTGACCCTGCCCGCTGCCGCCGCGCTGGCGGTCTGCGCGCCGGCGTTCTGCACCGCGTTCTTCGTCGGCGGCAAGTTCACGCCCGCCGACGGGGCGATCATGGCGCAGATCGTGGTCGCGCTGGTTGCGGGCCTGCCGGCCTATGTGATCGTCAAGATCCTCAACCCCGGGTTCTTCGCGCGCGAGGATACCCGCACCCCGGTATGGACCGCGCTGGTCTCGCTGCTGTTCAACATCGCGCTCAACCTGTGGGTGGTGCGGCAATACGGGATCGTCGGCCTCGCCGCCGCGACCGCCTGTTCGGCCACGCTCAACTGCCTGCTGCTCTATGCCATGCTCCACCGGCGCGGGTGGTTCCGCTTCACCCTGCGCCTTGCCGGGCGGATCGCGCGCCAGCTGGTTGCCACGGCGGCAATGGCGGCGGTGCTGTGGTGGATGATGCCGCACCTTGAACCCTACTACGGCGGCAGCTGGCTGGAACGGATCTGGTCGCTGGCCGCACTGGTCGTGGCCGGGCTTGTCGTGTTCGCCGTCGGCGCCTTTGCCACGGGGGCGGTCGACAAGTCGGTGCTCGCCCAGCTAAGGCGCCGCCGTCAGCCCCGCACCAAGGCCGACGATGAAATCCTCGAAGTAGAGTAACACCCCATGCGTATCGTTTCCGGCATCCAGCCCACCGGCAATCTCCACCTCGGCAACTACCTGGGGGCGATCCGCAACTGGGTGCGCATGCAGGACGAGGTCGCGGCGGGCGGCGGGCAGAGCCTCTATTTCCTGGCCGATCTTCACGCCATCTCGATGCCGCACGTACCGGCAGAGCTGGCAGCGAACACCTATGAGATGACCGCCGCGCTGGTCGCCTGCGGGATCGATCCCGACAAGTCGGTGCTGTTCAACCAGACCCAGGTTCCCGCCCATGCCGAGCTGCAGTGGCTGCTGGGCGGCACGGCGAGGATGGGCTGGCTCAACCGGATGACCCAGTGGAAGGACAAGGCCGGCAAGAACCGCGAGGGCCAGTCGGTCGCGCTGTTCACCTATCCGGTGCTCCAGGCCGCCGACGTCCTGCTCTACCAGGCGACCCACGTGCCGGTGGGCGAGGACCAGAAGCAGCACCTCGAACTCGCCCGCGACATCGCGCAGAAGTTCAACAACGACTTCGCCGCAGAGGACGCGCCCGTCTTCACCCTGCCCGATCCGATCATCCCGCCCGAAGCCGCCCGGATCATGAGCCTGCGCGACGGCGGATCGAAGATGTCGAAGAGCGATCCTTCGGACATGAGCCGGATCAACCTGACCGACGACGCCGACACGCTGATGAACAAGGTCAAGAAGGCCAAGACCGACCCCGAACCGCTGCCGAGCGAAAAGGCGGGCCTCGAAGGCCGCGCGGAAGCGGCCAACCTCGTCGGCATCTACGCGGCAATGGCCGGCACCACGGTCGAGGCGGTGCTCGCGGAATTCGGCGGACAGGGTTTCGGCAAGTTCAAGCCCGCGCTGGGCGAACTGCTGGTCGAAAGCCTGGCGCCGATCAACGCCCGCTTCGTCGAACTGCGGCAGGACCGCGCGGCGCTCGGCGCAATCCTTGCCAAGGGCGCGGACAAGGCCCGCGCCCTCGCCGCGCCGACGCTGGCGCGGACCTACGAGGCGCTGGGGCTGGTGCGTTAAGCTACGCCCGTCGCCCCGGGCTTGA
>JAYRMP010000080.1:0-13633 GCA_041912655.1 Novosphingobium sp. | reverse complement strand
CGTTCATGTACTCAAGGTTCTTGAGCCCGAACTGGTCATCGATGAAGCAACTGATGATGTGCCGCTTGAACAGGTCCGAAGGCCGTTCGCCGCCAAAGTCGGTGAAGGTCCATTCGTGGTGGTGTTCGTGGGTGAAGTCGGCGCGTTCCAGGAAGTAGGGTACCCAGCCGATGCCGCCTTCCGACAGCGCCATGCGCAGGTCCGGGTAACGCTTCCAGAAGGTCGCGAAGGTCCAGTCGGCAGCCGAATTGGCGATCGAGATCGGCATGGCCGTGATCCAGGCGTCGATCGGGCTCTCGCTGGAGGGATGCAGCGCCCGTGCGCCGGTGCCGATGTGGCAGTTGATCACGACCTTCTGATCGTTGCAGGCTTTCCAGAACGGTTCCCAGTACTCGTTGTGGATGCTGGGCAGGCCGATATTGGCGGGGTTGTCGGAGAACGACACGGCGTGGACGCCAAGGTCGCTCATCCGCTTCAGTTCCTTGACCGTCTCGTCGATGTCCCAGCTGGGAACCAGGCACATCGGGATGAAGCGACCGGGAGCGCTGGCGCACCATTCCTGCACGTGCCAGTCGTTCCAGGCGCGGCAGGCGCGCAGGGCTTCTTCCGGGTCCTTCTTGGCCATGGCGACGAAGACCCCGCCCGCGAAGCTGGGCATGGTCGGGAAGTTGAGGCTGGCCAGCACGCCGTTGGCGTTCATGTCATCGACGCGCAGCTTGGCATCATAGGTGCCCGGGCGCAGCTGGTCGAAGGCGGAGGGCTCCATCCCGTATTCGCTGCGCGGACGGCCGACCACGGCGTTGAGGCCGATGGTGGGGAACCGCTGGTCGTTCCACAGCCAGATGTCCTTGCCGTTCTCCTTGACGATGCGCGGGGCGCGATCCTTGTGCGCCTCGGGATAGTGGCGGATGAAGGCTTCGGGCGGCTCGATGGCATGGTCATCGATGCTGATGATGACCAGATCTTCCATGTTCATGGGTATTCTCCCGCTGCTGGCCGCTGCTGCGCGACTCAATAATTGATGATGCGTCAATTAATCACAGCAGGCGCGCGCGCGCAACGATTGAATGCACGAATTCGCCGCGCAAACACGCGGTATTGTACCAATCCTGCAAAGCGATCAGTGCCCGAGCGAATCGACCACGCGAGCGCCTTCGCCCTCGCTGGTCCAGGTCGCGTTGGCGTTGGTCAAATGCAGCCGCCAGTGGGCCACAGCCTCTTCCACCTTGCCCGCCTCGATCAGGTCAACGACCTTGATATAGGACTTGAGACCGGCGCGGTGGCTCTTCTGCCGCTGCTCGCGGCTGCGCGGATAGCGCTTCTGGAATTCGACCTGATGCTTGCCCGCGAGGTTGAGCAACATCCGGCTGAGGAACGTGATGGTATTCAGCCCCGTCGCGGCGACCAGCGCCTGGTGGAAAATCTCGACCTTCTCGATGAATGCGTCGTGATCTTCCTGATCCAGCAATCGCTCCATCTCGGCCAGCAGGGCGCGCAGGTCTGCGATCCTGCCCCGGCCCTTGTCGGTCGCCAGCCAGCGCACCACCGAAGGCTCGATCGCAAGCCGCGCCTGGTAGAGGTCGGCGATGGTCGTGCCCTGCGATTCCAGCACGTACCCGGCATAGCGCGACACCAGATCGACCGATGGCTTGTGGACCTTGGCCCCGGTCCGCGATCCGCGCACCACGCTGATCAGGCCTTCTGCTTCCAGGATGCGGAACGCCTCGCGCAGCGTCGGGCGCGAAATGCCGAGGGTTTCCATCAGCTGGCCTTCGGGCGGCAGCGAGTCGCCCTCGCCAATCTCGCCGCGCACGATCTGGGCGCGGATCTTGTCGGCCACGATCTCGCTGGTCTTGGGCACGTGGATACGCTGGGGCAAGCCGAAATCGTCGTCCGAGCCAAGCGCCATCGCGTGTTCCCCTCCGCCGAAATGGCGGCTTCCGACCGACAAGATAGTCAACTTGGTTTTACAACTAAAGGGAATTCGCCGCCGATAGTTGAATTATCCACCAAACGAGAGGCCCTCATTCAGGGTCCACTTGCCGTTGCGACCCCGCACCCAGCCGCCAGCGGCCCAGGTTCCGCCATCAACCGGCAGGGTTATGCCCGTTACATAGCTGGCGAGCGATGAGCAAAGGAAAACCGCCGCATCGCCGCATTCGGTGTCGATCCCTTCGCGCCCCAGCGGGATCAGGCGGTTCATCGCATCGACTGCCTCCGGGCTGTGCTTGACCCAGGTGGCGGGATCCACCGGACCGGTGCGGTTGCCCTGATTGCCCGGGGTGACCGTGTGATCGGGGGCGAGGCAATTGACCCGGATACCATGGCCGGACAGTTCGACCGCCATCGACTTGGTGAAGCTGACCATCCCCGCCTTGCACGCGGCATAGACCGCGAAGTTGGGCGCGGCGCGCTCCGCCTCGATCGAGGCGACGTTGAGGATCGCGCCGCCCTGCCCGCCGCGGATCATCAGCGGTGCGGCGGCGTGGGTGGCCGCGAGCATCGAGACGAGATTGATATCGATATGCCGGCGCCAGCTGCGCTCGCTCTGTTCGAGGAAGGGGCGCGCGGAAACGCCGCCGGCGTTGTTGACGAGGATGTCGAGCCGCCCGAACTGCGCATCGGTTGCGGCAATAGCGGCCCGGATCGCCTCGGCATCCATGGCGTCGCCGGGGATAGCCAGGGCCTGCCGCCCGAGCTCGCGGATGCGCGCGGCGGTTTCTTCGGCGCGTTCGGGAACGATCTCGAACACGGCGACATCCGCCCCCGCCTCGGCCAGCCCGAGCGCAATGGCGCGGCCGATCCCGCCCCCACCGGCCGTAACAAAGGCGACCTGCCCATCAAGCCGTCCGCGCTGGTTCATCGTCATGCTCCTGATGCGCCGCGAAAGGTGCGGCAATATTCGATACGATGCCCGTCGGGATCGAGCAGATAGAAGAATTCCGCGTCCTTGCCCTGCCGTACTCCCTCGGCATCGATCGGAAAACCGGGCAGCTGCGCATCGTCGAAGCGGGCACCGCGCGCCGCGAGTTCCCGGCGCAGGGGGCCAAGGCGCTGGCGGGTCATCAGCGCGATCCCCACGCGCTGGCCTCCCTCTGCGGCGCCATTCGCCGGCAGCAGCCACAGCTTGACCCCGCCGAGCCGGAAGCAGGCCATGGCAGTTGCCTTGCCCTCCAGCGTCCGGTCCTCACCGCGAAAGATCGGCGGCGCGCCGAACACGCGCTCGTACCAGGCAACCGAAGCCTCAAGGTCTGCGACCCTTAGGTTGAGATCCAGCTTCGCGTTGCGCGGATCAGTCATTCAGGTCGACGCCAATCACCGCTCCGGTGACATAGGCGGCATAGTCGCTGGCGAGGTAGGCGACGAGGTTCCCTAGGGTTTCGCCGTCAGAACGGGTCTGGACCGTGTTCACCCGAATCCCATCGCGCGCCCATTCGACGCCAAGCGTCTTGGTCAGGTTGCCAAGCCCGCCGCCTGCGGCCGCCTGGTCAGCGCCCAGCGCCTGTTCCGGCGCGCCGACGAAGACCACTGCGCCCCCTTTATGTGCAGCCCGGCGAAGTGCGGCAAAGTCCCTGGCCAGCAGGAACCGCTGGTCCAGCCCTGCATCCAGGGTCGCGCGCCATTGCGCGAAAGGGATCTCGTGCGCGGGAATGTCCACTGGCGGAGGAGCAACGTGGACCAGCACGTCACAGTCGCCCTCGTCCACCAGCACCGCGCCCTGCGCGGTCAGCGCGGCGGCAATGGCCGGACTGGTCCCCACCAGCCGCGCAGTCTTGCCTGACAGCCAGCCCATCACTGCCACCCCCAAGGGCCTTGCACCCTTTCGCGCGGCGGAATGAAGGCCGGATTGCGGAGCGAGCGGCGCAGGCTTTCTCCGCCGTCCTGCAGAATCACCTGCCCCGTCAGCCCGCCCAGCAGCGGCGTGCAGGTCAGCGCCGACAGCCAGCCGAATTCGTAGATCGAGCCGGGACGCCCGGCGGGGATCATGTCGGGCAGGCTGGCGGTCATTTCCTCTGATCGTCCTGCGGTAGAGGTTTCATGCGGGAAGAACCCGGCGGCGACCGCGTTGACGCGGATACCGTGCGGCGCCCAGTCGCGGGCCAACTTGGCGGTCATTGTCGCCTGCGCGGTCTTGGCGGCGGCGGAGTGCGCGTCGCCAGGAAAACCGGTCCAGATGTATTGCGCGGAGTTGATCACGATGGCCCCGCCCTGCCCCGCCTCGATCCGGCGGCGGGCGAATTCCGCCGAACACAGGAAGGTGCCGTCGATCGCAATCCGCGTGATCGCGTTCCAGGCGTTGACGGAAATGTCCTCGGCCAGGATCGGGAAGTTCGCGCCGGCATTATTGGCCAGCAGGCTGATGGGGCCGAGCGCTTCCTCCGCCTCATCAAAGGCGGCGGCGATCTGCTCGGGCACGCGCACATCGCAGCTCATCGCGTGGGCCTTCACGCCCAGCGCGGCGATCTGCTGCGCCCCGTCCTGCGCCTTTTCAAGGCTGCGACCCATCACCGCGACCTGCGCCCCGCCTTGGGCGAAGGCCTTGGCCATGGCGAGACCCATGCCAGAGCCACCGCCAGTGACCAGCACGGTCTGTCCCGCGAAAATGTCGACCGGATAGGGCGGTGCTTCGAACGGCGGTGGCGTGGCCACGATATGGTGGGCTGGTACAGGCATGATAGGATCTCCCGTGTGACGGGTTGCAAGCCGCCCGCGAGAGTGTCAAGACCTGTCTAACCAGGTAATACAGGAGAGGCGAATGGAAGTCATTGCGGAAGGACTGGCGTTTCCGGAAGGCCCCGTGGTCATGGCGGACGGATCGGTGATCGTCGTCGAACTGTCGGGCGGGCGCATCACCCGCTGCTGGAATGGCCGCAAGGAAGTGGTCTGCGAGATCGGCGGTGGCCCCAACGGCGCGGCGATCGGCCCCGATGGCGCGCTATGGGTGTGCAACAACGGCGGGCTCGACATCGCGAAGTTCCAGAACGCAAGCGGCCCCGGCAACGAAGGCCGGATCGAACGCGTCGACCTCATCACCGGCAAGTTCGAACGGGTCTATGACAGCTGCGACGGCCTGTCGCTGCAGGCGCCCAACGACCTGGTGTTCGATGCCGACGGACGGCTGTGGTTCACCGATCTCGGCAAGTCGGTCGATGGGCACCACACCCCGAGCGGGCTGTTCACCTGCCTGACCGACGGCAGCTCGATCCAGTCGATCCACCGCCGCGCCGTATCCTACAATGGGGTCGGCCTGTCGCCCGATGGCAAGTACGTCTACTGCGCGGACACTCATCAGGCGCGGCTGTGGCGCTTCGAACGCAAGGTCGAGCACCAGCGGCCGACCTGGGTTGCGACCGCTCCCGGACCGAGCGGATTCGATAGCCTCGCGGTGACGGCGGCAGGGAATGTCTGCGTGGCGACACTGTTCACCGGCGGGATCACCACGATCACGCCCGAAGGCGCGACCAGCCACCGCGCCTTCGACGATACCTATGTCACCAACATCGCCTTTGGCGGCGCGGACATGATGGACGCCTTCATCACCCTGTCGAGCAGCGGGCAGCTGATTCGCACCCGCTGGGACGAACCCGGGCTTAGGCTGCACTTCAATGGCTGACTTGTCCGCAGACCGCGACGCGATCCGCCACCTGCTCGCCACCTATACCTACAACGGCGACCGGGGGCGGATCGAGGGGCTGGCGGGGTGCTTTGCCGCAGACGGCACCCTGGAGTTTCCGGGTGCCGTGGCGACTGGTCCGAAGGCCATCGTCGAAGCCCTGACCTCTGGCGGTCCCGCCGATCCGGCGCGGACCTTCGTGCGCCACCACATCACCAATCCGCTGATCGAGGTAGAAGGGGATACGGCCACGGTGCGCAGCTATTTCACGGTCTACAGCAACAATGGTCCGGACCACGCGGGGACCTACAATGACCGGCTGGTGCGGACCGCAGAGGGCTGGCGCTTTGACCACCGACAGGTACGGATCGACTGGCAATCGCCCACCACCCTGTTCAGGCCGATGACGAGCCGCTGAGAATCATTTGACACTAATGTGTCGTATCGACACCATAGTGTCATGTCTGACCAGCGATTCACCGAGTTCGAGCGCTTTGCCGACGAGATTGCGCGGCTGCGCGGGCGGATGCGCGCGCTGTTCGCCGATGTCCGCGCCGAAGCGGGCCTTGCGGAAATGGAGCTGACAGTGCTGACCGCGACCGTCAACGCCGCCAGCCCTCCGACCGTGGCGCAGATCGGCCGCAGTCTCGGCCATCCCCGGCAGGTGGTGCAGCGCGCCGCCAACCGCCTGGCGGAACTCGGGCTGGTCGCGTTCACCGACAATCCCGAGCACAAGCGCGCCTCGCTGATCGTGCCGACCGACGCGGGCCGCGCGCTCAAAGCCGCCGACCACGCGCGCGCGCAGGCGATCACCTCTGATCTGCTCGCGCGGATCGAGGCCAGCGCCTTTGCCGATGCCGCTGCCCGCCTCAACGCGATCCGCGCCGAAATCGAAGCCTACCTGCGGGAGAGGGAAGCATGACCGTACCAGCCGAGCTTGCCGATGCCGAACGCCTGACCGCCTGGCTCGACGCGCATATTCCAGAGCTGGGTGATGGCCCGCTGCGGATCGAGCAGCTCCACGGCGGCACATCCAACGTGATCCTGACCCTGGCTCGCGGCGGCCGGCGCGACATGGTGCTGCGACGCCCGCCGGTGGTTCCCCCGCCGGGTAGCGAAAAGACCGTGCTGCGCGAGGCGCGGGTGCTCACCGCGCTCAATGGCACGCCGGTGCCGCACCCGCACTGCTTCGGCGCCTGCGAGGACGCGGGCGTGATCGGCGCGCCGTTCTACGTGATGGAGCGCGTCCCCGGCTGGGCGGCGGAATTGCGGGACGAGCGGATCTACCACCGCGCGCCGTTCGACAAGGCGCCGTGCGAGTACGGCATCGCCTATGCCATGGTCGACGGGCTGGTGGCCCTCGCCAACGTCGATTATCAGGTGGTCGGCCTCGAAGGTTTTGGAAAGCCTGAAAATTTCCTTGAACGGCAGGTCGATCGCTGGGAGGGACAGATCCGCTCCTATCCGGCACTCTACGGCACCGAGTGGCGCGAGATCCCCGGTTTCGCCTATGCACGCGACTGGCTCCGCGCCAACCTGCCGGACGATTTCCACGCCGGGGTGATCCACGGCGATGTCGGCACCCCCAACGCCCTGTTCGCCTTCGACCGTCCAGCCCGCCTCACCGCGCTGATCGACTGGGAGCTGTCGACCATCGGCGACCCGCTGATCGATCTGGCCTGGTTCACCGGCCGCCTGCGCGACGAGGAGCGACCGAACGAGATCGGTGAGGCGACGCTCTACAACATCGCCAACTTCCCGACCCGGCAGGAACTCGCCCGCTACTACGCCGCCGGGACCGGGCGCGATCTGGCGAGCTTCGATTTCTACTGCGTGCTGGCCGCCTACAAGAGCGGCTGCATCCTTGAATACAAGGTCGCGCAGAGCGCCGCCGGAATCCTGCCGCAGCAGACCGGGATCTTTTTCGACAAACTGGTGCGCGCGGCCTTCGCGCGGGCTGAAACGCTGGCCCGCAAGGCGGGCTGAGGAGAGAGCATATGTGGAGTTTCCAGACCGACCCCGAAGTGCAGGCCCAGCTCGACTGGATGCTCGATTTCGTCAAGCGCGAGGTCGAGCCGCTCGACTACCGCTTCCCCGGCCACGGCGCGCCCTATGACGTCGCCAACGCCGAGAGCCGCGCGGCGATCAAGCCGCTGCAGGACGAGGTCAGGAAGCGCGGCCTGTGGGCCTGCCACCTCGGACCCCACCTTGGCGGCCCCGGCTATGGACAGGTCCGCCTCGCGCTGATGAACGAGATTCTCGGCCGCGCCTACTGGGCGCCGACCGTGTTCGGCACCGCCGCGCCCGATACCGGCAACGCCGAGATTCTCGCCATGTTCGGCACCGAGGAGCAGAAGGCGACCTACCTCAAGCCGCTGATGGACGGCGACATCGTCTCGTGCTTCTCGATGACCGAGCCGCAGGCGGGCGCGGACCCCAAGGAATTCGTCTGCAAGGCCTGGCAGGAAGGCAACGAGTGGGTGATCGAGGGCGAGAAGTGGTTCTCATCCAACGCCCGCTTTGCCGCGTTCCTGATCGTCATGGCCGTGACCAATCCCAACAACCCGCCGCACGGGCGGATGTCGATGTTCATCGTCCCCACCGGCACGCCGGGGGTCGAAATCCTGCGCAACGTCAAGACGCTGGGCGACAGCCACCATGCCGATGACGGCACCCACGCCTATATCCGCTACAACCAGGTCCGCGTTCCGCTGGATGCCATGCTCGGCCAGCCGGGCGAGGGCTTCAAGGTGGCGCAGGCCCGGCTTGGCGGGGGGCGCGTGCACCATGCGATGCGGACGGTCGGCAAGTGCCAGCGCGCGCTGGACATGATGGTCGAACGCGCCAATTCACGCCGCACCCAGGGCAAGCTGCTGGCCGAACACCAGTTCGTGCAAGGCATGATCGCCGACAGCTACATCGAACTGGAGCAGTACCGCCTGCTGGTGCTCAAGACCGCCTGGGCGATCGACGAGGTCGAGGAGGGCCGCACTCCCCCCGTCGCCCCGCGCACCCTGATCGCAATGTGCAAGGTGCAGATGGCCAAGGTCTACCACGACATCGTCCAGCGGGCGATCCACCTCCACGGCAGCCTGGGCGTGACGCTGGAACTGCCGCTGGCCGACTGGTGGGCGGGCGCGGCCAGTCTGGCCCTCGCCGACGGGCCGACCGAGGTCCACAAGATCCAGGTCGCCAAGTCGCTGCTCAAGCGCGCGCCCGAAGCGCCGGGCCTGTTCCCGAGCGAACATATCCCGACCCGCATGGGCTGGGCCTGACGGGTGGCTGAACGCGGGCTGGCCATTCCCGGCAGCACCGCCTTCGTCACCGGAGGCGCAAGCGGCATTGGCCTCGCCATCGCCCGCGCTCTCCTTGCCGAAGGCGGACGGGTCGTCCTGGCCGACTGGAACCGGGAGTGGCTGGACGCCGCCGTCCTCGAACTGGGCGCGGGGGCGAGCGGCGTGCTGCTCGACGTCACCGACCGGGACGCGTGGTCGCAGGCCCGCGATTCGGTTGAGGCCGATGTCGGGCCGGTCGACATCCTGGTCAACAACGCCGGGATCGGCCCCGATCTGAACCGGCTTGCCGAAATGCCGCCGGAACACTTCGACCGCCTCGTCGCGATCAAGCTGTCCGGCACGTTCAACGGCATCCATACCTTCGTGCCGGGGATGCGCGAGCGCCGGCGCGGCCACGTCGTCAACACGGCGTCCATGGCGGGACTTACCGCCAGCCCCCGGCTTGGCGCCTATACCGCCGCCAAATTCGGGGTGGTCGGCCTGTCGGAAGTCCTGCGTGCGGAGCTGGCGGAGGAGGGTATCGGCGTTTCGGTGCTGTGCCCCGGCCTGGTTGCGACGCGGCTGACCGAAACCAGCGAGTTTGCCGGGGTGCGAAAAGCAGCGCCCACCCCGTCCGCACAAGGCGGGATTGATCCGATGCAGGTCGCGAGGCAGGTTGTCGCGGCAATCCGCGAGGACCGCCCCTACGTGATCACCCATGCCGAACACCGGCCGTTCGTGGAGCGGAGAATGAACCGCATACTGGCCGCCTTCGACGATGCGGCAGCGATGACAGGAGAGGAAAATTGATGGACCCGTTGTTCGATTTCACCGGCAAGGTGGTGATGGTCACCGGCGGCAGCCGGGGCCTTGGCTACCAGATGGTCAAGGCTTTTGCAGAGCGCGGGGCCGACGTGATCATCGCCAGCCGCAAGCTGGAAAACTGCGAGAAGGTGGCCGATGAATGCCGCGCGCTGGGCCGCCGGGCGATGGCCTTTGCGATGCACGCGGGGCGCTGGGCGGACTGCGACGCGCTGCTGGAAGCGGCCTGGGCCGAATTCGGGCGGGTCGACGTGCTGGTCAACAACGCAGGCATGTCGCCCGCCTGCCCCAGCCACGAGATCGCGGAAAGCCTGTTCGATTCGGTGCTCAACCTCAACTTCAAGGGGCCGTTCCGCCTCGCCAGCCAGGCGGCGCACCGGATGAGCCAGCGCGAGGGCGGCTGCATCATCAACATCAGTTCGTCGGGCTCGCTGATGGCCCTGCCCAATGTCGTGCCCTATGGCGCGGCCAAGGCGGCGCTCAATGCGATGACCGTTTCGCTGGCCCGGGAATATGGCCCCAAGGTGCGGGTCAACACGCTGTGCCCCGGCCCCTTCCTGACCGACATTTCCGAAGCCTGGACGCCTGAAAAGCGTGAAAGCCAGCCGGTCGCGCTGGGCCGTCCCGGCTATCCGCCGGAGATCGTCACCGGCGCGCTGATGCTGGCAAGCCCCGCCTCGTCCTATACCACCGGCGCGCTGCTGCAGGTCGACGGCGGGGTGCGCTGATGCCGCGCGCGGTGGTGGCGGAGGCCTTCGGGCCGCCGGAAAGCTATGCCCTGCGCGATCTGCCGCCGCTCTCGCTTGGGCCGCAGGACGTGCGCGTAACAATCAAGGCGGCGGGGATCAGCTATGTCGACGTGCTGACCGCCGCCGGACAATACCAGGTCAAGCCGCCGCTGCCGTTCGTGCCGGGCAGCGAGGCAGCGGGCGTGATCAGCGAGGTTGGCAGCGAAGTGGCGGGGCTTGCCCCGGGCGACCGCGTTGTCGCCAGCGGCTGGGGTGGGATGTTCGCGGAAGAGGCCGCGCTGCATCAGCGGATGGTCCGGCCGATACCGGATGGGATGGACCTGACCGAGGCGGCAGTCTTCCCGGTGAGCTATGCCACGGCCTGGCATGCGCTGGTCGATCGCGGGCAGGTGAAGGCCGGCGAGACGGTGCTGGTGCTCGGCGCGGGCGGCGCCACGGGCTATGCGGCGGTGCAGGTCGCGAAACACCTCGGCGCACGGGTGATCGCCTCGGCCTCGAGCGAAGCCAAGCGCGCGCTGGCGCTGGCGGGAGGCGCTGACACTGCGGTGCAAGCCCGCGCGGAGGACTGGCGCGATCAGGTCAAGGCGGCGAACGGGGGCAAGCCGGTCGACGTGGTGTTCGACCCCGTCGGCGGCGACACCACCGATCCCGCCTTCCGCTGCCTCGGCTGGGGCGGGCGGCATCTGGTGATCGGCTTCCCCGGCGGGATCACCGCACTGCGCACCAACCTGCCGCTGCTGAAGGGGGCATCGCTGGTGGGTGTGGACATTCGCCAGTTCGGCGAGATCGAGCCGGACAAGGCCAATGCCAACCGCGAGGAAACCTTCCGGCTGGCAGCGGCGGGTGTGCTGAAGCCCGCGATTGCCCGGACCTATGCGCTGGAGGACTACGCGGCGGCGATGACCGACGCGGCTTCCGGCCAGAGCGCCGGGCGGATCGTGCTGACGATGGGGTGAGGGGCGAGACTTCCGAAAGTCCTAACCCACACCTCGTCATTGCGAGCGTAGCGAAGCAATCCAGAAGGCAGCGCAAACCGCTCCTGGATTGCTTCGCTACGCTCGCAATGACGAAGGAGAAGGAGGATGTAGTGACGTTCGCGCGAGGTGGAAATCCAGCCCCCTCCCCGTTCGTGTCGAGCGTAGTCGAGACACGCCAGCGCAAACGCGTCTCGACTACGCTCGACACGAACGGAGGTTGGGTTCGGGGAGGGGAATGGCTGGCCAGATCAGCCTCACCTCACCCCGCCAGCATCACCTTCACCTCGCGCCGCAGCAGCTTGCCCATTTCGTTGTAGGGCAGCGCGGCGAAGAACCGCACCACTTCCGGCACGCGGCTGGAGCGCAGGCGGCTGCGGATCAGTTCCCTGATCTCGTCCTCGGCGGGATGCTCGAACCCGCCGCGCACGACCAGCGCGAGACCGACCGCCTCACCCCATTCCACGGAAGGCACCGCCACCGCAGCAGCATCGGCAATCGCCGGATGGGTCAGCACCACGTCCTCGATCTCGCCCGGCGAGATGTTCTCGCCCCCGCGCACGATCACGTCGTCGGCCCGGCCCGCAAGGAACAGGTAGCCGTCCTCGTCGAGGTAGCCGGCATCGCGGGTCGGGAACCAGCCATCGGCATCGAGCGCCGAGCGTTCGCGGTACTGGCCCGAGACCTGATCGCCGCGCACATAGATTTCACCCGGCTGGTTCGGTCCCAGCTTGCGGCCTTCCTCGTCACGGATTTCCAATTCGATGGTCGGAAGCGGAATGCCGACCGAGGCGAGGCGGGTGCGGACCCTGGGATCGTCCGAACGGTGCGCGGCGCGGTGCTCGTCCGGGCCCAGCAGGGCGACGGTCGAGCTGGTTTCGGTCAGGCCATAGGCGTTGGTGAAGCCGGTGTCTGGGAACAGATCGAGCGCGTGGTGGATCAGTTCCAGCGGCATCTTGCCGCCGCCATAGGCGATCGATTTCAGCGAGGAGATGTCGGCGTGAACGCCCTTGTCCATCGCGTGGATGATGCGGCTCAGCATGGTCGGGACGACGAAGGCGTTGGTGACTTTTTCGGCATCGACCAGTTTCAGCCAGCCGTCAGGCGCGAAGGCGGGCAGCATCACGATCCGGCGCTGGGCATAGATCGACGAGGCAATCGCGGCGATCCCGGCGATGTGATAGGGCGGCACCGAAACCAGCGCAGCCTCGGCCTCGTCCGCCGCAGCGAATTCGACCGTGCCGAGGATGTAGGAAACGAGGTTGGAATGCTGGAGGATCGCCGCCTTGGGCGCGGCGGTGGTGCCGCTGGTGAACAGCTGGATCGCGATCCCTTCGCCCGCATCATAGACCGCGTCCGGATTGGCTACGGCCTCCAGCGCGGCGAGCGTGAATTCGCCGCGGGGATAGACGGTGTGGCCCTGCCCGCCGGCGAGCTTTTCCACCCGCTCTACATCACCCACCACCAGCGCGGGGGCGATCCGGCCCAGCAGGGCGCCAAGGTCGGCATCGGCGAGGCGGTAGTTGAGCGGGCAGTAGGGCACCCCGGCCAGCGCCGCGCCGAACATGGCGATGACGCTCGCCTCGCTCGATTCGTCGAGCAGGGCGACGAACTCTGCCTTGCTGTCGGCGATCAGTTCCGCCGCACCGCGCGCGGCGGCGATCAGCTCGCCATAGGTCCAGCGCTTGCCATCGCAGACCAGGCCGACGCGGTCACCGGCGGCATCGGCCGCCATTTCCAGAAGCAGGGCGATATTCACGTGGGGTCAGCTTTCGTCTGGATCAGTCGGACGCGGGAAGCGGCTTGGCTTCCTTGAGCACCAGCGCCGTGCCATCGAGCGCGAGGCTGCCCTTGCCGGGCTTGACGCAGAGCAGCTCGATCGTGCCCGCTTCGTCGACATAGCGCTTGCCCATGATCGATCCGCCGGCGAAATCGGCCGACAGGTCGGCTCCGCCGCCGCCAGCCTCGCTCATGTCGGCGCCGCCGCACTGGATAGCGCCGGCGGTGTACTTGATGATCACGACTTCAGTGTCGCAGGCATTGCTCTTGATACGGGAACCGGGTTTCATGGCCTCTCTCCTATGATGATTGTCCAGCAGCAAGTGTTGGTTCACTGCGGCTGAAGGTTGTGAAGTCACTGAACACCCATCCGTTTTTCAGGGTATCGTAGATGATGGAGAGCAGCTTTCGGGCGGTGGC
>JAYRMP010000079.1:0-13649 GCA_041912655.1 Novosphingobium sp. | reverse complement strand
CGGCGCTGCCCACCTGTTCGGCGGGGAGGAGGCCCTGCTCGAGGATGTCCTGCGCCGCCTCGTCGCGCGCGGGCTGGCGGCGCGGGCGGCGCTGGCCCCCACTGCGGGCGCGGCCTGGGCGCTGGCCCATTACGGACCGGCGGGGGAGATCCTCCATCCCGGTGGCAGTCTTGACCAGCTTCCTGTCGCCGCACTGCGGCTTGACCCCGCGACCACGCTGGTGCTGCGCCGCCTTGGCCTCAAACGGATCGGCGACCTGACCGGGATTGCCCGTCCCGCGTTGGCGCGGCGGTTTCGCTCCACCCGCGCCCCATCGGCCAATCCGCTGGTCCGGCTCGATCAGCTGCTCGGCCGCGTGCCCGAACCGGCGCTGCCGGTGCGCGGCGTCGAGGTGCCGCTGGTCCAGCGCCGGTTGATGGAGCCGATCCGCCACCGCCCCCTGCTCGACCGGGTGCTGGCCGATCTCTGCGCCGACATGGCCCGCCTGCTCGAAGGGCTGGGGCAGGGCGGGCGGCGGTTCGAACTGGCGCTGTGGAAGGTCGATGGCGAAGTGCTGCGGCGTCAGCTCGAACTCGCCGCCGCCAGCCGCGATGCCGCCCATGTCGCTGGACTGTTCGCCCGCAAGCTCGACGATCTCGATGCCGGCTTCGGGATCGAGCTGGCCCGGCTGTCCGTACCCTGGCGCCAGCCGCTGCCGCTCTCGCAAGCCGATCTCGAAGCCGCCGCCGAAGCGCGCGGCACCAGCCTGGCTGCCTGCATCGACCGGCTCTCGGTGCGGCTCGGCCCGCAGGCGGTGCGCCGCCCGGTGCCACGCGCCAGCCACATTCCCGAACGCGCGCAGCGCTGGGCGCCGCCGCTCGGTCCGCCCGCCGCCGGGCAGGAGGAACTGGCCTTTCAAGCCCGGCCCCTGAAGCTGCTCGACCGCGCCGAGCCGATCGCGGTGCTCTATGCCAGTCCGGACGGCCTGCCACGCCGGTTCCGCTGGCGCGGCGCGGTGCACGAGGTGGCGCGCGCCGAAGGGCCGGAGCGGATCGCGCCGGAATGGTGGCGCGAACGCTCCACCACGCGGCTGCGCGATTACTACCGGATCGAGGACGGGGAGGGCCGCCGCTACTGGATCTACCGCGCCGGAATCGCCGGGGATGGGCGCGGCGGCACCCCCGAATGGTTCCTGCAGGGGCTTTGTGCCTGAGGCCCCGCTCACCCCGCCGCGCCGCCATGCCGATGGCGCCGCCCTGCCGCCGCCGAGCCGTGCGCCGTTCGTCGAGCTGGGGCTGGCGAGCTGCTTTTCCTTCCTGCGCGGTGCCTCCGATGCGGTAGACCTTGCCACCACCGCCCGGGCGCTCGGCTATGATGCGCTGGGGATCGCGGACGCCAACACCATGGCCGGGGTGGTGCGGCTCCATACGGAAGCAAAGGCGCTGGGCCTGCGCCCGGTGATCGGCTGCCGGATCGAGACGGCCGAGGGGCTGCACTTCCTTGCCTATCCGGCTGACCGCGCTGCCTATGGCCGCCTCTGCCGCCTGATCTCGGCGGGGCGCATGGCGCGGCTGGACGGGGCATGGCAGGACAAGGGCGCCTGCGACATTTCGCTGTCTATGCTGGCGCAGCACAGCGAGGGCGTGCATCTGGTGCTGGTGCCGCCGGACGACCTGACATCAAGCTTCAGCATTGAAGTGCAAAGCAATGTGATTGAAATGAAATCCGGATCGTCGGTGCGGCAGGCGGCCACGCTTTCCGCACCTTTTCCCGAGCTTCTCCCCCACCTTTCCACACAGTTATCCACACTGCGCCATCTCGCCGCCAGCTACCTCCATACCGGTGACGATATCGCCCGGATCAATGCGCTGGACGCCATGGCGCGCGGGGCCGGACTGACGCTCCTGGCCACCAACCAGGTGCTCTATCACGCGCCGCAGCGCCGTCCGCTGCATGACGTGATGACCGCAATCCGCCACAAGACCACCGTGGCGGCGGCGGGCCACCTGCTGCGCCCCAATGCCGAGCGGCACCTCAAATCGCCGGAGGAGATGGTCCGCCTGTTCGAGCGCTGGCTCCATGCCATCGCCGCCGCGCGCGAACTGGCCGATGCCTGCACGTTCAGCCTGGACGAACTGCGTTACGAATATCCCGAAGAAACCTGCCCCAAGGGTCTGGAACCGCAGGACTATCTTGAGGAACTGACCTGGCAGGGGGCAGCACGACGCTATCCCGATGGCCTGCCGGACTTCGTGCGCGAGACGCTGGAGCGGGAACTGGCGCTGATCGGCAAGCTCGACCTTGCCCGCTATTTCCTGACCATCAAGGACATTGTCGATTTCGCCCGCGCGCAGGACCCGCCGATCCTGTGCCAGGGTCGCGGGTCTGCGGCCAATTCGGCGGTGTGCTATTGCCTCGAGATCACCGCAGTCGATCCCGCGCGCCATGCCCTGCTGTTCGACCGCTTCATTTCCGAGGAGCGCAAGGAGCCGCCCGACATCGACGTCGACTTCGAGCATGAGCGGCGTGAGGAGGTGATTCAGTATATCTATCAACGCTATGGCCGCCAGCGTGCAGGGCTGTGCGCAACCGTGATCCACTACCGCCCGCGCATGGCGATCCGCGAAGTGGGCAAGGCGATGGGCCTGTCGGAAGATGTCACCGCCGCGCTGGCGAAGACCGTCTGGGGCGGTTACGGCCGCTCGATCAAGGAGGCACACATCGCCACCGAGACGGGCCTCAAACTCACCGACCCGCACCTCAGGCGCGTGCTGGCGCTGACCGAGCAGATGATCGGGATGCCCCGCCACCTCTCGCAGCACGTCGGCGGCTTCATCCTCACCCAGGGGCTGCTGACCGAGACCGTTCCGATCGGCAATGGCGCCATGGCGGACCGTTCGTTCATCGAATGGGACAAGGACGATATCGACGCGCTGGGCATCCTCAAGGTCGACGTGCTGGCGCTGGGGATGCTGACCTGCATCAGGAAGGCGCTCGACCTGGTGCGCGATCATCACGGCAAGGACCTGACCCTCGCCAGCGTCCCCCGCGAGGATCCGGCGGTCTACGACATGCTGTGCCGGGGGGATTCGCTCGGCGTGTTCCAGGTCGAGAGCCGGGCGCAGATGAACATGCTGCCGCGCCTGCGCCCGCGCTGCTTCTATGACCTGGTGATCGAGGTGGCGATCGTGCGCCCCGGGCCGATCCAGGGCGACATGGTCCACCCCTATCTCAAGCGGCGGCGCGGAGCGGAGAAGGTGGAGATTCCCGCGCCGGGTCCGGAGCATGGCCCGCCGGACGAGCTGACCTCGATCCTCGGGCGGACGCTGGGCGTGCCGATCTTCCAGGAACAGGCGATGAAGATCGCGCTCGATGCGGCGAAGTTCTCAAGCGCCGAGGCCAACCGCCTGCGCAAGGCGATGGCGACCTTCCGTTCGCGCGGCATGGTCCATGAACTGGAGGACATGATGGTCGGGCGGATGATCGCGCGGGGCTATGACGCCGAATTCGCCGCGCGCTGCTTCAACCAGATCAAGGGCTTCGGCGAATACGGCTTTCCCGAAAGCCATGCCGCCAGTTTCGCGTTGCTGGTCTATGTCTCGTCCTGGCTGAAATGCCACTACCCGGCGGCCTTCGCAGCCGCGCTGCTCAATTCGCAGCCGATGGGCTTCTACGCCCCGGCGCAGATCGTCCGCGATGCTAGGGAGCACGCCGTCGAGGTGTTGCCGGTCGACGTGAACCTGTCGGGCTGGGACAATGCGCTGGAGGGCAGCGGCAAGGCGGTGGCCCTGCGCCTCGGCCTGCGCCAGGTCGATGGTTTCCCCGAAGCCGCCGCCGCGCGGATCGTTGCGGCGCGGGCCGAGGGCGGGCCGTTTCGCGATGTGCGCGAGCTGCAGGAGCGGGCGGGACTTTCCCCGGCGCTGGTCGAGCGGCTGGCGAGTGCAGACTGCCTCGGCTCGCTCGGCCTGTCTCGGCGGCAGGCGCTGTGGGATGCGCGCAGCCTGATCGCCGCGCCCGAACTGCCGCTGTTTGCCGCCATGACGTCACGCGGCGAAGGCGAGGAAGCGCAGAAAACCGTGCTTCCGGCCATGCCGCTGGCGGAAGAGGTGGTGGCCGATTACCAGACCCAGCGCCTCTCGCTGAAGGCTCACCCGCTCGCCTTCCTGCGCGCAGACCTGGCCGAGCGCGGCTTCATCCGCGCCGCCGAACTGCGCCAGCGCCAGTACCGTTCCGCCGTGCAGGTCGCGGGTGTGGTGCTGATCCGCCAGCGCCCCGGCAGCGCCAAGGGGGTGTGCTTCATCACCCTGGAGGACGAGAGCGGGGTGGTGAACCTGGTGATCTGGCCCGACCTGATGGAAAAGCAGCGCAAGGTGATCATGGGCGCGCGGCTGATGGAAGTGCGTGGGCGGGTCGAATACGACGACGAGGTGATCCACGTGATCGCGACCCACCTGACCGACGCCACGGCTTCGCTCCACGCCCTGTCGGAAGACCTGTTGCCCCACCACGTCGACCGCGCCGACCATGTGCTGCGGCCGGTCCAGGGCAGCCGGGGAGGGCACCCGCGCGACGTGCGGGTGATCCCCAAATCACGCGATTTTCACTGAGACGTCAGACTGCCTCGAGCGCGTAGCCGGCCGAGCGCACCGTCCGCACCGGATCGGCCGCGCCGGGCAAGGCAATCCCCTTGCGCAGGCGGCGGATGTGGACGTCGACCGTGCGCAGCTCGATTTCGCTTTCGGTGCCCCAGACCGCATCGAGCAGCTGGCCCCGGCTGAAAACCCGGCCCGGATGCTCCATGAAGAAGCGCAACAGGCGGAATTCGGTGGGCCCGAGCGACAGGACTTCACCGCCGCGCGTGACCTTGTGAGCGACGGCATCGAGCGCAAGGTCGCCCACCGTCAGCACCTCGCCGGCCAAGGCCGGGCGGATCCGGCGCAGGATCGCATTGACCCGGGCGATCAGCTCGCGCGGGGAGAACGGCTTCGTCACGTAATCATCGGCCCCGGTATCGAGCCCGCGGATCTTGTCATCCTCGGCCCCGCGCGCGGTCAGCATCACGATCGGCACGTGGGCCGTCGCCTTGTCGCGGCGCAGGCGGCGACAGACTTCGATCCCGCTGGTCCCTTCGACCATCCAGTCGAGCAGGACAAGATCGGGGGATTCCTCCTGCGCCAGCAGCAGCGCCTCGTCGCCATCGGGCGTGACGGTGACGGTGTAACCCTCGGCCTTGAAACGGAATTCGAGCAGTTCGGCGAGCGCCGGGTCGTCCTCGACCAGCAGCAGGCGGGGAGCGGTCATGGCCTCAGCCCCGCTCTTCCTTGTCGGTCAGATAGTTCCCGGTCGCGGCGTAGTAGACCATTTCCGCGACATTGGTGGCGTGGTCGCCGATGCGTTCGATGTTGCGGGCGACGAACAGCAGCTGAGCCGCACTAGAAATGGTCGAAGGATTTTCCATCATGTGGCTGACCAGGTTGCGGAAAATGCTTTCATAGAAGGCGTCGACCTTGTCGTCGCGGGCGACGATCTCGGCGGCGAGTTCCGCATCGCGAGCGGCATAGGCGGTCAGCACGTCGTGGACCATCTCGCTGGCGAGTTCGGACATCGCCGGGATCAGGGTGATCGGTTCGAACTGGCGCCGGTTCTGGATCTTGCTGGTGCTCTTGGCGATGTTCTTGGCGTAATCGCCGATGCGTTCGATCACCCCGGCGATCTTGAGCGCGGCGATCACCTCGCGCAGGTCGTCGGCCATCGGCGCGCGCAGGGCGATGATCCGCACGGCGAGCTTGTCGACCTCGGCCTCGATCGAATCGATCCGGCGGTCGCGTTCGACCACCCCGGCGGCGAGTTCCGCGTTGCCCTTGACCAGCGCGTCCATCGCCTCGTTGATCGAGACTTCGGCCAGGCCGCCCATTTCCGCGATCAACCCGCGCAGGCGGGTGATGTCTTCGTCGAAGGCCTTGACGGTGTGTTCAGCTGCCATGTCAGATCCTAGCCGTAACGTCCGGTGATATAGTCTTTTGTCCGTTCCTCACGCGGGTTGGTGAAGATGTCGGAGGTCTTGCCGTATTCCACGATCTTGCCGAGGTGGAAGAAGGCGGTGCGCTGCGAGACGCGCGCCGCCTGCTGCATCGAATGGGTGACGATGACGATGGCGTAGCGGCCGCGCAGTTCGTCGATCAGTTCCTCGATACGGGCCGTGGCGATGGGATCGAGCGCGGAGCACGGCTCGTCCATCAGGATCACTTCGGGTTCCACCGCGATGGCGCGGGCGATGCACAGGCGCTGCTGCTGGCCGCCCGACAGGGCGGTGCCGCTGTCGCTCAGCCGGTCCTTCACTTCGTCCCACAGACCAGCGCGCTTCAGCGAGCGTTCGACGATCTCGTCGAGTTCGGCCTTGCTGGCGGCGAGGCCGTGGATACGCGGGCCGTAGGCGACATTCTCGAAGATCGACTTGGGGAAGGGGTTGGGCTTCTGGAACACCATGCCGACCCGGGCGCGCAGTTGCACCACGTCCATGCCCGAGGTGTAGATGTCCTTGCCGTCGAGCGTGATCTCGCCTTCCACCCGCGCGCCGGCGATCGTGTCGTTCATCCGGTTGAGCGTGCGCAGGAAGGTCGACTTGCCGCAGCCCGACGGGCCGATGAAGGCCGTGACGTACTGCTGCCCGATGTCGATCGAGACATCGTCGATCGCGCGCTTCTCGCCATAATAGACGGAGACGCCGCGCGCCGCGATCTTGGCTTCGATGGGGTCAAGGTCGTGAAGAGTGGTCACCAGCGTTTCTCGAAACGGTTGCGAAGGTAAATGGCGAGGCCGTTCATCACCAGCAGGAATGCCAGCAGGACGATGATCGCGGCGGAAGTGCGCTCGACGAAGCCGCGGTCGATCTCGTCCGACCAGAGGAAGATCTGGACGGGGAGGACCGTTGCGGGCGAGGTGAAGCCCTCGGGCGGGGTGGCGACAAAGGCGCGCATGCCGATCATCAGCAGCGGCGCGGTTTCGCCCAGGGCGCGGGCCATGCCGATGATTGTGCCGGTCAGGATCCCGGGCAGGGCTAGCGGCAGGACGTGGTGGAACACCGTCTGCACCCGGCTTGCGCCGACTGCCAGTGCGGCGTCGCGGATCGAGGGCGGCACCGCCTTGATCGCGTTGCGGCCCGAGATGACGATCACCGGCATGGTCATCAGTGCGAGCGTCATGCCGCCGATCAGCGGGGCGGAGCGGAAATTCGGAAAGATGGTCAGGAACACCGCCAGCCCGAGCAGGCCGAAGATGATCGAGGGCACCGCCGCAAGGTTGTTGATCGACACCTCGATCAGTTCGGTCCAGCGGTTACGAGGCGCGTATTCCTCCAGATAGACCGCCGCGAGCACGCCGATCGGAAAGGCGAGGGCGAGCGTGACCAGCATGGTCAGCATCGAACCCTTGAGCGCACCCCAGATGCCGACGTCCTGCGGGCCGGTGGCGTCGGCGCGCGAGAGGAAGCCCCAGTCGATCGCGCTGACCAGCTTGCCTTCGGACTGCAGCTTGGCGGCGAGGTCCTTCATCGCCTGGGGGCCATCGCCGCGCGCGGCGGCGGCGAGATCGTCGCTGACGGGCAGCGAGACCTTGACCTCGCTCTGCAGCAGCGCGGGATCGGCGATCAGCTGGGCGGCGACTTCCTGCCAGGCGGTGTCGTCCAGTTCGGCGGCGGCCTTGTCGCCGACGCTGCGGGAGGCGGCGAAGGCGACCACATCGGCAAGACCGGCCCCTTGCAAAACCCGCTGGGCATCGGCTCCCTGCAGCTGCGCGGGGTCGACGGTGAGCGCGCCGCCCTTGAAATCGACCGGGAACACCAGTTCGGTGCGCTTGAAGCCGCCGATGGCGTTGGCGGTCATGGTCACCAGCAGAAACGCGAGGACCAGGCCGGAAAACAGCACGGCGGCCATGCCCAGCGCCTTGAAGCGGCGCTCGGCGGCGTAGCGGCGCCGGAGGCGGGCGGAGGCGATCTCACTCATAGGCTTCGCGGAACCGTTTCACGACGCGCAGGGCGATGTAGTTGAGGGTCAGGGTGACGAGGAACAGCACCATGCCCAGCGCAAAGGCCGACAGGGTGGCGGGGTGATCGAAGCTGCCCTCGCCGGTCAGCATGGCGACGATCTGGAAGGTGACCGTGGTCATGCTCTCGAACGGATTGGCGGTAAGCCGCGCAGTGGCGCCGGCGGCCATCACGACGATCATCGTCTCGCCGATGGCGCGGCTGACGGCCAGCATCACGCCCGCGACAATGCCGGGCAGGGCAGCGGGGATCAGCACCTTGCGGATCGTTTCGGAGGTGGTGGCGCCCATCGCCAGGCTGCCGTCGCGCATGGCCTGTGGCACGGCGGCAATGGAATCGTCCGCCATCGAGGAGACGAACGGGATGATCATGATGCCCATGACGACGCCGGCGGCCAGCGCGCTTTCGCTCGACGCGCTCGACACGCCCAGGGCGTGGCCGAAGTCGCGGATCAGCGGGGCGACGGTCAGCGCGGCGAAGTAGCCATAGACAACGGTCGGCACGCCCGCGAGGATTTCAAGGATCGGCTTCATCCAGCGCCGGAAGGCGGGCGAAGCATATTGCGTGAGGTAGATCGCGCTCATCAGCCCGAGCGGAATGGCGACGATCATCGCGATGATCGCGCCGATGAAGATCGTGCCCCAGAACAGCGGGATCGCACCATAGCGGTCACCGCTCACCCCGGTCGGGGTGGCCATCGGGTCAGGCCCCCAGTGGGTGCCGAAGAGGAAGTCCGCGGGGCTGACGAAGCCGAAGAAGCGGGCGGTTTCGAACACCAGCGAGGCGACGATGCCGAAGGTGGTGAAGATCGCGACCAGCGAGGCGAGCAGCAGGCCGAGCAGGACTGCGCGCTCCACCCAGGTGCGGGCGGTGAAGGCGGGCGCGAGCCGGGTATAGGCGAAGCCGCCCCCGGCGAGGCCCAGCAGCACCGTCACCGCGATGCCGATGGTGGAATAATGCGCCATCGCGGCGCGGAACGGTTCGACCAGCGCCGCCGCTTCGGGCCGGAAGGCGGCGGTCATCTGCCCGCTGGCGATGGCCTGTGCCTCGGCCAGAATCGCGTCGCGCTGGATGCCGAAGGCGGGGATGGAGGAAGCAGCCGGATCGGCCAGCACCTGTGCCAGCACCAGCCCGGGGCTGAGCGAGGTCCAGGCCAACGCGAAGATGATCGCGGGAACCAGCGTCCACAGCGCCACGTACCAGCCGTGGTAGCCGGGCAGCGAGTGAAGCTCGCCCCCCGCGGCGCGCGCGGTCTTGCGGAAGGTCCAGGCCCGCGAACGCGCCGCCAGCCAGCCGATCAGCCCCAGCGCCAGGGCGAGGAGGATAGGAATGGCTGGCGACATCGTTGCGGCGGTCCTTTCGCGCTTACTTCAGCTGAGCCGGATCGAGCAGGGTGAAGGACGAGGCAACGACCGCGTTCTTCGCCTGCACGTCATCCGGGGAAACGACCATGCCCTGCTTGGCGAGCATGCCGTCCTTGCCCCAGCTCTTCGCCCACTCGGCGACATATTCCTTCAGGCCCTTGATCGCATCGAGGTGCGCCGCCTTGACATAGATGTACAGCGGACGGGCGCCCGGATAGCTGAAGTCCGAGATCGAGGCATAGGTCGGCTCGACCCCGTTCATGGTCAGGCCGATCAGCTTGTCGGCGTTCTCTTCAAGGTACGAGAAGCCGAAGATGCCGATCGCCTTGGGATTGGCTTCCAGCTTCTGGACGATCAGATTGTCGTTCTCGCCCGCGTCGACATAGGCGCCGTCGCTGCGCACTTCGGTGCAGACCTTGTCGTGCTGGTCCTTGTTGCTTTCCTTGAGCGCCTTCATTTCCGGATTGGCGTCGCAGCCCTTGGCCAGGATCAGTTCCTTCAGCGCATCGCGGGTGCCCGAGGTGCTGGGCGGGCCGTAAACGAGGATCGGCTCGGCCGGGAGGGCGGGGTTCACGTCCCTCCAGGTCTTTGCGGTGTTGGGCTTGCCATAGGGATTGGCGGCAATCGCCTTGTAGACGTCTTCCGGGGTCAGCTTGAGGCCGAGACCGCCCTTGGCTTCGGCGAAGGCCACGCCGTCAAGGCCGACCTGGATCTCGACGATCTTGTCGACGCCGTTCTTGGCGCAGTCCTCGAATTCGGACTTCTTCATCCGGCGCGAGGCGTTCTCGATATCGGGGTGCTGCACGCCGACGCCGGCGCAGAACAGCTTCATGCCTGCGCCCGTGCCGGTCGATTCGATGATCGGCGACTTGATCGAGGCGCCCGACTTGGCGAGCGAATCGGCCACGGCCTTGGCAAAGGGATAGACGGTGGACGAGCCGACGGCGCGAATCTGATCGCGCGAGGCAGTCTGGGCGCCGCCGCAGCCGGCCAGCAGCAGGGCTGCGCCAAGGGCAGTGGCGAGGGAAAGGGCGGACTTGGTCATCGAGCGAATCTCCGTGGGAGTTGTCCCGCGGCCGCTTTGGCTCCGTTCCATGACAGCTTTGTGACAATCACGCGGCATCGGAGGCCACGACCGGAAACGCGATGCTGACCGTGGTGCCGTGGCCCAGCGTGCTGGCGATATCGAGCTGCGCGCGGTGGCGTTCGACGATGTGCTTGACGATGGCGAGGCCCAGCCCCGTCCCGCCCGAGGCGCGGCTGCGACCCGGATCAGTGCGATAGAACCGGCGGGTGAGGTGGGGCAGGTGTTCCGGCGCGATGCCGGGGCCGCGATCGGCAACCCGCAGTACCGGACCGGTGCGGCCTGTGGGCGCGGTTAGGGACACCTTCACCGGCTGGTCAGGCGCGCCGTATTTCAGGGCATTGTCGATCAGGTTGCGCAGCAGCTGTTCGAGTTGGGTCGGATCGCCCAGTACGACCGCGCCCGGGGCTTGCTCTTCCAGTGTCACCCGCTCCTTGCCGCGCAGGCTGGCGACTTCGCCCACCACGCGCGCCGCCAGCTGCGACAGGTCGATCGATTCGCCGGGCCGATCGTGCTTTTCCGCCTCGACATGGCTGAGCGTCATCAGGTCCTCGACCAGCGAAAGCATCCGCTTCGCTTCGCGCTCGATGATCCCCAGGAACCGGCGCGAGGTTTCCTGGTCCGCAGGCGCGGCAGGATCGCCCAGCGTTTCGGCATAACCGATGATCGCAGCGAGAGGCGTGCGCAGTTCGTGGCTGGCGTTGGCGACGAAATCGGTGTGGGCGCGGCTGACGTCGGCTTCGGCGGTGCGGTCCATCAGCTCGATCAGCCACTGGTCCGCGTCGATCCGCCGCCGGGTCAGTTGCCACAGGCTGCGCCCGCCCGTGAAGCCGGGAATCGTGATGCTGGCATCGTCCGCCATTTCCAGCAGGCGCATGGCATCGGGGTGGCGCAGCGCGATGCGCGCGTCCTGGCCCACCACATGCGTGCCTAGGGCAGCGCGCGCGGCGGCATTGGCGGTAACGATCCGGTTGCCTTCGAGCAGCAGCAGCGGCAGTCCCAGCGGCTCGATCGCCTCGCGCACGGCATCGCGCGAAACCTCGCCGGCATCCGGGCGAGAAATGGCGATTTCAGGTTCGGGTGCCGCCAGCCAGAGCGAGCCAAGCCACAGAACCAGCGTGGCAAGCACGGCCCACGGCTCCACTCCGGCGGCCAGCAGTCCGCCCCCGCAGGCGAGGGCGAGCAGCGCGCCGGACAGGGAGAAGCTTCGCCTGGGCGTCATCGACCCGGGGATAGAGGGAACTGCCATACGCGGCAACTGGCGCGCCAATATGACAGTTTGGTGACAGTCCCGGCGCCGGGCACGATTCCGCACGGGCGGGGGCGATTCGAAGGAAGCTGGTTTGGTGACCCCTACGGGCACCCGGTAACCGTGGCAAGGTACTGTTATGTTTGCCAAACTTGCGTTTGACGACGTGGAGATACCATCAGAAATGCCATCTGTCGATAGGGATTAGGTGGGCCGTTTTGGCATCCTATGCGATTTCAGCGCGGACTTCTGATCTTGACCGTGCATCGCACTGCTTGCCGCGTGGTTTGGGCAGATTTGCGGCAAGCGTCAATGGTATCGCGATTGTCGCGCTGGATGTCAGCGGCCTGCACCAGTGCATTCCATGCCTCAGGGCTGTCGCTTTGCATCAGCCGTGCGCCAGCGTCCCACCGAGAAGATGCGCCCGCCATCCGCGCGGCCATGCGCTCGGGCCAGTGCCAGCTTTCGGGCATCGTGCGGGCAATGGTGCCGGGAAGAATGGACCATAACAGGATGCCAGCCAGCAAAGCGCCGCCTACCGCCTGGTAGAGCTGCTGGCGCTGCTCGGCGGCATTGCGCGCATGGGCCGTGACGCTGCGCATTTCCTGGGCGGCGTGATTCAAGTCGTTCCGGGCCTGGCTGATCCTGTCCTGATCGCTGCGCCGCGCGGCTTCTGCTGCGGCGGCAATCCGATTGCCAATGCTGTCAGGGGTCATCTGCATCGCCGGATGGCCAGCCATGCCCTTCATGCTCTCGCTAATCGCGCCCATCCGCTTGGCTATGTCGATCAGCGTCGGGCCATAGTCGGGAATGACAATGTCGGCGCGCTCGGCGGCAAGGTGCTGAACCGCACGGCGCATCAAGGCCAGTTCGCCTTCCAGGCGGGCGAAAGCCTCGGCGGCGGGATCACCCACGGCATCCGGGGTGGGCGGGTCAGGGTCAGGGTCGGGTTCCGGCTCAAGGTCCAGGGTGAGTTCCACGTCATCATTATCAGTATCCATTGTGTTTCTCCTACAGGCCCATGCCGATTGACCGGCTCCGCTCCATCGTGATGGAGGCGGCAAGGTCGCGGGCCAGATCGCGACCGAGTTCTGCGTTGATGCCCAGCTCGCGGGTGCGACCGCGCAAAAGTGATTCAACCTGCGCGTCGCGCTCAAGCCCCTTCGCCATGTCCGTCATGCGGTTGGTGAGCCGCTGCGCACCGTTGCTATCGCCTTCGCGCTGCATGGCCTGGCGCGCCTGGCCAAGCCGTTGCCAGTCGCTGACAAAGCGGTCTGCACGCTGCGCGGGATCGACGCGGATTTCGGCTTCAAGCTGCATGGCGCGGATTGCACCCTGACTGCGACCATCGGCGGCCTCACGGGCGATCGAGGGCTGGCGCTGCAAGGCGCTGGCGAGGTCGGTTGCGCCATGAGGCCGGATCGCGTCGAGCGCCTTTCCGGCCTTCTCCAGCGCGTCGCGCTGGTGGGGCAGGACCGGCAATCCCTGTTCGCGCATCTGCCCGATGTCAGCGGCGGCGCGAGCGTAGCGTTCGACCGCCCGGCGCTGATCGGAAAGGCCAGCCTGATCGGTCGGCAGCACTTCGAGCCGATTGGCCTGCGGGCGGAAACCGGCGAAGATCGACTTAGCGCGCTCCGGCAACTGACGGGCCATTTCCACGATACGTTCGCGGAAGGTAATGCCGCGCCGCTCGGCGAACTGCTGTTCGGGTTTGTAGTCGCTCGCCATATCCTTGCCGCGCTCGCGGCTCAGAGTGCGGACAAGTTTCGACTGATCGGCGAAGTCGTCGCGCCCATAGTGCAGAGCCACGCCATCACGGTGGCGGGACATCGCGACATAGGCACCGTGGCTGTCCATGCCCGGCGTCGCCAGCACATGGGTGCGGTCCACAGTCATGCCCTGCGCCTTGTGGATCGTGGCGGCATAGCCATG
>JAYRMP010000078.1:0-13702 GCA_041912655.1 Novosphingobium sp. | reverse complement strand
AGGCAAAGTATCGCGACCAGACCGGAATTGCCGCGCTCAAAATCCGCCACAACGGCGTGCTGGGCTATTTCGTCGAGGTGCCCGCGCGCCATGCCGACGCCCTGATGGCGCCCGGCAGCGATTTCACCCACCGCCAGACGATGGCGGGGGCGGTGCGCTTCAATGCCGTGGCCCTGCACGAGGAGGCGACCCGGATCGCCCAGGCCGGCGGTCATGCGCTCGCCGCCGAGGAAGCCCATTTCGAGGACCTGATCGGCCGCGCGGTCAAGGCCAGCCAGGCGATCGCCGCCACGGCGGCCACGCTCGCCCGCATCGATGTCGCCGCCGGGCAGGCCGAACGCGCGGCGGAAGGCGGCTGGTGCCGTCCGGACATAACGGCCGATCCGGTGCTGGAGATCGAGGGCGGCCGTCATCCCGTGGTCGAAGCCGCGCTGGCGGTGAAGGGAGACCGCTTTGTCGCCAATGATTGCCGGCTCGCTCCGCAGGACCGGCTGTGGCTGGTCGGCGGTCCCAACATGGGCGGCAAGTCCACCTTCCTGCGCCAGAACGCGCTGATCGTGCTGCTCGCCCAGGCGGGCGGCTTCGTGCCGGCAACCGCAGCGCGAATCGGGCTGGTCGACCGCCTGTTCAGCCGGGTCGGTGCTTCGGACAATCTCGCGCGCGGGCGTTCGACCTTCATGGTCGAGATGGTCGAAACCGCCGCGATTCTGGCCCAGGCGAGCGAGCGCAGCTTCGTGATTCTTGACGAGGTCGGACGCGGCACGTCCACCTACGATGGCTTGGCCTTGGCCTGGGCGGTGGTCGAGGCGGTGCACGGGGTCAACCGCTGCCGCTGCCTGTTCGCGACCCATTACCACGAACTCGCCCGGCTGGCCGACAGCTGCGAGGCGCTGAGCCTGCACCACGTCCGTGCGCGCGAGTGGAAGGGCGAACTGGTGTTGTTGCACGAGCTTGCGCCCGGGCCTGCGGAAAGCTCGTTCGGCCTTGCGGTGGCGAAGCTGGCGGGGGTTCCCGCGCCAGTCGTGGCGCGGGCGCGCGCCGTGCTCCAGCGGCTGGAAAAGGGCCGGGCCGAAACCGGCGGGATCGCGGCAGGGCTGGGCGATCTGCCGCTGTTTGCTGCCGCCGCCGAAGCCAGGGAGGAAAGCAGCGACGTACTGCGCGAACGGCTCACTGCGCTGGATATCGACGCGCTCTCTCCGCGCGAGGCGCTGGACCTGCTCTACGTGCTGAAGCGCGAGGCCGAAAACCTTCCTTAACCGCGCGGCGGTATGATCCAGCCATGTTCGGCTTCGGACCCCGCCTGACCACTGTCTTCGCCAGCCGCTGGAAGGCGCTGCTGTGGTCGGCAGGCATCCTGCTGACGGCCTATTGCACCGTGCCGTCCGAAGAGCAGACCGCGCAGAAGGAAGCTGCCCAGGCCGCCGCCGCGCAGGCCGCTGCTGCTCACCACAAGTCGCCCTGGGCAAAGAACTAGAGCCGGTCCATTTCCGCGACCGCGCGGGCAATGATCGCGTCCTTGCTCCAGCGCTCCTCGGCCCGCCGCCTTGCCTCTGCACCCATCCGAGCGCGTGCTTCGGGATCGTCAGCAAGCGCGACGATCGACGCGGCCAGCGCCGCTGCATCCCCGGGAGCAGACACCGCGCCGCAGCCGTCGACCTCGGCGTAGAGCCCGGTTCCGGGCTCGGTTGTTGCCACCACCGGGCGGCCTGAGGCCAGCATGTTCGTCAGCTTCGATGGCAGCACCAGATCGGCTGCCCCGGCGATCTGCGGCAACAGGTGCAGGTCCGCCATCGCCAGCATAGCGCCCATCCGTTCCGCCGGCTGGAGATCGTGGAGCTGGATGTTGGTGAGGCCCGCCGCCTGCGCCTCCAGCGCGGCGCGGTTGGGGCCTTCGCCGCAGATCACGAAGGCAATGTCCGTGCGGTGCGCCAGCTTCCGGGCGGCTTCGACCAGGATCTCGATCCCCTGCTTGCGAGCGATATTGCCCGAATAGAGCGCGACCAGGCGCTGCCCCAGCCCCCATTCCTTGCGGATCAGCTCTGCCCCAACCGGATCGGCGACGAAACGCGCATCCGCCCAGTTGCGCAGTTCCACGACGCGGTCCGGCGAGATGCCCTTGTCCACCAGCTTGGCGCACATCTGCGGGCTGATCGTCGAAACCCGGTCGCCCAGGCGCAGCAGGCGCGCCTCCACCCAGCGCGCGAGCCGAGCGGGCAGGCCCTGCGGTTTCAGCAGCCCCGTGGCGAGTGCGGCCTCCACCTCGAAATCCTGGACGTGGATCCACAGGCGCGCACCGGCCAGCCGCGCTGCGATCCATGCCGTGAACCCCCCACGCGGGGCTGGGGCCAGGGTGTTGACCCGCGGGGGCTGTCTGCCCGGCGCGCGCCGCGCGCGGCCCAGCGCCGGCAACAGCGCGGATAGCGCGAAGCTGGCGAGATGGACGATCCGCTTCGCCCCGCCCGGATCGGCCGGGATATAGTGCGGGCAGCGGGTAATGGTGATGCCGTTCTCGGCCCCGGTGCGCCAGGCGCTGGCCGGATAGCCGGAATAGGGTCGCCACTGCGGGTAATAGGGTTGCCCGGCGATGACTTCCACTTCAGCGCCCTGTCCGGCAAGCGCCTCGGCCAGTCCCTGGGTGTAAGGACCTATGCCGACCGGCTCTGGCGCGTAGTTGAGCCCGACGATCAGGATGCACTGGTGCTTCATGCCGCGCCGTCGAACCAGCGGCTGAGGCGGGCGAGTTCGCGCGACTGGTGCCGCACATCGGCGCGGGCAAGGTCACCCGCGACCCGGCCAAGCCGCGTCAGCGCCCAACCGAATCGTCCACCCTGACTGTCCATTTCGCGCACCACCGGCGCTTCACCCTCGGCGGCGCGGGCACCGGTGATACGGCGGGCGAGGCCGCGCCAGCCACCCTTCATCACGGTCGCGGCAAAACCAGCGCTGGCGCAGGTATCCGGTTCCTGGAACAGCAGCTGGACGGCGCCGTCCAGCAGCTCCTGCGGCGGTGGCGGGTCTGCATCAGGCGCGAAGTCCACCTCCACCCCCGCGCGGTTCCGCCGGGTCAATTCCAGCACCAGCCGTGCGCCATCGCGCCACCCCTCGGTGCGGCCACGCTGCCAGAATGCCGCCCAGTCGATCGGCTGCTTGCGCAGCAGGAAGTCGACATCGGCCAGCACGCGCGGGCCGCAGTCGAAGCGGTGGCCATAGGCGGCGTGGATGATCAGGTGGACCAGCATGTCCTCCGCGCCCGGATAGGACACCCCGCCAATCCGCACCGCGCGGGCGCGGATCGCGCTCTCGTCTGGTTCCGGACTGAAATGATCGAGCGCGCCGTGCGGATCGGCCATGCGGTGGTGGAGCTCGATCATCGCGCCGCGCGGACCGACGAGGGTGGGCAGATGCTTGTCCAGCCGGACCATGTCGGCCAGCGGAATTTCTTCCGGATAGGCCTGCTCATAGCCCGAGCGCTTGAGCAGGGCATAGCCATCGAGCACCGTATCGGTGTCGAGCAGCACGTCGAGATCGTACATCGGCCGCTGCGCCGGATCGGGGTAGGCATAGGGGGCCAGCCATGCGCCCTTCAGCGCCAGCGGGGCGAAGCCGGCGCTTTCGAGCAGAGCGGTACAATCCCTCAGCTCTGCGGTTCGCGCCAGCGCCAGCAAGGCCGATTCGCGGTAGGCCGCGCGCCAGTTTGCCGCGATGGCTGGCGGGATTGCCGGATTGTCCTGGTGCTGGGCATGCAGCAGGGGCTGCAAGCGCCGCAGCGCCGCCATCCGGTCGATCCAGGTCCAATCGGCTTCGGACAGGCCGCTCAGGTCCGGCTGGCGGACCGTTCCGAACAGATCGAGCAGCACCTGCCGCAGCGTACCGGGCGGCGTGGTTGCCGGCATGGCGAAGGGCTCAGTTGCCGCGCTTGGGAACCGAGAAGCTCCCCGAGACGCGGCCACCCGAAGTGGAGCCCACGCCGCTGGCCGAAGAGCCGCCGCCCGCGCGGCCATCGACGCTGGCCACCCCGCTGTCGAGATCGATCACCAGTCGTCCGCCGTTCAGCGTATCGCCGCCGCGGCGCAGCGCGACATTGCCAGCCAGCGTGATGATCCCGCGGTCGAAATCATAGATCGCCACGTCCCCGCGCGCGCTTTCGTTGCCGCGGTTGACCTGGACCCCGCCGGTCGCGTCGATGCGGTGGATCTGGAGCGAGCCGGCATCGCTGAAGGCCACCGTGGTGCGCGCCGCCTGCAGCCGCAGGTCGCCCTGGCTGATATCGACATTGCCCGCGAGGACCACGCGGTTCTGGCGGTCCTGCAGTTCGATGTGGTCGGCGGCATAGCTGACCGGGGCATCGCTGTTGTGGCCGGAAATCGCCTGGGCGCCGCTCTGGCTGATCGCGACGATCCCGAGAGTGCCGATGGCGAAGCCGCCAAGCAGCGAGCGCAGCGCGAGCGAGACAGTCGAACCCTTGGCCATCACGGCATCCTCAATTTGCCGGGCGCCATCAGCAGCCGGGCCTTGCCATCGAGCGCGACGGTGCGCGCGTCAAGGTCAGCCACTATCCGCTCGGCGCTGAAAGTGCCAGCAGGAATGGCCCCCGAAACCCCGCCGGAACCGGTCACCCGGCGCCCCTTGAGGTCAATCTCGACATTGCGCGAGGTCATGCGGTAACCGTCGGCAGCAGTGAAGGTTACCGGGCCAGTTACGGTCACTTCCTCGGTATCGTAGTCATAGGCTCCGCCGATCGCGGACAGCTGCGCCAGTCCGTCGCTCAGCAGGATGCGGGCCGCTAGGTTCTCCATCTTCACCACCGGCACGTCGGACGAGGCCTGGACCGCCGATCCGGCTGTAACGGTGAAGGGCCGCCCTTCATTGTCGACGCCGCGGTACATCGCGTTCGACACGCGCAGCCGGTCGGTCACGACCGCCACCTTGGTCCGGTCGAGCAGGAAGCTGATCTCGTTCTTGGGGAACAGCGGGCCGACGATCATCGCCGCGGCGACCACGCCGACCGCGCCCGGCAGCCATTTCGCCAGCAGGCGTACCCGGCGGTCGTGCGAGCCCCCGGGGGCTGCCCAGAGGCGGCGCTGGTCGCGGATCTTGTCGGCGGCTTCGGTCATCGCGGGATCAGGCCAGGCCCATCATGACTCGTGACTGAAGATGTCCTTGTCGGCCCAGCCGGCAAGGTCCAGCCGCGCGCGGTGCGGCAGGTAATCGAACGCGGCCTGCGCTGCTTCGGTGCGGTGCTCGCGCGCCAGCCGCTCGATCAGGATCGTGTGCATGGCGTGGAGATAGCGCACATCCGAGGCCGCGTATTCGCGCTGCGCTTCGGTCAGCTCGGGGGCGCCCCAGTCGCTTGACTGCTGCTGCTTGGACAGCTCCTTGCCCAGCAGTTCGCGCACCAGGTCCTTCAGGCCGTGCCGGTCGGTGTAGGTGCGGGTCAGCTTGCTGGCGATCTTGGTGCAGAACACCGGCGCGGCGGTGACGCCCAGGTAATGTTCGATCGCGGCAAGGTCGAAGCGCGCGAAGTGGTAGAGCTTCACCCGCTGCGGATCGGCCAGCACCGCCTTCAGGTTGGGCGCGTCATAGGCCGAATCCGGCGCAAAGCGGACAAGGTGCTCGTCCCCCTTGCCATCGGAAATCTGGACCAGGCACAGCCGGTCGCGCGGGGTGATCAGTCCCATGGTTTCGGTATCGACCGCGACCGGTCCGGGCGCGAGCACGCCTTCGGGGAGATCTTCTTCGTGGAGATAGACAGCCATATCGCCGAAGTGCTTAGGCCGATCCGGGCACGGTGGAAAGCCCCGCAATCAAGGAGTGTGGCGCATGGCAGGCAGCGATGCGGTTCCGGAAAGCTGGCGCGAAGTGCTCGCCCCGGTGCTGGCAAGCCCGAAGTCGCGCGCGCTGGGTGGTTTCCTGACTGCCGAAGAGGCGGCCGGAAAGCGCATCTATCCGCCGCGCGGCACCCGGCTGGCCGCGCTGGACCTGACCCCGCTCGATGCGGTCAAGGTCGTGATCCTCGGGCAGGACCCCTATCACGGGGCAGGGCAGGCGCACGGCCTGTCGTTCTCGGTGCAGGACGGGGTGAAAGTGCCCCCCAGCCTGGTCAACATCTACAAGGAACTGGAAAGCGATCTTGGCCTGCCGCGCCCGGCGCATGGCAACCTGACGGGTTGGGCGCGGCAGGGCGTGCTGCTGCTCAACGCCGCGCTGACGGTGGAGGATGGCCGGCCTGCCTCGCATCAGGGCCGGGGGTGGGAAGAGATCACCGACGCCGTGGTCGCCGCCGTCGCCGCCAAGGCCGAACCCTGCGTCTTCCTGCTGTGGGGCAGCCACGCCCGCAAGAAGGCAGCAAGCGTCCCGGGGCTTGGGCCGGGCACCCACCACCTCGTCCTGACCGCCCCGCATCCGAGCCCGCTGTCGGCCCATACCGGCTGGTTCGGCTGCGGCCATTTCAGCAAGGCCAACGCCTTCCTGGAAGCGCAGGGGCGCGGCGCGGTGGACTGGCGGGTCTGATCTATTCCCAGACCGAACGGCGCTCGACCCGGCGCTGGAATCCGGCGGCGAACGAGCGCGCACGGGCGCGCAGCAGGATCAGGCGCCCCTCGGCGGAGCGGGTATAGATCAGCCGGACCGAGCCGACGCGGGCGCGCCATTCGCGGTGGAACGCCTCGGCGGAGGCCTTCTGCCGACCGATCGCCTCGGGCACGGCATGGTAATCGGTGCGGCGGCGCAGGCCCAGCCATGAGCTTCGCACCAGCAGGTAGCGCGGATTCTGCACCGGGCCAAGCGCTTCGGCGAGGGCCTGCAACACGGCCCGCTCACCCGCGCGCGGCAGGCCCTCGACCAGCACGTCGATGCGCCCTGAAGCATTGCGGCGGGTCACCACCTGCGCCTGCCAGGCCTGGAATCCGTCAAGCGCACCCGCTGCGACCAGACCTGCCATCACCGCCTCTCCGACCTGCCGCACGCTCGATTCGAGGGTGCCGCTGCGCCACAACAGGCGCAGGCCGAGCAGCAGTTTAGGCAGGCTGGCGAGCGCCGCAGCGCCGGCCACCGCCATCCCCAGCGTGCCCGCCGTGGACCAGTTTGCTGAATGGCGCAGTTGTTCCGCGCCGGCCAGCGCGCCGCCGGACAGGCCGCTCACTGCGAGCCAGCCGAGCGTGTCGCCCCATGCCAGCCGGTGCGGCGCATGCGTGGGCGAAGCACATTCGCGTACCCGGGCGCGGGGGGCGGCATTGCCCAGCGACTGGCGCCAGCGCTCGCGGATCGCGGCGCGGTCGGCGGCGAGCGCCAGGGTGCGTGCGTTGCAGCCCTCGATCCCCTCTGCGGGCCACAGCCCGAGCCGGTCGATCCCGCTGGAAATCAGCGGCGGCCCGTGGTTGGCGATCCCCTCGAAGGCGCTGAAACGGCGGGTCAGCAGGTTCCAGTCGGACGAAGGCTCCTCCCCGGAGTCGAGCGCGCCCCAGTCGAGCCGGTCGGCAAACTCTTCCAACGCCGTTCCCGCGCCATGTTCCACCGCTGCCAGATGCCAGATGTTGGCGACCTTGCCGGGATCTTCCGGGTCGAGCCGGATCGCTCGCCCCCGCATCTGGTTGGACAGCATGAAGGCGGCGGAATTGCTGGCAAGCACCAGGCTGTTGACGCAGGGTGCGTCCCACCCTTCGCCGAGCAGCGCCTGGGTGCCCGCCAGAACCTGCACCGCACCGCTGGCGAACACGCTGGTGACCAGCGCCACCAGATGCCGACCGATGGCGCCGCTCGCTTCGATGCGGGCGTGCCCGGGGCAGCCGGGGAGCGGTACCAGCCGGAGCTCTGCCGCGGGATCGCCGTGCGCGGCGGCCAGACGGCGCAGTTCGCTTTCGGCGGCAAGCGGCACGATCACCAGCGACCCGGTCAACACCGCGACCGGATGGTCCGGCCCCAGCGCGCGGCGCAGCGTTTCGAACAGCGGGACCACGCCAAGCTTGGCCGGACGATAGTCCTCGCCGCCCGCGCGGGGCAGTTCATCGGCGCGGACGTGATCGGACAGGACCAGCAGCCGCAGTCCCTTGCCCAGCGCCGCCGCCTCGGCCCGAGCAATCGCGGCGACGGCATCGAGCTTGACGAGGCTTCCGGCCATGGCCTGGAAGATCCGCCGGCTTTCGCACAGCTTCACCCGCCGCCCTTCGATCAGCCCTGCCTCGCTCAGCCGGGCGCGCAGCGCGCGGGTGCGTTCCGGTCCGATCGCCATGACCTCGGCATGGCTGAACAGCCAACCGTTGAGCAGCACTTCCAGCCACCACGGTGACAGGTCCGGTACTTCGCGGCGCCCGACGCCCAGCAGCGCGAGCGGAGCGGCCGGTGCGGGCCGCCCCGCTGCCGCTAGCAGCACCAGCGTGGCAGTGAGCAGCTGCGGGGCCTCGAGCACTGCCTCGACATGATCGCCCGGCCTGGTCAGCCAAGGATGCGCGGCAAGGTGATCGAGCAGCACGGTGTCCTGCTTGAGTTCGGCAATCAGCGCTGCAATGCCCTGCCGCCGCGCGTCGAGCAGGTCCAGCGCATCGGCGCCCGGCGGGGCGAGCATCACATGGTCCTGGTGCGGGGCGAGATCGCCGGCGCGGACCAGCTCGGGCGCGCCGATCTCGAAATCGATCGGCCCGCACATCGCTTCATAGCGGCTCCATTCGGCGCCCGGCGCATCGTAGGGCGGCGTGGCGGTTAGGGCGACCACCTGCGCTCCCGGCAGCGCGGCGGCCAGCGCCTGCAGCGCCGACCACCATTCGCGCCGCAAGTGATGCGCCTCGTCCAGTACCAGCGTCACGGGGCCTTGCGCGCTAAGCGCGGCGACCAGCGCGGCGAACCGTGCGCCATCCTCCTCCGCCCAGTGCGCGTGGAGCGCCTGATAGGTGGCAACGGTCAGCGCTGCCGGTGCGGCAAGATCGCGCGAGCAGTCCTGCGGCCCGGGTGCTTGGTCCAGAAACAGCGGAACCAGCCGCGCGCTCCACTGGTCGCGGATCGTGCGGGTGGGCGCGAGCACCAGCGCCGGGCGGCCGATCCGGCGGACCAGTTCGAGCCCGAGCACGGTCTTGCCCGATCCCGGCGCGGCGACCACGTGGACGCGGCCATCGGCGGCAAGCTCGCCAAACTCGTCGAGCACGCGCTGCTGGTAGTCGCGCCAGCTGCCGGAAAAACGCATCGCCGCCAGCAGCGGAGGAGCAGGAGAGGCTGGCGGCGCTGCGCTCATCCAGCGAGTGCCAGCAGCGCATCGGCCAGCATCGTGCCAAGGCGCGGCCCCTGCTCGGGATAGAGATAGGGCTCGATCAGTTCCGCTTCCATCACCGCAAGCTGGCCAGCGGGCAGCCGGACCATGTCGATCCGCGCATAGACCGGCGGCGCGGCGAACGGCAGCATGGCCAGAACCGCTTCGGCAGCGGCGCGGTCGGCAAGGGTGGGATCAAGCCCCACCTCGCGCCCGCCATAGAGCGACTGGATGCGGTATTCTCCCTCGACCGGGCGCTTGACCAGCGCATGGCTAAGCGCTCCCGCCACGAAGACGAAGCTCAGCTCGCCCTCGCTCTGGATCGCGGGAAGGAAAGGCTGGACCATGGCGGGCTGATCCATCCTCCAGCCCGGCGGCACCTCGCCACGCGCGAAGCATTCCTGCCCGATCGCTCCAGCACCGACGCGGCGTTTGACCACGACGCGGTCGCAGGCAAATGCGGAAAAGGCCTGTTCGACCTCGGCCACGTCCGGTGCTTCGGGCCACAAGGTCGGAATGGTCGCCGCCCCGCGCTCCGCCAGATCGCGCAGGTACAGCTTGTCGGCGTTCCAGCGCACCATTTCCAGCGGGTTGGCAACGATCACTCCCGCAGCTTCGAGCGCGGCCAGTCGGGCAAGGAATTCGTCCTTCGCCTCAGTGTAGTCCCAGGGGGTGCCGAGCAGCGCGACGTCGAAGGCCTGCAGGTCGGCCAGCGGCGCACGCCAGTCGATCGCTTCCAGCGCGGCACGTCCGGCCAGGCCCTGTGCCAGCGCGGAGAACTGGATATCGTGCTCGAACGCATCGGCGCGCCGGTCCGGCGATCCGGGCAGGGTTTCTGGGCAGGCGAGGAAGGCAATGCGCAAGCGATGCTCCGGAAATCTCGGGATTTTGACAGGAGCGGCGATCCTTGCCATGCTCCCGGTCATGAAGCGTGTTTCGATCTCCATGCGGCTGCGCAATCACGCGAGTCAATTGCCCGTGGGCAACTAGCCCCGGGTAGCGGCGCATTCATCCCCGCCACCCGGGGCAGAGATCACCGCAGTTCCAGTTTTTCCCGCGCCCGCGCCCGCGGCGTCGCAGCCGCGCATGGAGCATGTCCGATGCCTGATTCAGTTTCCCGTCCCGCCCCTGCCGCGAGCAAGCGGAAGCCCGTCCGTCCCCCGATCAGGATGCGCGAAAGCGATGCCGACCGCCTGTCGGAACTCGCCGTTCGGATCGAAGCCAGCCAGCCGCGACTGGCCGCGATGCTGACTGCCGAAATCGATCGGGCGCGCGTCGTGGCCGATGGCAAACTGCCGAAATCGGTAGTGGCGATGGGGTCGACCGTCCGCTTCGCTGACGATACCACCGGGACCGAGCGTACCGTGCAACTGGTCTATCCGCACCAGGCAGACATCGAAGCTGGTCGCCTCTCGATCCTTACCCCCGTCGGTGCAGGGCTGATCGGTCTGGCCGAGGGCCAGTCGATCGTCTGGCGCGACCGGGGCGAGCATGAACGCGTACTGCGAGTCGTCGAGGTGACTTCATCCGACGATTGAGGCCCTGCGATCCAGTGGCACAAATGCAATCGCCCTCCCCGTGGGGGGAGGGCGATGCCGTTCAGGATTGAAGCCGGTTGGGTCAGCGCGGCAGCTGGCTCGACCCCATCAGCATCTCGTCGACCGCGCGGGCGGCCTGGCGGCCTTCGCGGATCGCCCAGACAACCAGGCTCTGGCCGCGGCGCATGTCGCCGCAGGCGAAGATCTTGGGATCGCTGGTGCGATAGTCGATCACGTTGGCGGCCACGTTGCCGCGCGCGTCGAGCGTAACGCCCGCCTGGTCGAGCAGACCCTGCTTCTTCGGGCCGAGGAAGCCCATGGCCAGCAGGATCAGGTCGGCCTTCAGCGTGAATTCGCTGCCGGCGATCTCCTGCATCTTGCCTCCGACCCATTCGACGCGGACGCAATCGAGCCCGGTGACCTGCCCGTCCTTGCCGGTGACGCGCTTGGTCAGGATCGCCCAGTCGCGCTCGCAGCCTTCCTCGTGGCTGGTCGAGGTGCGCAGCTTCATCGGCCAGTCCGGCCAGGTCAGCGCCTTGTCTTCCTTGGCGGGCGGCTTGGGCATGATCTCGATCTGGGTGACCGAGGCGGCGCCCTGACGGATCGAGGTGCCGACGCAGTCACTGCCGGTATCGCCGCCGCCGATCACGACCACGTGCTTGCCGGTGGCAGTCAGCGAGCCGCGCGGTGCTGCGCGAATTTCATCGTCGCCCGCGTTGCGCTTGTTCTGCTGGGTCAGGAACTCCATCGCGAAGCGCACGCCCGGCAGTTCGAAGCCCGGGATTTCCAGCGGACGCGGGTCTTCCGCACCGCCCGACAGCACCACCGCGTCGAAGTTTTCCTTCAGCGAAGCAACCGAAATGGTTACGCCAATTTCCGTTGAGGTGCGGAACTGGACGCCTTCGGCCTCCATCTGCACGATCCGGCGGTTGATCAGGTGCTTTTCCAGCTTGAAGTCGGGAATGCCGTAACGCAGCAGACCGCCGACGCGGTCGGCCTTCTCGAACAGGGTCACCGAATGGCCGGCGCGGGCCAGTTGCTGGGCCGCCGCCATCCCGGCAGGACCGGAGCCGACCACGGCGACCGACTTGCCGGTGCGCTGCGCGGGCACCTGCGGCACGATCCAGCCCTGTTCCCAGCCCTTGTCGACGATCGCGCATTCGATCGACTTGATCGTCACCGGCTGGTCGGTGATGTTCAGCGTGCAGCTTGCCTCGCATGGGGCGGGGCAGATGCGGCCGGTGAACTCGGGGAAGTTGTTGGTCGAGTGCAGCACTTCCAGTGCCGACTGCCAGTCACCTTCATAGACCAGGTGGTTCCAGTCCGGGATGATGTTGTTCACCGGACAGCCGTTGTGACAATAGGGAATGCCGCAATTCATGCAGCGCGAGGCCTGCGCCTTCAGCGCGGGTTCCGCGTGCGGGATCACGAATTCGTTGTAGTGCTTCACCCGCTCGCTGGCGTCCGCATAGGTGCGGTCCTGGCGGTCGAGCTCGAGAAAGCCGGTTTCCTTGCCCATCGTTCTGACCCTTATTCCGCGGCCACCGAGGCGGCTTCAAGCCGCTCGGCCTCGAGTTGCCTCAGTGCCTTCGCGTAATCGCGCGGCATCACCTTCACGAACTTGCCGACCGTACCCGCCCAGTCATCGAGCAGGGCGCGCGCGCGGGCCGAGCCGGTGTGGAGGTGGTGGCGTTCGAGCAGCACGCGCAGGCGTTCGGCGTCGTGGCGCAGCATGTCGCCCATGCCGGCGTCGCTGACGCTGACCGTGCGCTGCTGCGGCCGGCCGGTGCCGTCCTCCTCGTCACGCTCCGGGGAAACCGGGAGCAGGTCGACCTGCGCCTGGTTGCACAGCGCGGCGAAGGTGCCGTCCGGATCGTAGACATAGGCGATACCGCCCGACATGCCAGCCGCGAAGTTGCGGCCGGTCTTGCCCAGCACCGCGACGACACCGCCGGTCATGTATTCGCAGCCATGATCGCCGCAACCTTCGACCACCGCGACAGCGCCCGAATTGCGCACCGCGAAGCGTTCGCCCGCAACGCCATTGAGGAACGCCTCACCGGCGATCGCGCCATAGAGCACGGTGTTGCCGACGATGATGTTCTCGGTCGCCTCGCGGTTCACGTGAGCCGGCTGGCGCACGATAACGCGGCCGCCCGACAGGCCCTTGCCGACGTAGTCATTGCCGTCACCGGTCAGTTCCAGCGTCACCCCGTGCGCCAGCCAGGCGCCGAAGCTCTGCCCGGCGGTGCCGGTCAGGCGGATCGAGATGGTGTTGTCCGGCAGGCCGGCATGGCCATAACGGCGCGCGACCTCGCCCGACAGCATCGCGCCGACGGTGCGGTTGACGTTGATCACCTTGCGCTCGATCACCACCGGCTGGCGGTTGTCCAGCGCGTCGGCGGCGGCCGCGATCAGGTCGTTGTCGAGCGCCTTGTCGAGCCCGTGGTCCTGCGTCTGGCTCCAGCCGAGCGACGGGCTGTCGCCCAGCGGGACCTGGTGCAGGATGCGCGACAGGTCGACGCCGCTGGCCTTCCAGTGGTCGATCGCCTGGCGCATGTCGAGCCGGTCGACCCGGCCGACCATTTCCGCGACGGTGCGGAAGCCAAGCTCCGCCATGATCGCGCGCAGTTCCTCGGCAACGAAGAAGAAGTAATTGATCACGTGCTCCGGCTGGCCGGTGAAGCGCGCGCGCAGCACCGGGTCCTGGGTGGCGACGCCGACCGGACAGGTGTTGAGGTGGCACTTGCGCATCATGATGCAGCCCGCGGCGATCAGCGGGGCGGTGGCAAAGCCGAACTCGTCCGCACCAAGCAGAGCGGCAACCGCGACGTCGCGGCCCGTGCGCAGGCCGCCGTCGGCCGGCACGCAGATGCGGCGGCGCAGGGTGTTGAGGATCAGCGTCGGCGGGGGTTCGGCGAGGCCGCTT
>JAYRMP010000077.1:12179-13965 GCA_041912655.1 Novosphingobium sp. | reverse complement strand
CTGCCGACTGAAGGACTGGCGCCGCGTAGCCACTCGCTTCGACCGCAATATCAAGACCTTCATGGCTACAATCGCCATCGCCGCCTTGGTCACATGGTGGCTCTAATGAGTCCGGACCCTAGTTTACCGTGGTTACGGCCGGGTTAAGCCTGGTACCGCTTTCGCTTGCCGCCGCCCCGGCGGGCGCTAACATGCGTCCCGGTATTTTCGTCTAAGGGGATGTGAAATGGGCGGTTTTCTGGTTGCCCTGCTGGCCTTCGCGGCCATCTTCCTGCTGATGGGCGTGCGTGTCGTCCGTCAGGGGTACGTCTACACGATCGAGCGGCTGGGCAAGTACACCCTGGCCGCCGCGCCGGGGTTGCACATCATCATCCCGTTCATCGACCGCGTCGGTCACAAGGTGAACATGATGGAGCAGGTACTGGATATTCCGGGGCAGGAAATCATCACCCGCGACAATGCGATGGTCGGGGTGGACGCAGTCGTGTTCTTCCAAGTGCTCGACCCCGGAAAGGCGGCATACGAGGTGGCGAACCTCTATGTCGCGATCATGCAGCTCACCACCACCAACCTGCGCACCGTCATGGGGTCGATGGACCTCGACGAGACGCTGTCCAAGCGTGACGAGATCAACGCGCGGCTGCTGGTGGTGGTCGATGCGGCGACCGAACCCTGGGGGATCAAGATCACCCGCGTCGAGATCAAGGACATCCGCCCGCCGGCCGACATTTCCAACGCGATGGCACGACAGATGAAGGCCGAGCGCGAGAAGCGCGCCCAGATCCTCGAGGCCGAGGGCCTTCGCGCTGCGGAGATCCTGCGCGCCGAGGGCGAGAAGCAGGCCCAGATCCTCTCGGCCGAAGGGCGCAAGGAAGCGGCCTTCCGCGACGCGGAGGCGCGCGAGCGCGCGGCGGCGGCGGAAGCCGAGGCGACCCGCGTGGTGTCCGAGGCGATTGCCGGATCGGGCAGCCAGGCGCTCAACTACTTCATCGCGCAGAAGTATACCGAGGCGGTTTCCGGCTTCGCGACCTCGCCCAATGCCAAGACCATCCTGTTCCCGGTCGAGGCGACCCAGCTGATCGGCACGGTCGGCGGGATCGGCGAACTGGTGAAGGACGCGCTGGCGGCCGATAAGGCGCCCCGCTGATGGACTGGCTCGACACGCTCGATCCGCACTGGTTCTGGCTCGCGCTGGGGCTGGTCCTGGCGATCGGGGAAATGGTCATCCCCGGCGTGTTCCTGATCTGGCTGGCGGGCTCCGCGATCCTCACCGGGGTGGTCGCCTGGCTGGTGCCGATCGGGATGCCGCTGCAGATCGTGCTGTTCGCCGGCCTGTCGCTGGTCTCGGTGTTCCTGGGCAAGCGCTACCTTGCGTCCAACCCGATCGAGCCCGCCGATCCCAAGATGAACGATCGCGGCGCGCGCGCGGTCGGGGCGATGGTGCAGGTCACCCAGCCGATCGAGGCAGGGTCTGGCCGGGTCAAGCTGGGCGACAGCGAATGGCTGGCGCAGGGCCCCGATGCGGGCGTGGGCACCCGGATGCGGGTGGTCGCGGTCGATGGCGTGATCCTGATCGTCGAGCACCTTCAATGAACCACAACCGCCAACAGGGGTATTCTTGACTATGCGAATGATTGTGAAGGCGTCGCTTGCCGCGGCGTTGGGGCTGACCGTTACCGCCCCGCTTGCCGCCCAGACCGCCGTGCCCAGCGACGAGCTGTGCCTGGTGCTGATGGCCGAAGCCCATTCGCGGATGACCGACGAGGGGACCAAGTCCGTCTCGCTG
>JAYRMP010000077.1:0-12169 GCA_041912655.1 Novosphingobium sp. | reverse complement strand
AAAGCTACTACGCCGGCAAGGTGCGCGGGCGGCTGGGCAGCAGCGGCGACAGCCTGGCCGCAATGAAGCGCGGCAGCGACCAGCTGGACGGGCTGACTGACGCCCAGCTCGGCGAATACCGCGGCAAGTGCATGGACGGGGTGAACAAGGAAGACATCACCATCCTGTTCCAGTTCAATTCGATGGCCAAGGACAAGAAGTAGGGCCGCGGGGCCGCCCGCGGCGGCGGGCGGCCCGGCTTGCCAAGCCGCACGGGCTTCCCCATCTAGGCACCTCGCATCCGGGGAGAACGCGCGATGACCGACAAGATCCAGCTCAGCGAAGCCGAATGGCGCGAGCGGCTGAGCCCGATGCAGTACCACGTGCTGCGCGAACATGGCACCGAACGGGCCTTCACCGGCGAATATGAAGGCAACAAGGCGAGCGGGATGTACCGCTGCGCCGGCTGCGGCACACCGCTGTTCGCGTCTGCCACCAAGTACAATTCGGGGTCCGGCTGGCCCAGCTATACCGCGCCGGTCAGCGCCGATGTGGTGGAGGAATTCCGCGATTCCAGCCACGGCATGGTCCGCACCGAGGTGCGCTGCGCCCGCTGCGAAGGCCATCTGGGTCATGTCTTCCCCGACGGTCCCGGGCCGGACGGGCTGCGCTATTGCATCAATTCGGCCTCGCTGGAGTTCGAGCCGGACGATCAGGCGGGCTGACCCGCGGCGGCTTGCGCCTGCTCCATCGGTTCTGCATGGGATCGACACGAAAATCATCGTTAACCCCCTGTTGCAATTCGCCTATGCATAGGCGGCAAGGTCCGGCGATCCGCCGGGCCGGAGGACCAGCCGAGCCACATGGCCAGAACCGATATCCGGCGCAGCACGCCGCCCCGATCCAGCCGTGAGCAGAAGCCCGAACCGTCGCGGCTGCGCCGATTCGTGCGCCGCTTGGTCGTGTGGAGTGGGGCGCTGGGCCTGCTCGCGGCGGCGGCGTTGGCGGTTGCGGTCGGACTGACCGCGCGTTCGCTGCCCGCTTTCTCCGAGCTCAAGGGCAGCCAGGTGGGGCAGACCATCGTGGTCCGCGCGCGCGACGGGTCCGAACTCGTTTCGCTGGGGCCGAGCTATGGCCGCTGGCTGTCCTCCAATGAGATCCCGCAGGTGATGCGCACCGCGATGGTCTCGGTCGAGGACCGCCGCTATTACTCGCACATCGGGATCGATCCCATCGGCCTGGCGCGCGCGGGCTTTGTCTCGGTCACCAGCGGCAAGTCGGTACGGGCGACCTCGACCATCACCCAGCAGCTGGCGCGGACGGTGTTCCTCAACAACAGCCGCAGCCTGACCCGCAAGGCGCGCGAGGCGATTCTGGCGATGGCGCTGGAGTGGAAGTTCTCCAAGGCGGAGATTCTGGAGCTCTATCTCAACAAGGTCTATTTCGGCGGCGGCGCCTACGGCGTCGATGCGGCCAGCCGCAAGTTCTTCGGCCATCCCGGGACCCAGCTGTCGCTGCCCGAGGCGGCGATGATCGCAGGCATGGTCAAGGCCCCGTCGCACTATTCGCCCACCGCCGACCGCGAGGCCGCAATCGGCCGCGCCAAGGTGGTGCTGGGGGTGATGCAGGAAAACGAGGCAATCACCCCGGCCGAGGCCGACGCCGCCGATTTCGAAGCGCTGGTCTTCGCCAAGGAGAGCCCGCAGAATTCGGTGCGCTATTTCACCGACTGGGTGCTCGACCAGCTTGACCTGCTGCTGCCGGAAAACAGCGCGCCGATCGAGGTATGGACCACGCTAGACCCGGCGCTGCAGCGTGCGGCGACCGATGCGATCCTGCGCAATGCCCCGGCGGGCGCGCAGGGGGCGCTGGTCAGTCTTGACCGCGACGGCGCGGTGCTGGCGATGATCGGGGGCACGGACTATGTCACCTCCAACTACAACCGCGCGACCAAGGCGGTGCGCCAGCCGGGTTCGGCCTGGAAGCTGTTCGTCTATCTTGCTGCGCTGGAGGCGGGCTATACCCCGAACGCCGAAGTGGTCGACGAACCGGTGACCATCGACGGCTGGAGTCCGCGCAATTCGGGCGGGACCTATGCCGGCAAGATCGACGTGCGCACCGCCTTTGCCTATTCGAAGAACACCGTCGCGGCGCAGCTCGGCAACGAGGTCGGCTTCAGCGCGGTGGCCGGCATGGCCAAGCGGCTGGGGATCACCACGCCGATCTCCACCGTGCCATCGATGGTGCTCGGCTCCAACGAGGTGCGCCTGATCGACCTGACCCGCGCTTTCGCGGTGGTCTCTGCACGCGGCGCCGCGATCGAGCCCTATGGCATCTCGAAGATCACCAGCAACGACGGGCAGGTGCTCTACCAACGCCAGGTCCAGCAGCCGCCGACGTTGCTGGCGGCACACGTCTCGGCCGGGATCACCGACCTGCTGCAGAGCGCGGTCAGCATCGGCACGGGCCGCGCCGCGCAGATCGGCCGTCCGGTCGCGGGCAAGACGGGAACCACTACCTCGAACAAGGATGGCTGGTTCATGGGCTTTTCCAGCGGGATCACCACCGGGGTGTGGATGGGCCGCGACGACAACCGCCCGGTCCACGGCCTGCAGGGCGGCACCGCGCCTGCCCGCGCCTTTGCGGCCTACATGCGCCTCGCAGTGGCCAAGCGCCCGGTCGAGAAGTTCGAGACCGAGGCGGTGCTGCCCGCCTGGCAGATCGAGCCCGATGACGAAGCGATGATGAGCGGCAGCCCTGCAGACTATTACTACGTCGACGAACAGGGCAACCTGGTCTCCCCCAACCGCGATGCGCCCGCGCTGGCGCCGGACAGTGCGGAGCCGGCGCCGCAGGGCGGAATGGAGCAGGTGGACCCGCCGCCAGCGGCCAACGACGATTTCCTCAACGAGGCGACCGGCGGGCGCAGACCCGGCTAGGCTGGTCTCACAGAAAAAGGGCCTCCATCCGATCGGGATGGAGGCCCTTTTTTGTTGCCCGGCGGCGCTCTGTCAGCGCAGTCGCACCGGCAGGTAGGCGGCGGGCTGGCCGCGACGCTGGATGCGCAGCAGCACGGCGGCGCGGCCTTCGGCCTTGGCGGCGCGGACCACGGTTTCCAGCTCGGCGACGGTCTTCACCTCGACATAGTTTGCCGAGAGCACGATATCCCCGCGCTGCAGTCCCTTGGCGCCCGCGTCCGACGACTGGTCGACCACCGAGATCACCAGGCCGCCGGTGCTGTCCGGCACGCCCAGCTGGCGGGCGATCTGCGCATTCATCGGCAGGACCGAAAGGCCCAGCGACTTTTCGACCAGTCCTTCGCCCTGGCGCTGGGGCTGATTGAACTGGTCGTCGTCCTGCGGCTGGTTGGGGTTGAACTGCTGCGCGGCCAGCTCTTCCTCGCCGGGGCGCTTGGCGACGGTGGCGGTCACCGTCATGCGCTTGCCGTTGCGGATCAGCTCGATCGGGATGCGCTTGCCCGGCGCGGTGTTGGCGACGATGAACGACAGCGTCTGGTCGCGGCTGACTTCCTTGCCATCGACCTTCAGCACGATGTCACCCGGCTGGATACCGGCGTTCGCGGCGGGCTGGTTCGGCTGGACGGTCTGGACCAGTTCGCCCCGGTTGTGCGGCAGGCCCAGCGAATCCGCGACGTCTTCGGTCACCGGCTGGATCTGGACGCCCAGATAGCCGCGATCAATCGTCTCGCCCTTGATCAGCTTGGTGACGATCGGCGCCGCGGTTTCCGCCGGAATCGCGAAGCCGATGCCCACGCTGCCGCCGGTGGGCGAGAAGATCGCGTTGTTGATGCCGATCACCTGCCCCTTGAGGTCGAACATCGGTCCGCCCGAATTGCCCCGGTTGATCGAGGCGTCAGTCTGCAGATAGCGGTCATAGGCGCCGCCCGCCCCGGTGTTGCGGTAGACCGCCGAGACGATGCCCGAGGTCACCGTGCCGCCCAGGCCGAACGGGTTGCCGATGGCGATGATCCAGTCGCCCACCCGCGCGGTGCGGGAATCGCCGAAGGTGACGAAGGGCAGGGGCTTGGCCGCGGTGATCTTGAGCACCGCGATGTCGGACGGCGCGTCGCGGCCGATCAGCTTGGCGGGATACTCGCTGCCGTCGGCCATGGTCACGGTGATCGATTCGATCTGCCCGCGCCCTTCGGCGGTAACGACGTGGTTGTTGGTGACGACATAGCCGTCGGCGGAAATCACGAAGCCCGAACCCAGCGACTGCGCCTCACGCGTGGTCTGCCCACTGCCACCCTGGTCGCCGAACAGGTCGGCAAACGGGGTCCCGGCAAAGGGATTGCCGGTGCGGACCTGGATCTTCTGGCGGGTCGAGATGTTGACAACGGCGGGCTGCAACTGCTGCACCAGATCGGCGAAGCTGCCGGGCGCCCCGGCGCGCGGGGCCATCGATTGCATCTGCTGCGCATCGTTCTGAGCCACTTGCGCGCCGGCCGTCAGGCCGGTTGCCAGCGAAAGGGCTGCCCCGCCCAGCAGCAGGGCGGTCGTCACTCCATAGGCATATCGCACGTTCGTGTGTTCCTCTTTATCAAATGTCGCGGGGCTTGCGCCCCCGTTTTCCCCGCCCGGATTCACGCCGCTTCGCCTTAACGCAGATTGAATGGCGCTATTCGCTGCGGAAGTGTTTCAGATAGCCGCTGCCCGGACCCAGCACGATGGTCGTCCGGTTCTTGGCCTCGGGATCGGCCAGGATCGTCTCATAGCTGCGCATCGCCCGATAAAAGCCGTAGAATTCGGGATCGCGTCCGGCGCTTTCGCCCAGGATGCGAGCGGTTTCGGCCTGCGCCGCCGCCGTGATCGCCTGAGCCTCGCGCGCGCCGTCGGCCTCGATCGCGATGACCATGCGTTCGCGCTCGTCCTGCATCCGGGCCATGACTTCCTGCCGGGCCTGATCCGACAGGCCAGCCCGCGCGATCCTGAGATCGACCACCTGCGCACCGGAATCACGCGCCTTGGCGTCCAGCTGCGCGCGCACCCGGCCCAGCGCGCCGCTCGCGCCGGGCAGCATCGCCTGCCGCGCGTCAAGCTTCGCGAGCTCGGCGGTCAGCAGGGCGGGCAGGGCCCCGCTCAGCTGGCTTTCCAGCCGCTCTTCCGATCCCTGGGTGGTCGCCATCCGCACCGGATCGTAGACCCGGTAGCGCACCGCCACGTCCAGATCGAGCAGCATGCCATCGGCGCTGCGGACCTGCTGACGCTCGGCGGTCAGCCCCTGCAGGCCGCGCTCGGCCCAGACCAGCTGTTCGACCAGCGGAATGTGCAGCAACATGCCCGCGCCGGTGCTGCCCGGGACGGAACCCGGCACGAAGCGGTTGACCACCCGCACAGCCTTGCCCTCGCGCATCACCACCAGCTGGCGGGTTTCGGGCACCACGATCACACTGGCAGCCAGCGCCAGCATCAGCAGGCCAAGACCGGTCAGCAAGGCGCGGCTTTCACGCAGGATCGCGGCCATGGTCAGCGTCCCCCCGTGGTGGCAGGCGCGGCGGGTGGCGGCGGAGTCTTCGCCGTCGAATCCGGCAGGTTCAGCGTCACATTGCCGCCATCGGCGATGATCCGGGGGTTGTTGGCCAGCACCCGCTCCATCGTCTCGTAATACATCCGCTGGCGGGTGATCCCGGGCGCGATCTTGTACTGGGCATAGACCTGATCGAAAGCGTCAGCCTCTGCCCGGGCGCCTTCCAGCGCGGAACTGGCCCACTTCTCGGCCCGTTCCTGCGCCTTGCGCGCTTCCTCTCGCGCTGCGGAAATGCGCTGAAACGCGGGGCCGAGCCGTGCCGGAGGATTGGCGCGGGTGATGTCGATCCCTTCCAGCCGCACCCCCATCCGCCAGCCATCGGCAACCGCCTGGGTGCGGGCGAGAACGCGCGCCTGCAGTTCGCCCTGGCGCGATCCGTCCCAGATCGCATCAAAGGGCAGTTCGGCCACGGCGGCGCGCATCTGCGCGGCGGCGAGGCTCCGCAGTGCGGCTTCGGGATCGTTCACCTGGTATTCGAACTGGCGCAGGTCGCGGACTTTCCAGCGCAGCTGGAAGGTCAGGTCGATCAGCTGCCCGTCACGCGTGGCGAGCAGGTTCTCGCCCGCGCTGTCCGGTACGGCAAGCTGCTCGACCTTGCCGGTGTTGCGCACGGCGATGGCCTGGACCGGGTAGGGCAGGGTCAGTTCCAGCCCCGGTTCCGCTACGTGCGAATAGCGCCCCATCGTGGTCACCAGGCCCTTTTCGCCCTGTCCGACGATGTGGATCGAGGTCGTCACCAGCCAGGCGCAGAGCGAACCCGCCAGCGCCCAGCGCCACCACGCGGCCTCGCTAGCCCGGCCCGGCAGACGGCGCAGTGGACCGCCGCCGCCTCCGCTGCGCCGCTGGCGCAGGATATCGTCCAGCCCGGCAGAGCGCCGCGCACTGTCTTCCTTGCCGGGGGGAAGCCACGGGTTGCCGCCCGCATCGCCGACCACCGGGGGCGTGGTGTCCGCCGCCGTATCCGCATCTCCCGCTGCGCCGCCGCGCGCGCCCCACGGGCTCTTCTCGCCGCTCATCGCCAGGGTCCGGCCGTCATCGCAGCTGCCTTTTCGATCCATGGCCTGCACTATAGGGAATGGCGCGCACAAAAACAGTGTCTCGCCCCGCTTTTTCCTTGCTAGGGGGCGGGAAGGAACAAGGAGCATGGCAAAGTGAGCGAAGCGGAAGCGGTGACGGAACGGCTGAAGGCGGCGCTGCCGCCGCTGGCGCGCGCGCGGCTGCAATCGCTGAAGCTGGCGGATGGCGGCACGGCGATCGTCGTGCTCGACGCGGCGGGCCTCGACGGGATCGAGCGCGATCGGCTGGAACAGGCGATTACCGAGGCGCTTTCGGCCCAGCCGGAAGTGCAGGCGGTGCGCGTCGCCATGATGGCCGACAAGGTGCGCCGCCGGATCATCGCGGTCGGATCGGGCAAGGGCGGCGTCGGCAAGTCTACCGTCTCAACCAATATCGCCGTCGCGCTGGCGCGGATGGGGCGCAAGGTCGGGCTGGTCGATGCCGATATCTACGGCCCCTCGCAGCCGCGCCTGCTCGGCAGGGAAGGCGTGAAACCGCAGGCTCGGGACAACAAGCTGGTCCCGGTGCCCAGCGAATGGGGCGTGCCGCTGCTGTCGATGGGCCAGCTGATCGAACCGGGCAAGGCGATCGCCTGGCGCGGGCCCATGGCCAGCAATGCGCTGGGCCAGCTGATCGATGCCGACTGGGGCGCGATCGACACGCTGATCGTTGACCTGCCGCCGGGCACCGGCGACGTGCAGCTGACCATGCTCCAGCGCCACAAGCCGGCAGGCGCGGTGATCGTTTCCACCCCGCAGGACCTGGCGCTGATCGACGCGCGCCGGGCGATCCAGCTGTTCGAAGTGGGCGAAGTGCCAGTGATCGGCATGGTCGAGAACATGGCCGGCTATGCCTGCCCGCACTGCGGCAAGGTCAGTGATCCGTTCGGTTCGGGCGGCACCGAGGCGGCGGCGAAGGACCTGGGCCTGCCGTTCCTCGGCCGCATCCCGCTGCAGCTGGCGATCCGCGAGGCGAGCGACGCCGGGCAGCCGCTCGCCGCGGGCGAAGGCGAGGGGGCGGATGCCTTTGCCGCAGTCGCCCGCCGCATCGCAACCTGGCTCGACAACCAGTAGGGAGCGGCGGGGGCCATGCACATCTCGCGGCGGGGCGTGCTGCTGGGCACCGGGGCGATAGGCGGCCTGCTCGTCGCCTGGGCGCTGACCCCGCGCCGCTTCGACCCGCCGCTGGTCGCCGGGGCGGACGAGCACGCCTTCAACGCCTGGCTGAAGATCGGGCGCGACGGAGTGGTGACGGTTGCCGTGCCGGAACTGGAGGCAGGGCAGGGCATTTCGACCCTGATCCCGCAGATCGTCGCGATGGAGCTGGGCGCGGACTGGCGGCAGGTGGCTGTGGAGCCTGCGCCAGTCAGCGGCGCCTATGCCAATGTTCCGCTTGCCGGGCGCTGGGCGCCGCTGTGGATGCCGCTGTTCTCTGGCCTCGCCGAGGGCGAGGACAGCCTGCTCGCGCGTCGCTTTGCCGAGCGCGAGGCGTTCACCGTCAGCGCCGATGGCGCTGCGCTTGCCGCGCACGAACTGCCCGCCCGGATCGCCGCCGCCAGCGCCAGGGCGATGCTGGCCCAGGCCGCCGCCGAGCGCTGGGGCGTGGCCTGGGAGGAATGCGAGGTGCAGGGCGGCTTCGTTACCCACGGACGCAACCGCGCGGCCTTTGGCGAACTGGTTGAAGCGGCAGCGGGCTTCGATCCGCCGAGGCCCGCCGTGCTGCGCGCTGAGCCTCCCGCCGAGCGCGCCGCGCAGTTTCCCGCGGGGGCCGCGCTGCGCTATCCGCGGCTCGATCTGCCGGCCAAGGTCGATGGCTCGCTGGCCTTTGCGGGCGACGTGCGCCTGCCGGATATGGTCTTTGCCGCGATCCGCCACGGCCCGCATGGCGCAACGAAGCTGAGCGATGACCTCGACCTCGGCGAGGCGCGCCTGCGTTCGCTGGGGCTGGTCGCGGCGGTGCGCGGGCCGGACTGGCTGGCAACGGTCGCGCCCAACTGGTGGGCCGCTGAGCAGGCGCTGAAACGCATCGCCCCGCGCTTTGCCGCCGAGGATCGCGCCGAAAGCGGCATCGTCACCCAGCGGCTGGAGGAAGCGCTGCGGCGCGGCGATGCCACCCGGATTGCCGAAGTGGGCGAGCCGGACGAATGGCTGTCGAGCAAGTTCGAGCATGTCGCCAACTACGGCGTATTCCCGGCGCTCCACGGCAGTCTCGAAACCGCCAGCGCCACCGCGCGCTATGCCGAAGGCAAGCTGGAGTTGTGGATCGCCAGCGCTGCCCCGCAGGCCGCGCGCCGCGCCGCCGCCGATGCGCTGGGGATCGGGATCGATAGCGTGGTGCTCTATCCGATGCCCGCCGGGGGCAGCTTCGATGCCCGGCTGGATCATCCCCACGCCGCCGAGGTCGCGCTGATCGCGCGCGAGGTCGGCCGCCCGGTGCAGCTCGTCTGGTCGCGTTGGCAGGAACACGTCGCGGGCCTGCCGCGCACTCCCGCACGCGCGGTGCTGGCAGCGCGGACCGGGCCGGAAGGCACGCTGACCGCGCTCAAGGTTCGGGTGGCGATGCCCGCGACCACCCGCGAATTCGCGGCGCGGCTGTTTTCCGGTGATGGTGCCCACGAGGCGCTCGCCGCGCAGGACAACGCCGATCCGCTGGCGATGGAAGGCATGGTCCCGGTCTACGGGATCGAGCATCTGGTGGTGGAACATGTCCCCGTGGCCATCGGCCTGCCCACGGGCCGCCTGCGCGGCAACTCGCACGGGATCGGCTGCTTCCTGATCGAAACCTTCATCGACGAACTGGCCCAGCGTTCGGGGCGTGAGCCGATGTCCTATCGCATGGCTCTGCTCGGCAAGGACCTGAAGCTCGCCCAATGCCTCCAGCGCGCGGCCAGCCTTGCGGAATGGGGCGGCGGCGCGGGCGGCAGCGGGCAGGGCATCGCCTGCCACCGCATGACCCTGGGCACCCGTGAAGGCCGCATCGCGCTGGTCGCCTCGGCCCGGCGCGACGAGCGCGGCATCCGGGTCGACAAGCTGACGGCGGTTGCCGACATCGGGCGGATCGTCAACGTCGATATTGCCCGCCAGCAGATCGAGGGCGGATTGGTGTTCGGCATGGGCCTCGCGCGCGGATCGTCGACCGCTTATGCCGATGGCCTGCCGCTGACGGGGCGGATCGGCCTGCTCGGCCTGCCGCTGCTGGCCGACTGCCCCGAAATCGAGGTGGAGTTCATCGACAGCGAGGCCGATCCCTTCGATCCCGGCGAACTCGGCGCGGTGATAGCCCCGCCGGCCATCGCCAACGCGCTCTATTCCGCCGGGGGAACCCGGCTCCATTCGCTCCCGCTTGGGGCAGGAGAAGTCTGAAATCATGCCTGCCGTGCTGCCCGCCGGTCACCCCCCCGTCCAGCCCGCGCGCGTGGGCGTGCTGCTGGTCAACCTCGGCACGCCCGACGCGCCGACTCCATCAGCCGTGCGGCGCTATCTGAAGCAGTTCCTCTCCGATCCGCGTGTCGTGGAAATCCCGCGCCTCGTCTGGTGGCCGATCCTCAACGGGATCATCCTCAACACCCGCCCGAAGAAGAGCGCCCACGCCTACAGCCAGGTCTGGACCGAACACGGCTCACCGCTGGCCGCGATCACCCGCGCCCAGGCGGAAGCCCTGCAAGCGCGGCTGGGCGATGCCGCCGTGGTCCGCTGGGCGATGCGCTACGGCAATCCCGCGCTGGGGGCAGAGGTCCAGGCGCTGAAGGATGCGGGCTGCGACCGCATTCTGATCGCGCCGCTCTATCCGCAATATTCCGGTGCAACCACGGCCTCCTCGCTCGATGCGCTGGGCGCGCAGCTGGCGGCGATGCGCTGGCAGCCCGCGCTGCGCACCCTGCCGCCCTATTATGACGATCCGGCCCATATCGAGGCGCTGCGGCAGGATACCGCGCGCCAGCTGGCCGCGCTGCCCTTCGTGCCCGAAGTGCTGCTGCTGTCGTTCCACGGCATGCCCGAGCGCACCCTGCACCTCGGCGATCCCTACCACTGCCAGTGCCGCAAGACCGCGCGGCTGCTGGGCGAGGCGCTGGCGGCCGAGTTCCCGAACCTGCGGATCGAGGTCACCTTCCAGTCCCGCTTCGGGCGCGCCAAGTGGCTGGAACCCGCGACCGACGCGGTGATCGCTGCCGAGGCCGCGAAGGGCACCCGCCGCATGGCGATCGCCGCGCCGGGCTTTTCCGCCGACTGCCTTGAAACGCTGGAAGAACTGGCGATCCGGGGCAAGGAACAGTTTGTCGAATGCGGCGGCACAGACTTTGCCGCGCTGTCGTGCCTCAACACCTCGCAGGCCGGAATGGCCATGCTCGAAACCCTCGTCCGCCGCGAACTCGGCGGCTGGATCTGATCTTCAGGAGCCTGACAATGCCCGGCCTCAATCCCGCGATCGACCCCGACGGCCTGCTCGAATACTCGGTGGTCTTCACCGACCGCTCGCTCAACCACATGAGCGCGGCGTTCCAGCAGGTAATGCGCCACATCCACGCCGGACTTACGCAAGTCTACACGGCCAGCCGCGCGGTGGTGGTGCCGGGCGGCGGCTCCTATGCCATGGAAAGCGTCGCGCGCCAGTTCGCCACTGGCAAACGGGTCATGGTGATCCGCAACGGCTTCTTCTCCTATCGCTGGAGCCAGATCTTCGAGGCGGGCTCGATTCCGGCCAGCGAAACCGTGCTCAAGGCGCGCCGGGTGGGCGAGGGGCCGACCGCGCCCTTCGCACCTGCCCCGCTGGAGGAAGTGATCGCCGCGATCGAGGCAGAAAGGCCCGAAGTGGTCTTCGCCCCGCATGTCGAAACGGCGAGCGGGATCATCCTGCCCGATGCCTATATCGCCGCCGTGGCCGATGCGGTGCACCGCGCCGGCGGCCTGTTTGTGCTCGATTGCGTCGCCTCGGGCTGCATCTGGATCGACATGGCGGCGCTGGGCGTCGACGTGCTGATCTCCGCCCCGCAGAAGGGCTGGTCGGCCCAGCCCTGCGCGGGGCTGGTGATGATGAACGATGACGCGCTGGACCTGTGCCGCGCGGCGAAATCGACCAGCTTTGCCGCTGACCTGAACAAGTGGGTCGCGATCATGGAAGCTTACCTCGGCGGCGGCCATGCCTATCACGCCACCATGCCGACCGACGCGCTGCGCGTGTTCCGCGACGCGATGCAGGAAACGCTGGCTTTCGGGCTCGACAGGGCCCGCGATGCCCAATGGGAACAGGGCCGTGCGGTCCGCGCCTTGCTGGCGGCGCGGGGCGTGCAGTCGGTCGCGGCGGAAGGCTTTCAGGCGCCGGGCGTGGTGGTCAGCTACACCGCCGATCCGGAAATCCAGAACGGGAAAAAGTTTGCCGCGCAGGGCCTCCAGATCGCGGCGGGCGTGCCGCTGATGGTAGACGAAGGCGCAGACTACAAGAGCTTCCGCCTCGGCCTGTTCGGGCTCGACAAGCTCAAGGACGTCCCCGCCAGCGTGAAGCGGCTGGAAACGGCCTTCGAGGTGGTGTTCTGAAGGCCCTCAACCACTCCCCCAACCCCCGTTCGTGTCGAGCGTAGTCGAGACACGTT
>JAYRMP010000076.1:7381-14619 GCA_041912655.1 Novosphingobium sp. | reverse complement strand
AGTCCACCGCATGGCGCGACAGGCAGAAATGGCCGCGCAGGTGGACATGCATGGTCGCGTCCCATTCCTCCAGCGTCGCCGAAACGAACATCCGGTCGCGCACGATCCCGGCGTTGTTGACTACCACATGGAGGTCGCCGAACGCCGCAATCGCCGCATCGACGATCCGCTTGGCGGCGTCCCAGTCGGTGATGTCCTCGTAATTGGCGATTGCCTTGCCCCCGGCGGCGACGATCTCGGCCACCACTTCGTCAGCGGCGCTCGTGTCGCGCCCTTCGCCGTGGAGCGAGGTGCCGATGTCGTTGACCACCACGTTCGCGCCTTCCGCGCCGAAGGCAAGCGCATAGGCGCGGCCCAGCCCGCGCGCGGCGCCGGTGATGATGACGGTGCGTCCTTCGCAGATACCCATTACAGCCTCTCGATAATCGTGACGTTGGCCTGGCCGCCGCCTTCGCACATGGTCTGCAGACCATAGCGGCCGCCGGTGCGCTCAAGCGCGTTGAGCATGGTGGTCATGAGCCGTGCGCCGGTGGCGCCAAGCGGATGGCCCAGCGCGATCGCGCCGCCGTGGACGTTGACCTTCTCGTGCGGGATGCCGAGCTGCTTCATCCAGGCCATCGGCACCGAGGCGAAGGCCTCGTTGCATTCGAACAGGTCGATGTCGGCAACGGTCATTCCGGCCTTCTTCAGCGCGTATTCGGTCGCCGGGATCGGCGCGGTCAGCATCCACACCGGATCGTCGGCGCGCACCGAGATGTGGTGGACGCGGGCGCGGGGCTTGAGGTTATGTTCCTTCACCGCGCGTTCGCTGGCGACCAGCATGGCGGCGGCGCCATCGCAGTTCTGGCTGGAAATCCCGGCGGTGATGATCCCGCCTTCCTGTACGGTGCGCAGGCCCGCGAGGCCTTCGGCAGTGGTGGTGGGTCGGATGGTCTCGTCCGCCGCCAGTTCGGCCATCGGCGCGATCTCGTTGGCGAACCAGCCGTTGTCGGCAGCGGCCTGCGCACGCTGGTGGCTGGCGGCGGCGAACTCTTCCATCTCGGCGCGGGTGATGCCCCACTTCGCCGCGATCATTTCGGCTGAATTGATCTGGTTGAGAATGCCGTCGCCATAGCGCGCGACCCAGCCGGGCGAGGTGTTGAACGGGTTGGAGAAGCCATAAGGCTCTGCCGCCAGCATCGCGGCGGAGATCGGGATGGCATTCATCGCCTGGCTTCCGCCCGCGACGATGAGGTCCTGCGTTCCGCTCATCACGCCCTGCGCAGCGAAGTGCAGCGCCTGCTGGCTCGATCCGCACTGGCGGTCGATGGTGGTGCCGGGCACGTGCTGGGGCAGGCCCGCTACCAGCCAGACGGTGCGGCCGATGTCGCCCGCCTGCGGGCCGATGGTGTCGCAGCAGCCCCAGACCACGTCGTCGACCAGATTGGCGTCGATCCCGGTGCGCTCGACCAGCGCCTTGATCGGATGGGCGCCCAAATCGGCGGGGTGGACCCCGGCAAGGCTGCCTTTCTTGCGCCCGATGGGGGTCCGGACAGCGTCGATGATATAGGCTTCGGCCATGCTAGTTCCTCACGCGAAAGTATGTTCGGGGCCGATTGGCTGGGTGCCGCCAAGCAGCGCCTCCTCAACCCGGCGGTAGTGAAAGGCACGGTCGCCCCAGGCGCCGCACAGCGCCCAGCTGCGCTTCATCCAGAAGTGCAGGTCGACCTCGTAGGTATAGCCCATCGCCCCGTGAACCTGGATCGCGGTCTCGGCGGTGAGCATGGCCGCATCGCTGGCTGCGAGCTTGGCGTGGCTGACGTGGGCGGGCGCGCTGGCAAGACCGTCCTGCAATGCCTGCGCCGCGCGCCAGACCACCGGCTTGGCGAATTCGATTGCGACCGAGCACGAGGCGAGCTGGTGCTTCAGCCCCTGGAATGCGCCGACCGGCTGGCCGAACTGGGTGCGGACCTTGGCGTATTCGACCGCCTGGGCGAGCATGGCGTCGGCCAGCCCGACCAGCTGCGCCGCGCTCATCAATGCGCCGAGGTTGAGGAGGAGATCGTCTGCTTCGGTAGCATCGGCTGCGGCAAGGTTGCGTAGCGGATCGACGCTGGTCAGGGCCGCGCCTTCGCCGTCGGCCAGCCAAGGATTGACCGGGTGCGGCACCGCGATCCGCCGGCTGCCCGCGACGACCTCGTCCAGCCCATCGGTCTGGCCGCGCGCGATCAGCCAGGGCACGCCGACGAAGGCGCTGTCGACCAGCGGTTCGGCAAGACAAGCACGGCCGCATTCGGCGGCGATCAGCGCGGCTTCGACCAGCCCCATGCCGAGCCCGCCCTGCGCCTCGGGTACGAGCAGGCCGGTGAGGCCCATTTCGACCAGGCCTTGCCAGATGGCGGGATCGCGGCTGCCTTCGGCATCGAGGCGGCGGAGGACTTCCGGGCCGTGGGTGCCGGCCAGATAGTCGCGCACGCTCTCGGCCATGGTCAGCTGGTCATCGGAAAAACGGAAGTCCATCAGCCCGCTCCCACGCGCGGAAGGCCGAGCAGGCGCTCAGCAGTGATGTTGCGCTGGACCTCGTTCGATCCGGCGTAGATCGGACCCGAGAGCGAGAAGATGTAGCCTTCGAGCCACTGGTTGACCGAGCCGTCGGCAAACCGCTTCAGCTCCGCCGCCGCCCCCAGCAGCTGCATCGCGGTGCGGTGCATCGCGCGGTCGAGTTCGGACCAGAAGATCTTGTTGAGGCTGGCCTCCGCCCCGATCCTGCCTCCGGCCATTATCTTCGCGGCGACGGCATAGGTGTTGTAGGCGTAGGCCTGCGCCGCGCCCCAAGCCTGCACCACCGCCTCGCGCGCGGCGGGGGAGGCCTTGTTCGCATTGGCCTTGTAGAGCTCCACCAGCCGCTTTGCGGTCGCCTGGAAGCGGCCGGGTGAGCGCAGCATCAGCCCGCGTTCGAACCCGGCGGTCGCCATGGCGACGTTCCAGCCCTGGCCTTCGCCGGCAAGGCAATTTTCGACCGGCACCCGCACTTCGTCGAAGAACAGTTCGGCAAAGCCGGTGTCGCCGTGCAGCTGGCGGATCGGGCGGCGGGTGATGCCGGGGCTATTGAGGTCGAACAGGATGAAGGTCAGCCCCTTGTGACGCTTGCTTTCGGGATCGGTGCGGAAGATCCCGAAGCCCCAGTCGGCAAACGCCGCGCGGCTGGACCAGGTCTTCTGCCCGGTGATCACATAGTGGTCGCCGTCGCGCACCGCCTTCGACTGGATCGCGGCCATATCGCTGCCGGCGCCGGGTTCCGACCAGGCCTGCGCCCAGATCACCTCGCCCCGCGCCATCGGCGGCAGGAAACGGGCCTTCTGCTCCGCCGTGCCGAATTCCATGATCGTCGGGCCGAGCAGGAAGATGCCGTTCTGGTTGGCCCGGTTGGGGCCGCCCGCGCGGAAGTATTCCTCTTCGAAGATCAGCCACTGGATCAGGTCCAGCCCGCGCCCGCCGAATTCCTCGGGCCAGGTCACCATGCCCCAGTTGCCGCTGGCAAGGGTACGTTCCCAGGCCACGTGCTGGTCATAGCCTTCGCGGCATTCCAGCGTGACGAGCGGCTCCTTCGGCACGTGGGTTTCCATCCACGCGCGCACTTCGGCGCGGAACGCCTGTTGTTCAGGGGTGTAGGTCAGGTCCATCAGAACTTCGCGGCCTTGCCCGTCTCGACGAAGGCGTCGCGGCTCTTCTGGCTGTCCTCGTGCATGTACATTTCGAGCGTGAAGCCCTGTTCCCAGCGGTAGCCGCGATCGACGTCGCGCGGCTCAAGCCCGTTGAGCGCTTCCTTGGCGATCACCAGCGCCTTGCGGCTCTTGCTGGCGACCACGGCGCAGAAGGCGCGGGCCTCGTCCACCAGCGCCGCGCGCGGGACGATCTTCTCGACCGCGCCGAGGCGATAGGCTTCCTCGGCGGGGATGTTGCCGCCGGTGAAGAAGGCCGCGCGGACCTTGTGGAGCGGCAGCATGCGCGAGAGGTGGCTGGCGCCGCCCATCGCCCCGCGATCGACCTCGGGGAGGCTGAAGAAGGCATCGTCCGCAGCGATGATCGTGTCAGAGGCACCGCAGATGCCGATGCCTCCGCCGATCACGAACCTGTGCACGGCGACCACCACCGGCACTTCCGCATCGCGGATCGCCTTGAAGGTCAGGTAGTTGCCCCGGTTGAGCACGGTGATCCGTTCCGGGTGCGCCTGCATTTCCTTGATATCGACCCCGCCGCAGAAGCCGCGCGCGCTCTCGGCAGCACGGATCAGCACGCAGTTGACTTTGGGGTTGCTGGCGGCGGCGGTGATGATCGCGGGCAGCGACATCCAGGTCTCGCTGTCGAAGGCGTTGACCGGGGGAACGTCGAAGACGATTTCGGCGATGCGGTCGCGGATTTCGGTGGTGATCGGCATGGGCTTCAGTTCCCGGCACACAGCGCGGCCACGCGGGCACGCGCCTGGATTTCGATCTGCGAGAGCAACTCGGCGCAGCTCGGCAGGTCCTTCAGCCGTCCGGCGACCACGCCGGTCGCCATCAGGCCGTGCTCGGCATCGCCGGAAACGACTGCGCGCTGGATCATCATCGGTGCGGCGGCGGCCATCATCGCCTGGGCGAGCGGCATTTCGCCATGGGCAGTCATGCCGCGCGCGGCGGCCACGACTTCGCCCCAGCCCATTCCGGTCTGGCGCTTCATTTCGAGGCCCGCTTCCAGCGCGCGCGCCCACATGGCAAGCTTGCCCGAACCTTCGATCCGCCGCAGCAGCGGGTTGAGGATCATCCGCTGGGGAATGCCGTCGACCTTGGTGGAGACCACGATGTCGCCGGTTCCCGCCTTGACGTAGGCCGCCTTGGGAGCATCCGGGACGGGGCTTTCCGCCGTCATCAGGAAGCGGGTGCCCATGGCGATCCCGGCAGCGCCCCAGGCCAGCGCGGCGGCAAGGCCGCGTCCATCGCCAAAGCCGCCAGCGGCCACCACCGGCACGTCGACCGCGTCCAGCACCTGCGGCAGCAGGACGGTGGTGGGTACCGACCCGGTGTGCCCCCCACCTTCACCGCCCTGGACGGTGATCATCTCGCAGCCGAGCTGCACCATCTTTTCCGCGTGCTTCACCGCGCCGACGGTGGGGATGCAGAGAATCCCCGCATCGCGAAACCGGCCGATCATCTTCGCATCCGGCCCGCGCCCGAAGCTGACCGCGCGGACCCGGTCGGCATTGGCAAGGATGATCTCCACGATCTCCGCCGCGCCCGGCTGGAACGAGTGGAAGTTCACCCCGAAAGCGTGGGGCGTCATGTCCTTCAGGCGGGCAATCGCTTCGCCGAGTTCGGCCGGTTTCATCACCGCGCCAGCGAGAAAGCCGAATGCGCCCGCATTGCTGCTCGCCGCGACCAGCGCGGGCGTGGCGATCCAGCCCATCGCGGTCTGGATCACCGGCAGGCGGCAGCCGAGCCGCCGGGTAAGGGCCGTGGCGAGCGCGTCGGTCATGTCAGGCCTTGCCATCCTGCGACTTATTGGCACTCGCCGCCGACTTGCCGCTGACGCCGCCGATCGAATCCCCGGTGACGAGGTCGTTCTGGGCGTGGGCGAAGTGGTGCATGTGGAACACCGCGTCCATCGCCGCGCGCTTGCCGCGCAGTTCCTCGACGTGGTTGACGGCCTGCTTGGTCAGCCAGTTGCCGAGCCGGTTCTGGCCCGCCAGCTTGTTCGCCCAGGCGGCGGTCGCCTCGCGCAGCAGGTCGCGCGGAACCACCTTGTTGACCATGCCGAAGTCGTAGGCGCGGCTCGCGCTCATCCGCTCGCCCAGCAGCAGGAATTCCTTGGCGACGCGCGGCGGCAGTTCATAGGCGTGGGCGAAGTATTCGACCCCCGGAATGCCCATCAGCGGGTTCACCGGGTCCTGGAAGAAGGCGTCCTCGCTCGCCACGATCAGGTCGCAGACCCAGGCCAGCATCAGCCCGCCCGCGATGCAGGCGCCCTGTACCATGGCGATGGTCGGCTTTGGAATGTCACGCCAGCGGCGGCACATGCCGAGGTACTGTTCCTGCTCGCGGGTATAAAGCAGCTCCGCGGCGGGCTTGTTGGTGTGCGGCGGCACCATCAGGCGGTTGTCGAACTCCTTGTGGAGATCGCGCCCGGGCGTACCGATGTCGTGCCCGGCGGAGAAGTGCTTGCCTTCGCCCGCCAGCACGATGCAGCGCACCGCATCGTCCTTGACCGCGCGTTGGAACGCATCGTCGAGCGCATAGGTCATCTGGCCGTTCTGGGCATTGTTGAAGCCCGGACGGTTCATCGTAATCCAGGCGACGCCGCCTTCCACCTCGTAGCGGACCGGCTCGTCCGTCTCGTAGGTGATGTCGACGTTCTTGGGTTGGACGAGGTCGGTCATGCAGCCCTCCGTGCTGGGGGATTGTCCTTGATCACGCTGGCGCGGATGCCGTGCGGATCGAGCCGCGCGATGATGTCCAGCGCCTCGGCATCGGGCAGCGCCGTTTCACCGGCAACCGCGTCGATCAGCTCAAAGCCGGTCGCTTCCTGCACTTCGGCAAGAGTCACGCCAGGGTGGAGCGAGGTCACGCGCACCGCATTATCCGGCCCGCCGAAGTCCATCACGCACAGGTTGGTGACGATCCGGCGCAGGTCGACCGCCGAATAGTTCCCGCCCGGCATCCGCTTCGCCGGATTGTAGCCAACGCCCGAAACCATATCGACTTCGCCGGGAACGAAGACGCGCGTGGTGTGGCTGGGGAAGAAGAAGCTGTTGGGGTGGTAGATCGTGTTGCCGGGGAACCCGCGCACGCCCAGCATCTGGGTCTTGGGCTGGCGGTGGGTGCCGCCGAGCTGCGACAGGTTGATCTGTCCGAACCGGTCGATCTGGGTCGGGGTGACCATCGCGTGGCGCCGCCCGCTCCACACCGCCGCGTCGAAGAACCGCGAGAACGGCAGGTAGCCCGCCGCCTTGCGATCGTCATAGGCGCGCGGCCCCAGCGGCACCGGCTGCTCGACCAGATAGGCTTCGCCATCGGTCATCATCAGCTCGGGCGTGTGGGTCAGCTTGGCGAGGCTTGCGGCAAGGCGCGGTACCGGGCCGACCCCGGTGGCGACGATCTCGCCATTGCCGCGGAATGCCTCGGAGCAGGCGAAGATGCAGAGTTCTGCGAGGGTTACTTCAGTCATGTCCAACCTCCGTTCGTGTCGAGCGAAGTCGAGACACGGGTGCGCGACGTGTCTCGACA
>JAYRMP010000076.1:0-7371 GCA_041912655.1 Novosphingobium sp. | reverse complement strand
CGTGGGGGGGCCCGCGTCGCCGCCGCGGGGGGGGGGGCCCCCCCCCCACCCCCCCCCCCCCCCACGGCTGTGGGGGAGTTGCGATGGCTCATCAGAAAATCGGCAGCGGGAGAGCCGCTACCGCCTCCTTTCCGCCAAAGGTTGCAAGATAGTCGGCTTCACTGTTGCCGACGAAGCGGTCCTTGACTGCGTTCCAGTCGCCGGGGTCCTTTGCCGCGTCGGTGTAGGCCTTGAAGGCCTTCATGTCCCAGCCGTAGGCGGGCGGCATCGAGGAAGGATGCGCGCCGCAGGGCAGGTGGGTGACGCCGGAAATGAAAGCGCGTTCGACGATGTTGGCCTGGGCCTCGGCGGGATAGTGGTCTTCCATCCGGTCGACCAGTTCTTCGCAGGAGACATAGGTCTTCGCCGCGGCGCGGGCGAACCACTCGTCGTAATAGACGTCCGGCCCGAACACGTGGACATTGCCGCGCCAGTCGCTGCGGTTGACGTGGAGCAGCGCCGCATCGAGCTTCAGCGCGGGCATGGCGATCAGCACTTCGCCGTCGGCATAGGGCGATTGCACGGTCTTGAGGCCGCCCAGTTCGGCCAGATCGGTGCCAAGACCGACGCGGGTCGGCAGGAACGGCAGGCCGAAGGCGGCGGCCTTGAGGCCCCACTGGAACATGCCTTCGTCCAGTTCCAGCACCTCGATCTGCCCGGCCTCGCGCGACTTGCGGAACCAGGGTTCGAGCGGGATCGCATCGAGCGAAACAAAGGCGAAGACCAGCTTGCGGACCTTGCCGGCCGCACAGAGCATGCCGACGTCTGCGCCGCCATAGGCGACCACGGTGAGGTCCTTGAGGTCGGAGCGCAGGATTTCGCGCACCAGCGCCATCGGCTTGCGCCGCGGGCCCCAGCCGCCGATCCCGATGGTCATGCCATCCTTGAGCTGGCCGACGATTTCGGCCGGGGTCATCCGTTTGTCGAGCATCATTCCGCTGCCTTCTTCATGGCTTCCTGCCAGGCCCAGACGTGGCCCCAGACGCTGATCGCCTCGTGCCGGGTGGTTTCCCAGGTGGCCGGATCGATCACCAGTCCGTCGCAGCCGATTTCCAGATCGAAGCCGGCGGGGGTCTGGACGTAGAAACTGGTCATCTCGTCATTGACGTGGCGGCCCAGCGTAGCGCTTTCGGGGAAGCCCTCCGCGCGCATCCGGTCGTGTGCCTTGCCGACCTCGATCAGGTCCGGCATTTCCAGCATCAGGTGGACGCAGTTCGACGGCGGCACCGGGCCTTCGGCGAGCGCGAGGCTGTGGTGGCGGCCATTGCTGGCATGCAGGAAGGCAAAGCCCATGCCGGCGTCTTCCGGCGGTCCGCCCATGAAATAGAACCGCGGCATGTCGGTCTGCCCGAAGCCGACCACATCGCAATAGAAGGCCACCGTCTCGTCGAAATTGGGCGCGCAGAGCACCGCATGGCCCATGCCCAGCTCGCCGGTGACGAAGCGGGACACGCCTGCGGGAGAGACGAACGGAACCTCGCTGATGCTGTCGCCGTGGTAGAATTCCAGCGCGTTGCCCGCCGGGTCGCTGGTGCGGAAGAAGGCGGCAACGGCGCGGGCAGCGGCCTGTTCGGCACTGCCGCGGACAACCTCGCGCCCGGCGGCGGCGATCTTCGCGGCCAAGGCGTCGAACTCGGCCTCGCTGGCCACCTCGTAGCTCGGGGCGACCAGACGGTCGGTCGAACCGCTCTCGATCCGGAAGCGGAACGGCCGTTGGTCTACGCGGTAGAGCGCCGCGCCATCAGCCGCGTCGGGCGCGCGCATGGCGCCCGCGACACGGGTCAGGAACCGGTCCCATTCGGCCGGCTGCGTCGCTTCTATCACGACATAGCCCAGCGACTTCACACTCATCAGGCCTCGGCCCCTTTCACCAGATCCAGAAAATACGGGCGCTCGCCCCCGCCATCGACGTTGATGCGCGCGCCGCTGACCCAGGCCGCCATCGGCGAGCAGAGCCACAGCACCGCGCCGGCAAGATCGGCGCCGGTGCCCATGCGCTGCAGCGGCATCGAACGGCCGACCGCCGCCTGAGCTTCGGCATCGCCATAGGTCGCCTCGGCAGTTTCGGTCTGCATCAGCCCGGCGATGATCGCGTTGACGCGCACGCCTGCCGGCCCCCACTCTTGCGCCAGGCTTTGCGTCAGGTTGAGCAGGCCCGCCTTGGCCGCGCCATAGACGGCGGTGCCTGGGGAGGGGCGGATGCCCGAGACCGAGGCGATGTTGATGATCGAACCGCCGCCCGCCCTGACCATGTGCGGATGCGCCGCCTGCGCGAGATGCAGCGGAGCGACGAGGTTGAGTTTGAGAATCGCCTCGACAAAGCGCGGGCTGGCGCTTTCGGCGGCGACGGCGGGCGAGCCGCCGGCATTGTTGACGAGGATGTCCAGCCGCCCGTGTTCGGCGACCACCTGATCCACGAGGCCCCTGGCCATTTCGGCATCACGGATGTCGCCCGGCAGGAAGCTGACGCCGTCAATCGGCACTTCGGGTGCATTGCGCGCAAAGGCCACGACGCGCGCACCGGCCTGCGCCAGCGCTGCGGCGATATCCCGCCCCAGGCCGCGCGTGCCCCCGGTGACGATTGCCACCTGTGCCGACAGGTCGATGGTCTGCGCCTGAGCCAAGCTGGCCAATCCCCCTCTCAAAATGCGTCCTTCACGGAATCGCGGTTTCAATCCTAGTCGAAAAGCGCATTATCGGAAGCGAAACGGGTTTTCAATTGACGATTTGCGTATCAAACGATAAAAAATTTTACGAAGCCGTCGAATTGAGCGGCAATTGAGTCGACACAAAGGAGTCGGGAGAAATGGCTACGGCCGCACAGCAGATCGACAGCACCACTGCCACGCCCAGCGCCGAAGAACTCGTCGCCCGGGCCCGCGCGATGATCCCCGTGCTGAAGTCCCGCGCGAAACAGTGCACGCGCGAACGCAATGTCCCCGCCGAAACGATCGCGGAAATGCAGGAAGCGGGCTTCTTCCGCATCCTCCAGCCGCGCCGCTGGGGCGGATATGAAATGCACCCCAACGTGTTCTTCGACGTGCAGAAGGCGCTGGCCGAGGGCTGCATGTCGACCGGCTGGATGTACGGCGTGGTCGGCTGCCATCCCTATGAGATGGCGCTATTCCACGATCAGGCGCAGGAAGAGGTCTGGGGTACGGATGCCTCGATGCTGGTGTCTTCCACCTACCAGCCGGTGGGCAAGGTGACCCATGTCGAGGGCGGCTTCCGCCTCTCGGGCCGCTGGGGCTTCTCGACCGGTTCGACGCATTGCGGCTGGGTGCTGCTGGGGGCGTTCTGTCCGCCCAAGGACGATGGCACTCCCGCCGAAATGCGCACCTTCCTGCTGCCGCGCAGCGACTATGCGATCGACGAGGACGCCTGGCACGTGTTCGGCCTGCAGGGCACCGGCAGCCACGATATCATCGTCGATGACGTGTTCGTGCCGGACTACCGCACCCACCGCTCGATCGACGGGTTCCTCTGCCAGAACCCCGGTCAGGAAGTGAACACCGGTCCGCTCTATCGCCTGCCCTGGGCGCAGGTCTTCACCCGCTCGGTCTCGACCGCGGCCTTCGGCGGCGCGCAGGCGGCGATCAATGCGGGCCTGGCGATCATGCAGGACCGCGTTTCGACCAACACCGGAAAGGCTTCCAAGGCCGATCCGATCCTCCATGCCGCGCTCGCTCGGGCGATTGCCGAGAAGGGCGAGATGGAAACCACCCTGCGCCTCACCTTCGAGGACCTGATGGGCTATGCCGAGCGCGGTGAGGCGATCCCGATGGAGAAGCGGGCGTTCTATACCTACCAGTCGGCCACCGTGGTGCGCCGCCTGGCGGGGCTGATCGACGATGTCGTCCAACTGCTGGGCGGACGCGCGATCTACACCAGCAGCGAGATCATCCAGCCCTGGCTCGATCTCAACGCTGGGCGCGCTCACGTCGCAAACGATCCCAACAACCGTACCGGCGATGCCATCGGCACCATGCTTGGCGCCGATCCGCTCAACCCGTTCCTCTGAAGGCAGACCCCATGACTGAGCTTCGCGCAGCGACCTATGAAACCGAGGGCGGCTATTCGATCCACCTCAAGGACGCGGGCGAAGGCCCGGTCGTGGTCTTCGTTCACGGCAGCGGCCCGGGGGCTTCCGGTGCGTCGAACTTCCGCCAGAATTGGCCGGAATTCGTCGCGGCGGGCTACCGCGTGATCCTGCCCGACCTGATCGGCTATGGCGCTTCGTCGAAGCCGGAGGGGATCGACTATACGCTCCAGCTGTTCACCGACTCGCTTTATCAGGCGCTGATTGCCCACGGCATCACCCGGGCCACGCTGGTCGGAAATTCCCTGGGCGGCGGGGTGGCGATCCAGCTGACGCTCGACCATCCGGAGTTTACCGAACGGCTGATCCTGATGGCGCCGGGCTGCATCGAGGAGCAGGCCGACTACTTCAAGATGCCGGGGATCACCAAGATGGTGTCCAACTTCGGTGGGCCGGACTTCAACCTCGACGAGCAGCGCCGTCTGATCGGCAACCTCGTCCATCCGGACTTCGCGTCGAAAATCCCCGAAGCGCTGGTGCAGGAACGCTTCGCCGTCGCACGCACCCAGCCCAAGGACGTGCTGATGCGGATGCGCACGCCCAACCTCGGGCAGCGCCTTGGCGAACTGAATGTCCCCGTCTTCGTAATGTGGGGCCTCAACGACGAGTTCTGTCCGGAAAGCGGTGCGCGGCATTTCCTCGACCTGTGCCAGGATGCGCGCTGCATGACCTTCACCCGCACCGGCCACTGGGTGCAGGTCGAACGGGCCGAGGAGTTCAACCGCCACTCCCTGGAATTCCTGCGTGGCTGACGGCTACCCGCTGGTCCCGGAGGAACTGCCCGGCCAGTTCAGGGCGGCGATGCGGCGGCTGGCCTCGGCAGTCGCGATCGTCGCCGCGAAGGGTGAAGCCGGTCCGGTCGGCATGGCGGCGACTTCGGTCACCTCGCTGACTGCCGATCCCCCGGCGGTGCTGATCTGCGTCAACCGCTCGACCCTGCTGCACGGTCTGCTGGTGCCGACCGCGCCGCTCTCGGTGAACCTGCTCTCGCGCCACCAGCAGGACGTTTCGGCGGCCTTCGGCGGCGGCGTGCCGCAGGATGAGCGCTTCCGGATCGGCGATTGGCAAGAGGGCCCGAGCGGCGTCCCGCTGCTCGCTGGCGCCCAGGCTAACCTGTCCTGCGTGATCGACGCCATGCTGGCCTATGGCACCCATTCTATCGTCATCGCCCGCGTCCTGAGCGCCGAGGTGAGCGAGGACGTATCGCCGCTGATCTACCAGGACGGCGGCTACCTGTGAGCCTGACCATGCCCGACATTTCGCTCCACCGCCCCTATCCCGCCGCCGAAGTCGCTGAGTGGGATTTCGAAACCGACGTCGCCGTGATCGGCTTCGGCGCGGCGGGCGCCTGCGCCGCGATCGAGGCGGCGGACGCGTGCGCGCGGGTCATGCTGTTCGAACGCAATTCGGGCAGCGGCGGCGCCTCGGGCCTGTCCGGCGGAGAGATCTACATCGGCGGGGGCGGCGGCACCGAAGTGCAGCGCGCCGCCGGGTTCGAGGACACGACCGAGGACTTTACCGCCTACCTCAAGCTGGCTGGAGGTCCCTGCGCCGACGAGGCGAAGTGCGAGCTCTACGGTCGCGAGGCGCTCAGCCACTTCGCCTGGCTCAAGGCCCAGGGCGTGCCCTATCGCGGCAACTACCTGCCCGGCAAGCACATCGAACCGACCGACGATTCCACCCTGATCTGGTCGGGCAGCGAAGCCGCCGCGCCGTTCTGTGACGTGGCGAAACCCGCCCCGCGCGGCCACGTGATCCAGCACATGGGCTGGGGCGGCGGGCGGCCGCTGGTCGACATTCTGGAAGCCTCCGCTCGGGCAAAGGGCGTCGAAGTGGTGGTCGATGCCCGCGCCCTCGCGCTGGTGCAGGATGGCCAGCGGATCGTCGGCGTGGTGGTGCGGATCGACAACCAGCCGCGCTTCGTGAAGGCGGCGAAGGGCGTGGTGCTGGCGACCGGCGGCTTCGTGTTCAACGAGGCGATGCGCCGCAAGTATTGCCCGGATACCTTCAAGCTCAACGATCCCATCGGCGACAAGGACGATGGCGCGGGCATCGAGCTGGGGATGGGGGCGGGCGGCGATGCCGTGCACATGGAGCAGTTCTTCACCACCTGCCCGTGGACCATGCCGGAAAGCAATGCCTACGGCGTGTTCGTGAACGTGCAGGGCCAGCGCTTCATCAATGAGGACTGCTACCACGGCCGGGTCAGCCGCTGCGCGGTCGATCAGGACGGCGGCAAGGTCTACTTGCTGCTCGACAATGCCCATTTCGTCCAGCCGATGGACTTCGCCCGGATGAGCATCGCGGGCACCGGCGACAGCTGGGAAGAGGTCGAGGCAGAGCTGGAAATGCCCAGGGGCACGCTCTCGGCGACGATGGCAGTCTACAACGAGCATGCGCGCGAGGGGCGCGATCCGCTGTTCGGCAAGCGTCCGCCGATCCTGACCCCGCTCGATCAGGGGCCGTTCGTCGCGCTCGAACTGAATTTCCAGGCCAGCTACTTCAGCTTCTTCACCCTTGGCGGGCTGCGCACCAGCACCGATGGCGAAGTGCTGGGCCGCGATGGCGCGGCGATCCCGGGGCTCTACGCCGCCGGACGCTGCACTTCGGGCCTGCCGGCCTGGGGGCATGGCTATTCCTCGGGCCTCAGCCTCGCCGATTGCACCTTCTTCGGGCGGCAGGCGGGGCGCAAGGCGGCGCGTGGTTGAACGCGTTGCCGAGCGCCTGCGCGCGCTGGAAGACCGCGAGGCGATCCGCGACCTGATCGCGCGCTATGGTCCGCTGGCCGATAGCGGCGATGCGGCAGGCGTGGCGGCGCTGTTTGCCGAAGACGCGGTCTATGCCGTCGGCGGCATGGGGGAGGCGCAGGGGCGCGAGGCCATTGCCGCGCTGATCGAGGGGCCGGTCCACCGCGAGCTGATGGCGAACGGATGCGCCCATGTCCTGACCTCGCCCGCCATCGACCTTGCCGGCGACCGCGCCACTGCCCGCTGTCACAGCGTGGTTTTCCGCAAGGAGGGTGAGGGCTGGCAGGCGGTGCGCGTTTCCGCCAACCGCTGGGAACTGGCGCGGGTGGGCAAGGGCTGGCAGGTCGCCCGCCGCGACAACCGCCTGCTCGATGGCAGCGAAGCGGCGCAGGTGCTGCTGGGCAACCCGGCCTCCTGAAACCACCCCCGTGGGGGGGGGGGGGGGGGGGGGACCGCGGGGGCGGCGCGGGGGTGCCACCCCCGCCA
>JAYRMP010000075.1:0-14758 GCA_041912655.1 Novosphingobium sp. | reverse complement strand
GACCTTGTCCTGCACCTGCGGATCGACGGCGACGAGGCTGCCCCGTGGGACGTCGCGGCGATCCTGCGCGCGCTGGGGGATGCGGTTCCCTTCGCCCAGCTGAAGACCAGGGCACAGCCCGATGCGCGGTTTACCGAACAAATCGCCGCGCTGATCGCGGGCCGTCCGCTCGACCCGCCCGCGCCTAAGGCTCAGCCGCCGAAGCCCGCCGCCGCCAAGCCCCGCCCGGAGCAGGGCCGCAGCCGCAAGTCGCTGACCTCGGTCGCCAGCTTCAACGCCTACCAGCGCGACTGGTTCGCCTCGGTGCGCGAAGCGGTGGCGAACGGCGCGCCCTTTGCCATGGCCAATGCCAATGCCCCGCAGGAAATCCTGCGCGCGCTGGACGTGCCCTTCGTGGTCAACCAGTGGTGGGCCTCGATCGTTGCCGCCAAGCAGCAGTCGCGCCGCTATCAGGGCCTGCTGCGCGCGCACGATTATCCGGCTGACGTGGAGGCCTACAGCGCGCAGGGGATCGCCGCTGCCTTCGACGACGATCCGGAGAATGCCCCGTGGGACGGTCTGCCGAAGCCCGATTTCGTCCATGCCGTCGTTTCGTCCGACCCCACGCTCAAGCTGTTCGAGGAATGGGCCGGGCAGACCGGGGCCGATTGCTTCATCTACGAACGCACCATCGACCCGCGCCCCGATCTCTATTCCGACTGGTGGGTGCAACTTCCCGGCAACTGGGAGCAGGCCGTGGAGGCCGAGCGCGTCGACCTGATGGTCGCGGAAATGCGGGAGGTTATCGCCACTATCGAGGCGAAGACCGGCCGCACCTTTTCGCCCCAGCGGTTTGCCGAGGTGATGGACCTCGTCAACGAGCAGGAGGACTATTACCGCCAGACCCGCGACCTCGTCGCCCGCACGATCCCGGCCCCGATTGGCGTGGTCGATTCGATGCCCGCGACCATGGTGCCTCAGTGGCATCGCGGCACCGAATGGGCCCGCGATGCGGCGCGCGACTTCTACGAGGAGGTCAAGGCGCGGGTCGATGCGGGGCTCGCCGCCTGCCCGAACGAGCGCATTCGCCTGATGTGGGTCGGGCGCGGGTTGTGGAGCGAGATGGGCTTCTACCAGAAGTGGGAGGAAAGCCACGGCGCGGTGTTCGTCTGGTCGATGTACCTCGCGCTCGCCGCCGATGGCTATATCCGCGACCTGTCGCAGGGCGGCGATCCACTGCGCGCGCTGGCCAGCCGCGTGGTCTGCATGGGCGATGAACTGCGCATGCCGACCTGGGCCGGGCCGTGGCACGTGCACGAGGCTGAGACCCATTCGGTCGATGCCGCCGTAGCGCTGCAGGATGCCGATCCCTTCGTGGTCCGCGCCCTGCGCGCCGCCGGAGTGCCGGTGCTTGAACTCACCGCCGACAACTTCAACCGCGAGGGCGAGGACGGAGAGGGGATCGAGGCAGCGATCACAGCGTTTATCGAGGGACCCGCTACGGCTCGTGCGGAGGAGCGTCATGCCCGCGCTTGATGGCCTGAAGATCGTCGATTTCTCGCGCTTCCTACCCGGCGCCTATCCCAGCTGGATCGCCGCCGACATGGGCGCGGACGTGGTGCGTATCGAGCACCCGCGCGAGATCGCCAAGCACGAGGCGATGTTCGGCAAGGACGGTGATCCCGCGAAGGCCGCTCGCCGCCGCGCCCGGCCGAGCTATCACCGCAACAAGCGCAGCCTGATGATCAACCCCGGTCACGCCGCCGCGCGGCCGGTGCTGGAAAAGCTGATCGCCGAGGCGGACGTGCTGATCGAGGATTACCGCCCCGGCGTGATGGCGGCGATGGGCTATAGGTATGAGGCGATGGCCGCGCTCAACCCGCGCCTGATCTATCTCTCGGTCAGCTTCGGCGGACAGGATGGCCCCTATGCGGGCCGGGCTGGACACGATCCGATGGCGCTGGCGCTGGCCGGGGTGCTGGGGAGGCTGAATGGAATGCCGGTGCCTTCGCTGCCGGGGCTGCAGGTGGCAGATGTTCTGGCCGGGGCGCACGCCTCGATCGCGATGCTGCTGGCGCTGGCCGCCCGCGAACGCAGCGGTGCGGGGCAGCACGTCGATGTCGCCATGTCCGACGCTTCACTGCCGCTGCTGCTTGTCGGCATGGGGCGCGAGGACGATCTGGATAAACTGCCGCCGCTCGGCAGCTGGCATCCCAAGGGCGGGGTCTGGCGCTGCGGCGATGGCGGCTACCTGTGCACCACCGACATGGAACCGGCCTACTGGCGACGCTTCTGCGAGGCGGTTGGGCGGCCAGACTTCGCCCCGCTCCAGCACGATTTTGCCGCCCATGCCGGGATCGAGGCGGAGCTCAAGGCGCTGTTCCTGACCCGCAGCCGCGACGAGTGGTTTGCCTTGCTGTCGGCAGCGGAAACGCAGGCCATGCCGGTCTATTCGCCCGAAGAGGCGCTGGCCCACCCGCACAACCTGGCGCGGGGACGGGTGCTCGAGGTGCCGCTCGAAGGACAGGAGCCGGTGCGCCAGCTTTCGCTGCCCTTCACCCTTTCGGCCAGTGCGGCGGTCGAGCCGCGCGCTGCTGGTCCTGCGGGGGCTGACAACGCCGCGATCCTCGGCGAACTTGGCTTCGATTCCGCCGCGCTGGAGGCCGCTGGCGCCTTTTCCGGGGAGCGCGGGTGATGCTGCCGCTCGCCGGAATCCGGGTGCTCGATTTCACTCACGCCATCGCCGGGCCGACCGCGACGCAGATGTTGCAGCAGCTGGGCGCAGAAGTCATCAAGATCGAACCGCCCGGGAAGGGCGACGATTTCCGCCACTATACCGAGCACGCAGGGCTTCCCGGCATGAGCGTGCCCTTCGCCGCCGCCAATTTCGGCAAGCGCTCGGTCACGCTCAACCTCAAGTCGGCTTCAGGTCTGAAAATTGCGCGTGAACTGGCGGCAAAGGCCGACGTGGTGGTGGAGAACTACCGCCCTGGCGTGATCGCGCGGTTGGGGCTGGGCTACGAAGCGCTGAGCGCCAACAATCCGCGCCTGATCATGCTGTCGCTCAGCGGGTTCGGGCAGCAGGGTCCGTGGCGCGACTGGGGGGCCTACGATCACATTGCCCAAGCCGTCTCCGGCATGGCGATCATGAACGGGACCGAGGCCGGGCCGTTCAAGATCGGCATTCCGGTGGTCGATTGCTTCACCGGCTACCTTGGCGTGATCGCCGTGCTGGCGGCGCTGCGCGAACGTGATGCGACTGGTCAGGGCAAGGCGATCGACGTCGCCATGCTGGACGCCGCGCTCAAGATCATGGGCACGGCGGCCAGCGTCTGGTCCTATACCGGGCAGGCGCCCAAGGGCACCGGCAACCGGGGCTTCCGGCTGGTCGCGACGGCGGAATACTATGCCTGCGCCGATGGCTGGATCGCGCTGGGGGCCAACCACCAGCACCAGATCGAGGCGATGTTCGCCGTGTGGGGCAGGTCGGACCTGCTCGCCGATCCACGCTTTGCCACCCACGCCGCGCGGGTGGAGAACTACGCGGCGCTGAAGGGCTGGCTGACCGAATATCTGCTGACCCGCAAGGCTGCTGACCTCGAAGCGGAACTGACCAGTGCCGGGGTGCCCGCCGCCCGCCTGCGCGAGATCGGCGAGACGCTGAGCGAGCCGCACATGGCCGTGCGCGGGCTGGTGCAGGAGGCCCTGCTGCCGGACCGGGAACAGCCGCTCGGCGTACTCGGCCCCGGTTTCGCGGTGGAGCGGCCCGCTGAATTGCCGAGAGTGCCGCTGCTGGGCGCCGATACCGAGGCCGTGCTGGCCGAACTGGGCTACAGCGCGGAGGCGATTGCTGCATTATGCACTGAAAAGGCGATCTGATCATGGCCGCGCAAGAAATCCTGCTGCTGGGCGACCTGATCCTCGACGTACCCGATCCCGACCACTGGCTGGCGGGTATCGCGCCGCTGACCCGCGCGGCGGACCTCGCCATTGGCCATCTCGAAGTGCCCTACACCACCAGCGAGGACGAAATGCCGGGCGACGTGCCGGCGCCAGGTGCGAACCCCGCGCACCTCGATGCGCTCGCCCGCGCCGGGATCGGGGCGGTGTCGATGGCGGGCAACCACATGATGGACTGCGGCGTGCCGGGCCTCGCCGAGACGATCGCGGGGTTGGAGCGCAATGGCATTGCCCATGCCGGGGCGGGGATGACCCTGGCCGAGGCGTGCGCACCCGCGCTGATCCCGCTGGGCGCGCGGACTGTGGCGCTGCTCAGCTACAACTGCGTCGGGCCGGAACTGTGCTGGGCGGCTGAGGGCAAGCCCGGCTGCGCCTATGTCAATGTGCTCGCCAGCGATGGTGGGCCGAGCCGTCCGCAGGCGAAACTGGTCGAGATCGACCCTGCCTCGCAGGCGCTGATGGAGGCGGACATCGCCGCCGCGCGTCAGCAGGCAGACCTGGTGGTGGTCGCCCTGCACAAGGGGATCACCCACCGTCCCGCCGAGCTTGCCGCCTACGAGCGACCGCTCGCCGCCGCCGCGATCCGCGCCGGGGCCGATGTCGTCGCGGGCCATCACGCCCACATCGCGCGCGGGATCGAGCTGGTCGAGGGGAGGCCGGTGTTCCACGGCCTAGGCAACGGCTGCGTTGTCACCCACGCGCTCGCTCCGGCGCAGGACCATCCGGCCCGCGCGGAGTGGGTCGAGCGGCGCAAGACGATGTTCGGGTTCGAACCGGACCCCGCCTATCCGCTCGCCCCGTTCCACCCTGAGGCGGTCAACGGGATGATCGGACGGCTGCTGTGGCACGAGGACGGCCGGATCGAGGCCGGGTTCCTGCCCGTGTGGTTCGAGCCGCCAGGTCGCCCGGTCCTCGCCGGGGAGCACGCAGAAGCGATTGCCTCCTACATCGCCGCGATTGGCGAGCAGGCGGGCCTGCCGCCGCTGAACCTGTGCCGCGAGGGGCAGGTCTGGGCGGTCAGTCCTTCTTCCAGTAGCGGTCCTTGATCAGCCGCTTGTAGAGCTTGCCGTTGTCGAGCCGGGGCAGCGCCGGATCGAAATCGACCGAGCGCGGGCACTTGATCGGGCTGAGGTGCGCCTTGCAGAAGTCGATCAGCTCCTTGGCGAACTGGGGAGTGGCGTCGGCCGGATCGAGCGGCTGGACCACCGCCTTCACTTCCTCGCCGAAGTCCGGGTTCGGCACCCCGATCACCGCCGCATCGGCGACGCGCGGATGGGTGATCAGCAGGTTCTCGACCTCCTGCGGGTAGATGTTCACGCCGCCGGAAATGATCATGTAGCTCTTGCGGTCGGTCAGGAAGAGGTAGCCGTCCTGATCCAGATAACCGACATCGCCCAGCGTCGACCAGGTGGGATGCTTGGGGTTGCGCGCGTCACGGGTCTTGTCCTCGTCGCCAAGGTACTTGAAGTCCCAGCCGCCCTCGAAATAGACGATGCCCTGCTCGCCGGCGGGCAGTTCGTCGCCCGAATCGTTGCAGATATGGATCGTGCCCCAGCTGGCCTTGCCGACCGAGCCGGGTTTCTGCAGCCACTCTTCCGAAGTGATCGCGGTGGAGCCGTTGCCTTCCGAGCCGCCGTAGTATTCGAAGATGATCGGCCCCAGCCAGTCGATCATCGCGTGCTTGACCGGCACCGGGCAGGGCGCGGCGGCGTGGACGAGGTGGCGCAGCGAGGAGAGATTGTAGCCCTTGCGGACTTCCTCCGGCAGCTTGAGCATCCGCACGAACATGGTCGGCACCATCTGCGTCATGGTGACACGGTGGTCCTGGATCGCTTTCAGTGCTTCCTCGGCATCGAACTTGGGCATGACCACCACGGTCGCGCCCAGGCGGTGACCGGCGGTGGTGTAGGCCAGCGGCGCCGTGTGATAGAGCGGCGCGGGCGAGAGATAAGTGTCCTGTGGCCCAAGCCCGTAACGCCCGCCGATCTGTTCGGCGAGCTGGTGGGAGGCGGTCACCTCGCCCTCGGGCAGGGGCAGGCGGATGCCCTTGGGCCGCCCGGTCGTGCCGCTGGAATAGACCATGTGGAAGCCGGGAGCCTCGTCGGCAATCGGCCCTGTCGGCTGGCGATCCAGGGCGGCGCGCCATTCCTCGCGGCTCAGCACGGTCACGCCTTCGCGCTGCGGAAGCGCGGCGAGGCCCGGGATCGAGTTGTCCGTCACCAGCACTTTCGCGCCCGAATTGCCGACGATGTAGTCTGCCTCTTCCGCCGTCAGCGCCGTGGCGATCGGAGTGATGTAGCAACCCGCGCGCTGCCCCGCCCAGTAAACCTCGTAGACTTCGGGGCAATTGGGAAGCCAGTAGGCGATGGTCTCGCCCTGCCTGACCCCCAGTTCGCGCAGCAGGTGCGCGCCGCGGTTGGCCCGGTCCTCCAGCTCGCCATAGGTCAGGCCGGGCGAACCGTCGGACATGATGACGGCGGGCTTGTCGGGGCTGACGCGAGCGTGGAGGCGCGGGTGGGTCATCAGCGCAGCGTGTACTTCTTGGCCTTGTTGGCCATCAGCGCTTCGCGGTTGACCTGCGGCACCCCGACCGGGTTGCCGATCTGCGGATATTTCAGGCCGTTTGCCAGCGCGACGCTGCGCGGCATGTCGAGGCTGGTCCAGATTGCCTTGACGCTGCCCTGGATCGCGGCGGGCGGCTTCGCGGCGATCTGCAGGGCCAGTTCGTTGGCGCGGGCCCACAGGTCTTCCAGCTTCACCACCTCGCTGACGAGGCCGATGGACTTGGCGTATTCCGCGCTCATCCGCTCGTCATTGCCGAGGAGGACCATCCGCAGCACGTCGGCCAGCGGCATCTTGTAGGTCATGCCGATCGGCTCCAGCGCGCTGGTCATGCCATAGGTGACGTGCGGATCGAAGAAGGTCGCCTCTTCCGAAGCGATGATGATGTCCGCCTCGTTCAGCCAGTAGAACGCGCCGCCTGCGGCCATGCCGTGGACCGCGCAGATCATCGGCTTCCAGCAGTGCATTGACTTCGGCCCCAGGTAGTCGCCCGGATCGAAACAGTGCCAGATATTGTCGAGATCGACCGCTGGAGCCTCGCCCTTGGCGGCGGAGTTGACGTCGACCCCGGTGCAGAAGGCCCGGCCCCGCGCGGCGCGCACGACCGAAACGTGAATGTCGTCGTTCCACGCAATTTCGTGCCACAGCTGGCGGAATTCCTCCATCATGGTCCGAGTGAAGCTGTTCATCGCCTCAGGCCGGTTGATGGTGATGGTAGCGACGTGATCTGCAACGTCGACTAGGATGGTTTCGTAGCTCACGCTTGACTCTCTCCTGCCCGATGTGTGTAAGGCAATGCTGTTTGACCTAGTTATATAACTGAGAGGACCGATGGCAAGCGCAATCCCCGCAGACCTGCGCGAACAGGTAGAGCGCCAGACCGGCGCTGTCATCGCCGCCGAACAGGCGCGCGGCGGCGGCGGCGCCTCGCGTCAGGGGGCGGAAGTGACGCTGCGCTATCCGGACGGCGCGGAAAAGCGCTGCTACCTCGCCTGGGACGGACGCGCGGGCGATCCCTCGCGGATGCCGTACTTCGAGCGCGAGACGGCGATTCTCGGCGCGCTGTCCGGTCCGCTGGCCGACGCGGGCGTGAAGGTCGCGCCGCTGGTTGGCAGCTTCCCCTCGCACCTCGCGCTGCTGAGCGAATTCGTTTCCGGCAATGACCGTTTCCCGCAGGCGGCGGACAAGACCGAGCTGGCCCGCGATTTCATCGGCCAGCTCGCCGCGCTGCACCGGGTCGACGCCAGCCATCCTGCGCTGGCGCCGCTGGGTGATGCTTCCGAGCCGCCCGCGCGGCGCATCCGTGAGAATATTGCCCAGTGGCGGCGCCTGAACCTCAGCGCCGGTCCCGATCCGATCCTGCAGCTGGCACTCGCCTGGCTGGCGGACAACGTGCCGGAAGATCGCGGCCCTGCCGTGGTGCTGCACGGCGATGCCGGGCCGGGCAATTTCCTGTTCGGAGAGGACAACCGCGTTGCAGCACTGGTTGACTGGGAACTGACCCATCTTGGCGATCCGATGGAGGACCTCGCCCAGATCGCGGTGCGCAGCCTGATCCAGCCCTTCGTGCCGATGGCCGAGGTGTTTGCCGCCTACGAGGCCGCCAGCGGGATGCCGGTCGAAGCGGCGCGGGTGAAGTATCACCGGCTCTATTTCCAACTGAGCTTCTCCGTGCCCAGCACTGCGCTGCAAAGCGCCGAAGGCTCTTCCGTGGGCGCGACCGGCACCGGGCTGCTCTATGGCACGATGCACAAGCGGGTGATGGTCCGCTCGGTCGCGGACCTGTCGGGCATCGCGGTGAGCGATCCCGAACTGCCCGATTGCAAGCCCGACTGGACCGACCGCTTCTTCGCCACCGCGCTCGATGACCTCAAGAACGACATCGTCCCCTCGGCGGGCAACCAGCGCGCCTCGGCCAAGGCCAAGGAGCTTGCCCGGCTGGTCAAGTTCTGGCGCCGCCGGGCCAGCCACGGCGCGGCCTTCGACGCCGCCGAACTGGCTGAAATCCGGGCGCTTATGCCCTCTGCTCCCGACAATCTTGCCGGCGCCCGCGCTGCGCTTGCCGAAGCGATCGCCGCCGATGCGGTACCCTTTGCCGCCGCACTCCAGCTCTGCCACAACCGCGTCACGCGCGAGACCTTCATCATGGCCGAGGCCATGGGCGGGCTCGCCACGACCTGGTACGAGGACCTTGCCTGACCATGGATTTCGATCTTTCCGACGAACAGAAGATGCTGGCCGAGCAGGCGCGTGGCCTGCTTGCCGAGCGCACCCCCTATGACAACCTGCGCGAGCTGATCGATGCGGGCGCGGAATGGGACGAGCCGCTGTGGCGCGAACTGGCCGAGATGGGCTTCCTCGGCGCCAACATTCCCGAGGCCTTCGGCGGCCTCGGCATGGGCGAGCTTGACCTCGGCGTGATCCAGCAGGAACTGGGCCGGGTCAATGCGGCGGTGCCGTTCTTCTCCTCGATCGTGCTGGCAGCGGATGCTATCCGCCTGGCGGGAAGCGAGGCGCAGAAGGCCGAATGGCTGCCGAAACTGGCCAGCGGCGAAGTCGTCGCCTGCTTCGCCAGCACTGAAGGGCCGGGGCCGCTGCTGGGGCAGGGCGTGACGCTCGACGGCGGCAAGCTGACCGGCGCGAAGCATCCGGTCGCCGACGCCGGCGTCGCCAGCCTTGCCGTGGTGCAGGTGGGTGACGCCCTGGCGCTTGTCCGGCTCGACCAGGCGGGCGTTAAGCGCACCCGGCTCGACAGCTTCGACCAGCTGCGCCCGCACTATCGGCTCGATTTCGACGGCGCCGAGGCTGAGGCCATGCCCGGCCGGGGCGTACTGGAACTGCTGCTCGACCGCGCCGCGGTGCAGGCCGCGTTCGAGGCAGTGGGCGCGTCCGAAGCCTGCCTTGAAATGGGTCTCGCCTATGTCAAGGAACGGCAGATGTTCGGACGGCCCCTCTCCGGCTACCAGGCGATCAAGCACAAGCTGGCGGACATGGCCGTCGCCAACGAAGTGGCGAAGTCCAACGCCTATTTCGCCGGCTGGGCCGCCGAAGCTTCGCCCGATGACTTGCCCGCCGCCGCCGCTGCCGCGCGGCTTTCGGCGATCCGCGCTTTCGAGATGGGCGCGCGCGAGAACCTGCAGGTTCACGGCGGGATCGGCTACACATTCGAGGCGAACTGCCACTTCTACTACCGGCGCGAGCGGCTGCTCGCGGTCAATCTCGGCAATCGCGGCTACTGGGCGGACCGGCTGCTCGACGCCCTGCCCGGCAACCAAGGAAAGGCGGCCTGACCATGGACTTTACCGACACTCCTGCCGAAGCCGCCTTCCGCGCCGAAGCGCGCGCCTGGCTGGCGGCACACGCTCCGGCGCACGAACTGCCGGTGGGCATCAAGATCCCCGATACGGAAGAGGCCGATCGCGGCCGGGCCTGGATGCGCGAGCTGTTCGACGGCGGCTGGGCGGGGCTGACCTTCCCCAAGAAGCTTGGCGGGCGCGGCCTCTCCGGGATCGAAGCGGTGATCTTTGCCGAGGAAGAGGGCAAGTATCACCTGCCCAAGGGGCCGTTCACCTCGATCGGCACCGGCATGGCCCTGCCCGTGATCGCCAAGCATGGCACTGACGAGCAGCGCGCGCGCTTCATCGAGCCCACCCTGAAGGGCGAGGTCACCTGGTGCCAGCTGTTCTCCGAACCCGCCGCCGGGTCCGACCTTGCCGCGCTGCGCACCAAGGCGGTGCGCGCCGATGACGGTTCGGGCGACTGGATCGTCAACGGGCAGAAGGTCTGGTCCAGCTGGGCACACCTGACCGACTGGGGCATTCTGGTCGTGCGCACCGATCCGACCGTGCCCAAGCACAAGGGGCTGACCTTCTTCGTCGTCGACATGAAGACGCCGGGGATCGAAACCCGCCCGATCCGCCAGATCTCTGGCATGAGCGAGTTCAACGAGACGTTCCTGACCGACGTGCGCATCCCGGATTCGTGCCGGATCGGCGCCGAGGGCGAGGGCTGGGCCTGCTGCATGACCGTGCTGATGGGCGAACGGCTGGGTTCCGGCGCGCACCGCAGCGGGGTTGAGCCGCTGGTCGACTTTGCCGCCAGCACCCCCGACGGGCGCGGCGCGACCATGCTGGATGACCGCGCGATCCGCCAGCAGCTGGCCGAGGCGCTGGCCGACGAGCGCGGGCTGAATCACTTCCAGGCGCGGCTGCGCACGATGGTGTCCAAGGGAGAAAACCCCGGTGCGCTCGCGGGGATGGTCAAGCTCGGCTATGCGGGCCGCCAGCAGCGCGTGCTGGGCCTCGGCATGGAACTGCGCGGCATGGATGCGCTCGCCGCCGATCCCGCCGATACCTTCACACCGGACCTGCAGTATGACTACATCTACTCGACCGTGATGCGCATCGCGGGCGGGGCGGATGAAGTGCTGCGCAACCAGATCGCCGAACGTGTGCTGGGGATGCCGGGTGAAGTGCGGATGGACAAGGACGTGCCGTTCGAGCAATTGAAGTAGCTTCAGTTTCAAAGCAGGACTTGATTCATGGCCACCGATCCCTTCGCCCAGATGACGCTGCCCCGCGGGCCGGCGATGAAGAACCGCTTCATGCTCGCCCCGCTGACCAACATGCAGAGCCATGCGGACGGTACGCTGTCGGACGAGGAGATTCACTGGCTGGTCAAGCGCGCCGAGGGCGGCTTCGGCCTGACCATGACGGCGGCGGCGCACGTCCTCCCCGCCGGGCAGGCGTTCAAGGGCCAGTTGGGCGTGTGGTCGGACGATCACCTGCCCGGGCTGAAGCGGCTGGCGGACGCGATCCGTGCGAATGGCAGCCTGTCCTCGGTTCAGCTGCACCACGGCGGCTGGCGTGCCATGCCGGAATTCACCGGCCAGCAGTCGATGGGGCCGTTTGCCCATGCCGACACCAATTCGCGGGCGATGACCACTGCCGAGGTCGAGGAAGCCGTGGAGGCCTTCATCGCGGCGGCGGTGCGCTGCGAGCAGGCTGGGTTCGACGGTGTGGAGCTCCACGGCGCGCATTCCTATCTGATCTGCCAGTTCCTCGACACCGGCAACCAGCGCGACGACGGCTGGGGCGGTTCCTTTGCCAATCGCCGCCGGTTCCTCGACACGATCATCGCCGGGATCCGCGAGCGGACGGGTCCGCAGTTCCAGCTGGGCGTTCGCATTTCGCCCGAACGTCACGGCATGGCCACCGCCGAAGCGCGCGAACTGGTCGAATCGCTGATGCTTTCAGGCCAGGTCGATTACGTCGACATGTCGCTGTGGAGCTGCTTCAAGACGCCGGTTGAGGAGGCCTTCGCCAGCCGTCCGCTGATCGAATGGTTCACCGACCTGAAGCGCGGCAATTGCCGGCTTGGCGTCGCGGGCAAGATCATGAACGCGGCCGCGGTGCGCGCCTGCTTTGAAGCAGGGGTGGACTTCGTCCTGCTGGGCCGCGCGGCGATCATCCACCACGACTTCCCCAAGCTGATGGCGGCGGACCCGGACTTCGCCTCGCTGCCCAACCCGGTCAGCCGCGCGCACCTGCTGGGCGAGGGCCTCTCCCCCGCGTTCGTCGATTACATGGCGACCTGGGCCGGATTCGTGGCCGAGGAAGAAGTCCCGGCCTGAGTTGGCAGTTGGGGCGGTTCGTGCCGCTCCTGGATTGCTTCGCTTCGCTCGCAATGACGAAAGACCCTTGTTTTCGTCATTGCGAGGGGCGCAGCCCCGCGGCAATCCAGAGGCGGCATTGCACCGCCCCTTGCGACTCCTAGGCCGCCAGCTGCCCGCTGCGCACCAGCTTGCCCGGCAGCGCACCGGTGGGCTGGTCGAACCGGCGGATCACCGTTCCCGAGACGATCGTTGCGTCATAGCCCTTGGCCTTCTGGTCAAGCCGCCGCCCGCCTGCCGGCAGGTCGCGCTCGATATGCGGGGCGGGCAGGTGCATGGCGTCAAGGTCGATCACGTTGATATCGGCCTTGGCACCCACGCGCAGCACGCCCCGGTCAGCAAAGCCCAGCGCCCGCGCAGGCTTCGCGGCAAGGATTTCCGCCGCCTGGGCCACGCTGATCTTGCCCAGCTTGCGCACCCAGTGAGTCAACAGGAAGGTGGGATAGCTGGCATCGCAGATCGCGCCGTAATGCGCGCCGCCATCGCCCAGCCCGATCACGCAGTCCTTGTGCTTCAGCATCTCTTCCAGCGCGTCGATGCGGCATTCGGGGAAATTGGCGAGCGCGCCGAGGATGAGGTTCCGGCCGTCTCCGGCGGTGAGGAAGTCATAGGCCCATTCCTCGGGCGTCACACCTTCGGCCTGGGCGCGGGAGAGGATGCATTCGTCGCGCTCGGGCGTGTAGTTGGGCGTCTCGCCCATCGGGAACATCCACTTCCACGAACGGCCGAGCATGGCGAGCGGATGCCCCTCGTCCATCGGTTCGGACAGCAGCCGTGCGCGCATTGCGGGATCGCGCATCGCTGCCAGTTTCTCGTCCAGCGGCAGGTCGGCGATCGCGGCAAAGCTGGGGCAGAGCACGAAGGGATTGATGGAAAGTTCCAGCCCGGACAGCAGCCCGATCGGGCGCGGCAGGACCTGCGCGGTGATATGCTGGCCGCGCGCGTTGGCGGCCTCTACCTTGGCGATGGCGCTGCGCCACGAATTCACGTCGTGGTTGCCGTTGATCATCGAGAAAGTCGCGGGCCGCTCGCACGCTTCGGCAATGTCGACCAGGATCGACACTTCGTCAGCCCATTCGCGGAACGGCGCGTCGAGCACCATCTGCAGGGTGCCGGAACCCGCGTCCTTCATCCCCATGGCGATGGCCTTCAGTTCGTCGACCGGGGCTTCGAAGCTCGGAATCTTGCCGCCATCGGCGGTGCGGTGGATGTTGAGGCGCGACGAGGAAAAGCCGACCGCGCCGGCCTCCATTGCCTCGCGCGCCATGGCCCGCATCCGGGCAAGGTCGTCGTCGTTCGCCGGTTCGCGCTGCGCGCCGCGCTCGCCCATCACGAACACCCGCAGCGGCGAATGGGGCAGATAGGCGGCGACATCGATGTCGCGTTGCCCGGCCTCGACAGCGTCGAGGTATTCGGTGAAGCTCTCCCAATGCCAGTCCAGCCCTTCGGCCATGACCACGCCGGGGATGTCCTCCACCCCTTCCATCACCTTGATCAGCAGTTCGTGATCGTCCTTGCGGCAGGGCGCGAAGCCGACGCCGCAATTGCCCATCACCGCCGTGGTGACACCGTGCGAGGATGAGGGCGAAAGGAAGCGCGACCAGATCGCCTGGCCATCGTAATGGGTGTGAACGTCGACAAAGCCGGGTGTGACAATCCGTCCGCGCGCGTCGATTTCCTCGGCCCCGGTGCCATCGACCGTGCCGATCGCGGCGATGCGGCCATCCTTGACCGCCACGTCGCCGATGTAAGTTTCCCCACCTGTCCCGTCGGCGATTTCCCCGCCGCGAATGACCAGATCGTACTGGGCGCCCATCGCCATCCATCCTCTCGTTTTGTGATTCGGGACGGAGGCTAACCGATCACGCCACCCGTTTCACCCTCGCTTCTTTCGCGGCCTGCTCCAGCAATGGCGCGAGTTCCTTTTTGAGGATTTTGCCGTTGGGGTTGAGTGGCATGGTGTCGAGGATGAGGAGGGTGCGTGGCACCTTGTTGTCGGCGAGGTGCTGGCGGCAGAAGGCGATGATGTCTTCGGGGGTGGCGCTGGTGCCGGGGCGCAGGGTGACGGCGGCGGCGACGTCTTCGCCGAGCACCTCGTGCGGCACGCCGACCACGGCGGCCTGCTGGACGCTGGGGTGGAGGTGGAGCGCGGTCTCGATCTCGAGCGGGGTGATGTTGTAGCCGCCGCGGATGATCAGCTCCTTGGAGCGCCCGGCCATGATCAGGTCGCCGTCCTCGTCGACGTAGCCAAGATCGCCGGTGCGGGTCCAGCCGCCGATGAAGCTGGCGGCAGTGGCCTCGGGATCGTTCCAGTAGCGGCGCGGGTGCTGCTGGAAGCCGTAGATCTCGCCCACCACGCCGGGGGTGGTGATGACATTGCCGTCTTCATCGCGCAGCTGCATGTGCGGGGGCAGCTTGCCGACGCAGCCGGGCTTCAGGACCTGCTCCCTGGTGCTGGTGCCGACCCCGATCCCGCCCTCGGACATGCCGTAGGAGTTGCGCATCCGCACGTGCGGCCACAGCTCCAGCGCGCGCTTGACCGAATCGTGCGGCAGCGGCGCGGTGCCGGTCATCAGGTACTTGACC
>JAYRMP010000074.1:0-14921 GCA_041912655.1 Novosphingobium sp. | reverse complement strand
GGCCTTGCCCCGTGGGAGATCCTGTTCCTGCTCGACGAGGCGGAGCAATGGGTCGAACTCAACCGCCAGCCGCAGAAGCGCAGCGAGCGGCTGGCGGGCCTGACAATCATCAACGCCTTCTTCGAAAACTCCACCCGCACCCTGCTGAGCTTCGAAATCGCCGGCAAGCGGCTGGGCGCGGACGTGGTCAACATGCTGGTCGCGCAGTCGAGCGTGAAGAAGGGCGAGACGCTGATCGACACGGCGATGACGCTCAACGCGATGCACGCCGACGCCATGGTGATCCGCCACCAGTCGAGCGGCGCGGTGCGGCTGATCGCGGAAAAGGTCGATTGCCCGGTGCTCAACGCCGGGGACGGCCAGCACGAACACCCGACGCAGGGCCTGCTCGACGCGCTGACGATCCGCCATGCCAAGGGCGATTTCGGCGGCCTCAGGGTCACGATCTGCGGCGACATCCTGCACAGCCGGGTCGCGCGCTCCAACATCCATTGCCTGACCACGCTGGGGGCCGAAGTGCGCGTCTGCGCTCCGCCCTCGCTGATGCCGGCCGAGATCGAGGCGCTGAAGGTGACCCCGTTCCACGATTTCGACGCCGCGCTGAAGGGTGCCGACGTGGTAATGATGCTGCGGCTGCAGCAGGAACGGATGAGCGGCCAGTTCATCCCCTCGCCGCGCGAATACCGTCACCTCTACGGCCTGACGCTCGACCGGCTGGCCAAGGCGCAGGGCGATGCGCTGGTGATGCACCCGGGGCCGATGAACCGCGGGGTGGAAATAGACAGCAACGTCGCCGACCTGCCGGGCCGCTCGGCGATCACCACCCAGGTCGAAATGGGCGTGGCCATCCGCATGGCCTGCCTTGACGTGCTGACCCGGCGAAGCCGCGGCGTGGAGGGCTGGGCATGAAGGATCTCGCCCCCCTCACCATCGTCAACGGCTTGCTGGTGCTGCCGCAAGGCGAGCCCCTGCCCGGCGCCCTGCGCTGCGAAGGCGACCGGATCGTCGCCGTGGGTGCGAATGTGGCAGCGCAGGACGGCGACCGGGTGGTCGACGCCAGGGGCGCGCTGATCGCGCCCGGCCTCGTCGACCTTGGCGTCTTCGCGATCGACAAGCCGGCCTTCCACTTCGGCGGGATCACCCGCGCCGCGCTGATGCCGGACCAGAGCCTGGTGCTCGACAAACCGGCCGCAGTGCGGTTCGCCGCGCAGTCGGGCAAGCCGGACCTGTGGGTCCACCCGCTCGCCGCCGCGACCAAGGGGCTGGAAGGGCTGGAGCTCGCCGAACTGGCGCTGATGCGCGATGCCGGGGCACGAGCTGTCGCCACCGGGCGGCGCTGGATCGCCGATTCGGGTGTGATGCACCGTCTGCTGTCCTATTGCGCTATGCTGGGGTTGGTGGTCGTCACCCATGCCGAGGATGGCGGTCTGGCCGGACAGGCGGTAGCCACGGCGAGCGAGATGGCCACGCGCCTCGGCCTCCCTGCTGCTCCGGCCGAAACCGAGGCGCTGGCCGTCGCCCGTGACCTGATGTTGGCGGAGCTTACCGGCGCGCGGCTGCATTTCCGTCAGGTGACGACCGCCGCCGCGCTCGACCTGGTCCGCGCCGACAAGGCGCGCGGGGTCAGGGTCACCGCGGGCGTGACCCCCGCGCACTTCATGCTGTCCGACGTGGCGCTGGGCGATTTCCGCACCTTCACCCGCCTCTCGCCCCCGCTGCGCAGCGAGGCGGACCGGCAGGCGGTGCGCGCCGCTCTGGCGGACGGGACGATTGATGTCATTTCATCGGGTCACGATCCGCGCGGACCAGAGGACAAGCGCCTGCCCTTTGCCGATGCCGAACCGGGCATGGCGGGCGCGGAAACCTTGCTCCCGCTCACCCTGGGGCTGGTGCGCGACGGCGTGATCGGCATGGACCGGGCGTTCCAGTTGCTGGCGACCAATCCGGCGACGCTGCTGGGCGTCGAGGCGGGCAGGCTGGCGCCCGGCGCTCAGGCCGATGTGGCGCTGGTCGATCCGGTGCGGCCGTGGGTGGTCGATTCGGACAAGATGGCCGCTGCCGCCGGGAACACCCCGTTCGACAAGCAGGGCGTCGAAGGCCGCGTGCTGCGCCTGTTCAAGGGCGGTCAGGAAGTCGGCTGACACAGCAAGGCCGCCGCTTCCCCACAGGAAGCGACGGCCTGCTGCATTCGGTAAGGGTGGGATCAGCGCTTGGCCGCAACCCGCATCGGAGCGGTCTGGGTCCGCGCCATCGCCGGAATGGCCTGAGGCGCGCTGCGCATCGCTCCGCCAGCATAGGCGAAGCACACTCCGCCCCGTGCCTTGAGGTTGGAGCACATCCCCTGCGCGCCGCCCGCATCGAACCCGGCTGCGGCAACCCGCCAGTAGTTCTTGCCGCGCACCACGGCGGGCGTGATCGTCATCTTGAAGTTCTTGAGTTCCGGATTGCGGGCCGCGTAGATCCCCCAGGCGCGGCGCGCGCCCTGCGGGCTGCGGAAGCTGCCCATCTGGACCAGGTGCGAAGACCCGGTCGTGATGGCGCGGCCAGCAGTCGGAGCGGCAGTGCGGTAAGCCACGGCGGCTCGCACCGGACGCGCGGCAAGGCGATGTTCGCGATAATTCGCCGGGATGGCCTGGACCACCGGACGCGACACGAAGCTGACCTGCGCCCCCTGCCCGTTGAAATGGACCGGTTCGGCCGGAGCCGGAGCCGAAGCAGCCACCGGCGCAAAGGCCGTGGCGAACGTTTCAGGAGCGCGGGCGTAGCTCTGCGCGGGCACCGGGGCCGGAGCCGGAGCGGAAACCGGCGCATACTGCGCCAGTTCGGCCTGCTGCTCCACCGGAACGGGGTTCGCGGCAGGCAGTTCGCCCTGCACCGCGACCTGCTGCGGCGCGGCGGGAACCACGCTGGCAGCGCCCGCCTCGGCGGCAAGCTGTTCGTTCACCGGCGCATTGCCCAGCGCGAGCGCGGTCGGCAGGCCCGGATCGGAGCGCAGCGGCACGCCGAGCAGCCCGGCGATGCGAAGCTTGGCATCTTCCGGCTTGGCGCGCATCGCCCAGTCGCTGATCCGCTTGTCGACCTGATCGGCGGGAACGTCCTGCGAAACCATCACGCGCGCTTCGCGCCAGCGGCCATCGAGCGCGTAGGCATAGGCGAGGTTCTGGCGCAGCTTGGCCGAATCGTCGCCAGCACGCATCGCATCTGAGAGGATCGCCACCCCGCGCGAGGACTCGCCGGCGAGGGCAAGGGCAAGGCCAAGGTCGCTGGCGGGGATGGCATCGCGCCAATCGTCGAGGATCGCCACCGCATCGCTGTTGCGGCCACGCGCGACGTTGGAAAGCGCAAGACCGAGCGCCGAGCGGGCGGAATTGTCACCCAGCTTCATCGCATCGTCGAACGCGGTCGCCGCCGAATCGAACCGTCCGGCCTTGAGGTAAGCCTGTCCGAGCAGCGCGCGGTAGGCCGCTTCGCGCGGATTCGCGGCCACCACGGCCTCGGCCAGCTGGATTGCCTTGTCGACCTGACCCTTGGCCAACGCATTCTGCGCGGCGGCGGCGGTCTTGTCCGGGCTGGGCTTGGCCACGACCGAGTCGCTGAAGGAAGCACCAGCGATCAGGGCTGCGGCAAGGGCGCCGGTCAGGCCCAGGGGCAGAAGCTTGGCGTTAAGGCGATTGGCGGTCATGGGAAGTCTCCCTTTCTCGGATTCGGTCAGTTCTTGCGGCGCTTGGACGCGACTTGCGCGGCCAGGTCGGCAACATCGGGAAGTTCATCGAGCAGGCGGTCGAGCGCCTCGGTCACGAGCTGCTGGGCACTGCGGTTCCTCAGCGTGCAGGCCAGCCGCAGCTTGAGGTGACGTTCCGCATCGACCCGCAGGGTGAAGGCGGCGCGGCGTCCGTCGGCCAGCGCAGAGCGGCGCGGCGCGGCGAAATGGCGGGCCACTTCGTGCTGCTGGCGCACCACTTCCGGCACGGCCTGGGCAACCGGAGCGGGCTGGGCGGCGGGCGCGTGGTCATGACCCATGTCGTTCCAGCCCAGATCATCGTGTTCGGCCACGAACTGCGCCGGCTGCACGGCGGCCAGCTGCGGGCGCATCGCCGGGCGGGCGCCGCCCTTGCGGGCCAGCAGGCTGGGTCCCAGCGAGGCGAAAGGTTTCGGTTCGCTCATGCCCCCCGAGCCCCCGTTACGAACCGGCGACCCGGCGGCCGAAGCCCCCGGCAGGGCGCTGCACCCCGGCAATCGGCGTCACCGCGGTCGGCGCGGCGAACACGGTGCGGCGGAAGTTCTTTTCGAGACGGTCCGAAATATAGTTCCACAGCGCGACCACTTCCTGCGAGGAGCGGCCGTTGGGATCGACTTCCATCACTGTGCGGCCATCGATCATCGAGGCGGCAAAATCGGTGCGATGGTGCAGCGTCACCGGCGCGACAGTGCCATGCTGCGACAATGCGACTGCGGCTTCGGACGTGATCTTGGCCTTGGGCGTCGCGGCATTGACCACGAAGATCAGCGGCTTGCCGGCGCGTTCGCACAGATCGACCGTCGCGCCGACAGCGCGCAGATCGTGCGGAGAAGGACGGGTCGGCACGACGATCAGTTCGGCGACCGAGATCACCGACTGGATCGCCATGGTAATGGCCGGCGGCGTATCGATGACGGCCAGGCGGAAGCCCTGCTGGCGCAGCAGCGCCAGGTCGCTCGCCAGACGCGCGACAGTGGTCTGGGCAAAGGCGGGGAATTCCGCCTCGCGCTCGTTCCACCAATCGGCCAGCGAACCCTGCGGATCGATGTCGATCAGCACGACCGGACCGGCGCCGGCGCGCTGGGCCTGCACGGCAAGATGGCCGGACAAGGTCGTCTTGCCTGAACCGCCCTTCTGTGATGCCAAAGCGAGTACGCGCAAAGCCTGATCCCCCTGAGAAATGCAGCAAACCCAAAATTCGATTGGGCCGGGATCGCAGATCGTTCCTAATTTTGAGTTAACGCGCCGGGCGCTGCGCCGCGCAAATCACCTGATGTCGGAGAACAAATCTATTGCTAACAGAACGTTCACCATTGCGTTTAATGCTGTAAGATGCGCGAAACAGGGGCGGCTGGTGCAGGCTGCCTGCTAACCGGTTAAGACCTCTGCACCGTGACAGGAAATTTGCGATGGGGCGGAAATTATTGATCGGGACGGCAATTCTGGCTGCTGCGGTGATTCCCGTCGGCATCGCCCAGGCCGATACCAAGGCCGGTGTCGAAGCCTGGACACGCGGCGACTATCCGGGCGCGGTGCGCGAATGGCAGGCCCAGGCCGCCAAGGGCGATGCCGATGCCACCTTCAACCTTGGCCAGGCCTACAAGCTGGGCAAGGGCGTTCCGCAGGACCTGGCCAAGGCTGAGGAACTGTTCGGTCAGGCCGCCGCGATGGGCCATATCCAGGCCTCGGACAATTACGGACTGCTGCTGTTCCAGCGTGGCGACCGGCAGAAGGCGCTGCCCTTCATCCGTGCCGCTTCCGATCGCGGCGATCCGCGCGCGCAGTACCTGCTGGGTCTGGCGCACTTCAACGGCGATCTGGTGACCAAGGACTGGGTGCGCGCCTATGCGCTGGTCAGCCTTGCCCAGCAGCAGGGCCTGCCCCAGGCGACCCCGGCGCTGACCCAGATGGACCAGTACGTACCGATGGAGCAGCGCCAGCAAGCGGTGCAGCTGGCCACCGAACTGCAGAGCCAGGCCGACGCCACCCGCGCGCGGCAGCTTGCCGCAGTCGATCTCGGCGCCTCGGCCAGCGCCGCGCCGTCGCCGGTCCAGACTGTGCCGCTCCGTGCGCCGACCACCACTTCAGCGCAGGATACCGTCAATTCCGCGCGCCGCGTGGCGGGGACCGATTCCCCCGCAACCGCCGGGGCCGACTATGCCCGCCCGGCAGTGGCCACGCCCGCACCGCGCCCTGTGACGCGGCCGCCACAGGTGGCGACTGTCGCCCCACCTCCGCCCCCGCCCGCCCCGCGCGCCAGCGTGGCGGCAAGCCCCGCCCCTGCCCCTACCGCGCCGGTCGCCAGCGGCCCGTGGCGCGTCCAGCTGGGGGCGTTCGGCGTCAGCGCCAATGCCGATGCGATGTGGAACCGGGTGCGCGGCCGGCCTGAACTCGCTGGCCATGGGCGGATCGACCAGCGCGCAGGTTCCGTGACGAAATTGCAGGCCGGCGGCTTCGCCAGCGAGGCGGCGGCGCGCAGTGCCTGTGGCCGGCTCGTCGCTGCGGGCTTTACCTGCATCGCGGTCCGGAACTGATCGGGTGGAGCGGCAGGGCGATGCACCGCGCATCGCCGCGCTGGACCTGATCCGGGGGATCGCCGTCCTCGGTATCCTTGCGATCAACATCGCCAGTCTGGCTGGACCGGCCTTCGCCAGCCTGACCCCGCACTATCCCGCCCCCGCCTCCCCGGCGGACGAGGCCGCCTTCGCGCTGTCCCTGCTGCTGTTCGAAGGCAAGATGCGCGGCCTGTTCACCCTGCTGTTCGGGGCCGGGCTGGTGCTGTTCATCGACCGGGCAGAAGCCCGGGGACGCGACGGGGCCCTGCTTCAGGCCCGGCGGCTCGGCTGGCTGGCGCTGCTCGGCTACCTGCACTTCCTGCTCGTGTGGCACGGTGACATCCTGTTCACCTACGCCCTCGTCGGCCTGCTGGTCCTCGCACTGCACGACCGTTCTCTGGCCCAGCTGGGCTGGGGGGCGCTCGCGTTCTTCGTCCTCTGGCACGGGGCGGGCAGCGCGGCGAGCCTGCTAGGCCCCGGCAATGCACTCGCCGAACTGACCGCATACGCCGCCCACCAGACTGAGATGCAGACCGCCAGCTACGGCACCATGCTGGCCCAGCGACTGACCGGCGAATGGTCTTATCCCCTTGCCGTCGCACTCTCTTCGTTGGGCGAGACCGGGCCGCTGATGGTGATGGGCATGGTGCTTTATCGCAGCGGCTTCTTCACCGGCAGCTGGCGCACAGACCGCCTGTGGCAGCTGGCGATCGGCGGCACCCTGCTGGGCGGAGCCTTGACCCTTGGCTGGCTTGCCTGGGCTTGGCCCCGCCACTTTCCCCCTGCAGCGATGCTGGACTATCTGCTCTATTACAGCGCCTTCCCCCACCTGCCGATGATCCTGGGCTATGCCGCTGCACAGGTACTGGCCGCCCCGCGCCTGCTGGCGACGTGGCTGGGGCAGCGGCTGGTGGCAGCGGGCCGGGTCGCTTTCAGCAACTATGTCGGGACCGGACTGGTGATGGGCCTGATTTTCAACGGCTGGGGGCTTGGCCAGTTCAACCGCCACGGCGCCGCGACACTGCTGCTGTTCGTGCTGGCCGGGTGGCTGCTGATGCTGGCCTGGAGCGCACCCTGGCTGGCCCGGTTCCGGCAGGGGCCGCTCGAATGGCTATGGCGCTCGCTGACCGAGTGGCGCCTGCTGCCGCTGCGGCGATAGAGCCGAGCTAGTTCTTGAACGGGTTCTTCGGGCTGCGCAGCGTCAGGCGCACCGGCACGGCATCGAAGCCGAGCTCGCGGCGGATGCCGTTCACCAGATAGCGCTGGTAACTGGTCGGCAGCTCGTCCAGCCGGGTGCCGAACAGCACGAAGCCGGGCGGGCGGGTCTTGGCCTGGGTGATGTAGCGCAGCTTGATCCGCTTGCCGCCGGGAGCTGGCGGCGGATTGGCTTCCAGCGCGGATTCGAACCAGCGGTTGAGCAGGCCGGTCGGCACGCGCTTTGACCAGGCGGCGCGGATTTCGAAGGCCACCTTGATCAGGGTATCGAGCCCACGGCCCGTGCGCGCGGAAACCGACAGCAGCGGCAGGCCCTTGACCTGCGCCAGCCCTTCATCGAGGGCGCCCCTGATCCCGTTGAACAGGCCGGAGGCATCCTCGGCCACGTCCCACTTGTTGATCGCGACGATCAGCGCGCGGCCTTCTTCCAGCACCATCGAGGCGATCTTGAGGTCCTGGTGCTCCAGCCCGCGCGTGGCATCGAGCAGCAGCACGACCACTTCGGCAAAATCGATCGCGTGGCGCGCATCGGCGACAGCCAGCTTTTCGAGCTTGTCGGTGACCAGCGCCTTCTTGCGCATGCCGGCGGTGTCGATCAGGCGAACGGGGCGGACCTCGCCGCTGTCGGGATCGGTCCATTCCCAGTCGATCGCGATCGAATCGCGGGTGATCCCGGCTTCCGGCCCGGTCAGCAGCCGGTCTTCCTTGAGCAGTGCATTGATCAGCGTCGACTTGCCGGCATTCGGCCGCCCGACGATCGCCAGCTTGAGCGGCGCGCGGTTGAGCGCTTCCTCGTCCTCTTCGTCAAAGGCTTCTTCGGCCTCGGCGTCTGCCTCTTTCCCTTCGAGCAGCGGCTGGAGGGCTTCGAACAGATCGCCCAGCCCCTCGCCGTGCTCGGCAGAGAACGGCACGGGATCGCCAAAGCCCAGCGAATAGGCTTCGTACAGTCCGTGGTCACCGGCCTTGCCTTCCGCCTTGTTGGCGAGCAGCACCACCGGCACGTCACCCTGCTGGCGCAGGTAGCGGGCGATTTCCTCGTCCATCGGGGTCAGGCCTGCGCGCGCGTCGACCACGAACAGGGCGACGTCCGCGCCCTTCAGCGAAGCTTCGGTCTGCTGGCGCATCCGGCCCGGCAGGCTGGCGGCGTCCTCGTCTTCCCACCCGGCCGTGTCGACGATCGTGAAGTCGAGCCCCAGCAGGTGCGCCTCGCCCATCCGGCGGTCACGGGTGACGCCGGGCTGGTCATCGACCAGCGCCAGCCGTTTGCCCACCAGCCGGTTGAACAGGGTCGATTTGCCGACGTTGGGACGGCCGATGATGATGACCTGAGGAAGCGCCATGTGCGCCACCTGACCCCTGCGGCAATTATTTGCAAGTCATGCGGCTAATTCTTGCCGCGGCGTTAACCATGGTCTGCAGGCTCGCCCTAACCAAGCTGTGGCAAACCAGCAGCCATGACGCGGAAGATCCTGCTCTCGACCTGCCTGTTCGCGGCCCTTGCCGGCATCGCCGCCAGTGCCGGCGCCGTGGTGGTGGAAAAGCCCCGTTCTGCGGGCACCGGACAGGCCGTGACACTTCCGCCCTACCTGCAATGCGTACCCTATGCCCGGCAACTGACCGGCATCAACATCTATGGTGATGCGCATACCTGGTGGGGCCAGGCCGAGGGCCGCTATGCCCGCGGCTACAAGCCGAAAGTCGGCGCGGTGCTGGCCCTGCGTCCACATGGCGGATCACGGCTTGGCCATGTTGCGGCGGTCAGCAGGATCGTCGATTCGCGCACCCTGCTGATCCGCCATTCGAACTGGAGCCCGATCAACGGTCGGCGCGGCCAGATCGAGGACAACGTCAAGGTGGTCGATGTTTCGCCCGCCAACGACTGGAGCGTGGTGCGGGTGTGGTACGCGCCGCTCAAGGACCTTGGCGGCACGCACTGGCCGGTTCAGGGCTTCATCTATCCGGCCAAGCCGAAGAAGAACGAAAACCTCAAGGACCGCCCGGTGCCGGCCAATCTGCCGCGCGGCAGCGACGATCCGATCGCCGACCTGATCGGCGAGCGGATGGGCTGGTAACCAGCCCCGGCCGCCCGCAGGTCAGGCTCAGGCCTTTGCGACCGGCGGTTCCTCGCCCAGATCCTCGAACCAGGCTTCGACCGGGCCGTTGAGCCGGATCGTCAACGGCTGGCCGTGGCGGTCCATCGTCTTGCCCGCCTGAACCCGCACCCAGCCTTCGGAAATGCAGTATTCCTCGACATTGGTGCGCACCACGCCCTTGAAGCGAATGCCCACGCCGCGCTGCAGCACGTCGGCATCGAAAAAGTCGCTGCGCGGGTTGATTGCCAGGCGGTCGGGCGGCACGTCGGGGCCGGAAACGGTTTCTTCGCTCATGGCGGCGCTCTATCTTGTGCTCAGCGCTTGTCAATTCGCGCGCCACGCTCTAAGGGCGCGCTTCCGCACCGGAAGTGGGCGCGTAGCTCAGCGGTAGAGCACACCCTTCACACGGGTGGGGTCGCAGGTTCAATCCCTGCCGCGCCCACCACTTCCTCTCCTTGAAAGCATGAAGCCAAGCGGGCATAGCCCCGCCACCATGCATGACATCAAGCTGATCCGAGAAAATCCCGAAGCCTTCGATGCCGGACTTGCCCGGCGCGGGGTGGAGCCCCTGTCCGCCGCCATCCTCGCGCTCGATTCGCAGCGCCGCGATGTCGCGACGCGGATGCAGGAGGCGCAGGGACGCCGCAACGAGGCGTCGAAAGCCATTGGCGCGGCGATGGGCCGGGGCGACAAGGACGAAGCGGAGCGGCTCAAGGCCGAGGTGACCGAGCTCAAGGACACGCTGCCTGCGCTAGAGGCCGAGGAACGCGAACTTACCCAGCGCCTGCAGGACGAACTGGCCCGCCACCCTAACCTGCCCGCAAGCGACGTGCCCGAGGGCGAGGACGAGACGCAGAACGTTGAAGTTCTGCGCTGGGGTACCCCGCGCGAGTTCGCCTTCACCCCGCGCGAACACGCCGACATCGGCCCGGCGCTGGGCCTTGATTTCGAGACCGGCGCGGCGATTTCCGGCGCGCGCTTCACTTTCCTGCGCGGGCAGATGGCGCGCCTGCAGCGCGGCCTCGCCCAGTTCATGCTGGATCACCAGACCACCGCCAACGGCTATACCGAATGCGCGACCCCGCTGCTGGTGCGGCAGGAAGCGCTGTTCGGCACCGGCCAGCTGCCCAAGTTTGCCGAGGACAACTTCCAGACTACCGACGGGCGCTGGCTGATCCCCACCGCCGAGGTTTCGCTGACCAATTCGGTGCGCGAGCAGATCCTGGCCGAGGCCCAGCTGCCGATCCGGATGACCGCGCTGACCCCGTGCTTCCGCAGCGAAGCGGGCGCGGCGGGCAAGGACACGCGCGGCTATATCCGCCAGCACCAGTTCGAAAAGGTGGAACTAGTCTCGATCACCCGCCCCGAGGATTCGGACGCCGAGCTCGAACGGATGACCGCTGCCGCAGAATCCATTCTCCAGGCGCTCGACCTGCCCTATCGCAAGGTGATCCTCTGCGCCGGCGACATGGGCTTTACCGCACGCAAGACTTACGATCTCGAGGTCTGGCTGCCAGGGCAAGGCGCCTACCGCGAGATTTCGTCCTGCTCCAACTGCGGCGATTTCCAGGCGCGACGGATGAACGCGCGCTACCGGCCCGAGGGGCAGAAGGGCACCGAATTCGTCCACACGCTTAACGGGTCAGGGCTCGCAGTCGGTCGCACGCTGGTGGCGATCCTGGAGAATTACCAGCAGGACGACGGATCGGTTACCGTGCCGCCCGCGTTGCTCGGCTATTGCGGCGGGCTGACCGCGCTGGTGCCGGCCTGATGCGCATTCTCCTCACCAACGACGACGGCATCTTCGCCCCCGGCCTTGACGTGCTGGAGCGGATTGCGCGGCAGTTTTCGGACGACATCTGGATCGTCGCGCCATCGGAGGAACAGTCCGGCGCAGGCCATTCGCTCACCCTGTCGCGCCCGGTGCGGCTGCGCCAGCATGGCGAGCGGCGCTTCTCGGTGTCAGGCACCCCGACCGACGCGGTGATGATGGCGCTGCGCACGGTCATGCCCGGCGCGCCAGACCTGCTGCTGTCGGGCGTCAATCGCGGCGCCAACCTGGGCGACGACGTGACCTATTCGGGCACCGTTTCCGCGGCGATCGAGGGCACGCTGGCGGGCATCCGCTCGATCGCGCTCAGCCAGGTTTATGCCAAGGAAGGCATGGGCGACACCGTGCCGTTCGGCGCGGCCGAGGCCTGGGGGCAGCGGGTCATCGCGCCGCTGCTCGACGCACCCTTCGCGCCGCGCACACTGGTCAATGTCAATTTCCCGCCTCTGGAAGCGGGCGCGGTCAAGGGCATCAAGGCGGTCCGGCAGGGCTTCCACGACTACGCCCGGGGCAGCGTGGTCGAAGGCACCGATCCCCGGGGATATCGCTATTTCTGGTTTGGTCTCCATGGTATAGAGCATACGCCGGGTCACCAGACGGACCTTGAAGCGATACAGGATGGCTACGTGTCGGTTACGCCGCTGCAACTCGATCTGACGCACGATGCCTCGCTCGGCGACCTCGCGGGGCGCTACGCTCGGTGAGGCTGCTGGGGGGTCTTGCCATCGCGCTGGCGGTGCTGGCCGCCGATCCCGGCCTTGCCCAGGACGCCGATCCCAAGACCGAGACCGAGCATGTGGTGAAGCCCGGCGAAACGCTGGGCGGGATCGCCGTGCGTGCGCAGGTGCCGCGCGTACTGATCATCGAGGCGAACGGGCTGAAAGAGCCCTATCTGCTCCGCGCCGGGCAGAAACTGGTGATCCCGCGCCGCCGCACCCACACGGTGAAGGCCGGTGAGACCACCTTTTCGATCGCGATGGACCAGGGAGTGCCGTGGTCGGCAATCGCGGCAGCAAACGGGTTGGACCCCAAGGCCGAGGTCAAGGCAGGGCAGGTGCTGGCCCTCCCGACGCTGGCGGCACAGCCCGCCGCTGCGACCAAGCCTGCGCAGCCTGCTCCGATCACCGTCCCGCCCCCGACCCCGGCGCCAACACCAACCTCGGTTGCCTCGGCTACGCCCGCACCTGCCGCCACCCCCGCCGCTGCGGCAATAACCGACACGGCAGCGCCAGCGTTCGCCTGGCCGGTCAAGGGCACCGTCCGCCGCCCCTTTGCGCCGCGCGGCGGCAAGGCATCCTATCATGACGGGATTGACGTGCTTTCCCCCGAAGGCACCGCCGTGCGCTCCAGTGCGGCGGGCAAGGTGATCTTCGCGGGCGAAGGCCCCAAGGAATATGGCCTGACCGTCATCATCCACCACGGCGGCCGCTGGACCACCACCTACGGCTTCCTCAAGCAGGTGACGGTAAAGCAGGACGACGAGGTCAGGGCCGGTGAGCGGGTCGGGCTAGTCGGCGAAACCGGGCTGGCGACCGAACCGCAACTCCACTTTGAAGTCCGTCGCAACAAGGTCGCGCTCGATCCGGCGAAGTACCTGCCGAAGCGGTGATGCCGCGCCCCCTGCGCCCTTCCCCCGCCAAGCCGCTGCGCCGCGCCATCCAGGTGCCGGTCTGGGCGGACCTGGCCCTGCGCCTGTCTGCGGCGCTGGCGCTGGTTTCGATCGTGATCGCAATCCATTGGTTCGACCGCGCCGGGCTGAAGGACAGCCACGACGGCGAGGTCGGCTTCCTCGACGTCGTCTATTTCACGATGATCTCGATCACCACCACCGGGTTCGGCGATATCACTCCGGTCAGTGACAAGGCGCGGCTGATCGAGGCGGTGATTGTAACCCCGATCCGGCTGGCGGTGCTGTTCATCTTCGTGGGCACGGCCTACAATTTCCTCATCAAGCGCACCTGGGAGAACTGGCGGATGCGGCGTATCCAGGAACGGCTGACCGGGCACATCGTGGTCCTCGGCTTCGGCATCAGCGGCGCGCAGTCGGTTAGCGAACTGATCGAACGCGGGACGGATCCAGGCCGGATCGTCGTGCTCGATCCCAGCGCCGAGCGGCTGGAAGAAGCCGAGGCGATGGGCTGCAACGTGCTGGAAGGCGATGCCAGCCGCGACGAAACGCTGATGGCCGTGCGCATTGCCGAAGCTTCCACCGTGCTGGTTTCCGCTGGGCGCGACGATACCTCCATCCTGATCGTTCTGACCGTGCGCCATCTGGCCCCAGCCGTTCCGATCAGCGTGGTGGTCCGCGCGGAGGACAACGAGATTCTCGCCCGGCAGGCCGGCGCCGACAACGTGATCAACCCGGTGCGCTTCACCGGCCTGCTGCTGGCCGGGTCAGCACAAGGCACTCACGTGTCGGACTATCTGGCGGACCTCGCTTCGGCCTCGGGCTATGTGCAGCTGGTCGAGCGCGAGGCGCTGCCGGAAGAGGTCGGCCGCAGCCTCGATGACCTGCCCGGCCGGGCGCGCGGCCTGCGCATCCAGCGCGGTGGGCGCGAAATCGGCTTCTGGCAGCCCGAAGCGCAGCGGATCGAGCCGGGCGACGTGATCGTCGCCGTGGTGCCGACGCTCTGACCTAGGCCAGCGCCCAGAACACCGTGCCCATGGCGAGGTAGGCGATCAGGAAGGCTGCGCTGTCGCGCCATGTTTCCCGCGCCGCGCCACCGTGGCGGGCCTGTGCCAGCCACAGCGCCGGGATAACGATCGCCAGCGCAAGCCCGCCCGCCTGCATGAAAAAGAGGTGCGGCTTTATCGTCAGCTTCTCCGGCCCGATCCGCGCCAAGGCATGGCCCAGCATGGCGGCGGGGACCAGTTGCAGGACATAAGGCCATGGCTTCATCGCAGGTGCCGCGCTGCGCCAGAACAGCCAGAGCACCAGCGCGGCCACGCCCGCCGCCAGCACCACCGCGATCCAGTTCACCGGTCCCATTCTCAGTCCTTCCATTCGAAGCGGGCGACATGCCCCTCGGGGGCGGCCCGCCATTCTTCGGCAAAGGCCTGCAGCGCATCGCGCACCCGCGCCAGCGCGCCCTCCGCGATCTGCGGCAGCGCGACATAACTGGCGGCGCAAGCGGTGCCGGCAAGGTCGAGCAGTGCCGCATCGTCATCGCCGCCGCTCCACAGCTCCGCCTCGAAGCATTCGACCAGCCGTTCGGCCTGGAGCAATTCGACGATTGCGGCGTCCGGCACGCCGGCGCGCTTGGCGCTGGCGTGCCCGGCAGACTTTGCCAGCTCGAGCAGTTCTTCGGGGTGACGGCCAGCCGCAACGAGGCCCCAGAAGCCCCGGCCAAGGCCCAGTTCCTGCTCGACGAACAAGTGCACCGCATCGTGCGGCACGGGGCCTTTCTTGGGAAACCGCGTTACTGCGCCCGAGCCGTCGCGGCGCCGAATCGCGATCAAGTCATCGCTGCGACGCTTGGTGATCGTGA
>JAYRMP010000073.1:0-14985 GCA_041912655.1 Novosphingobium sp. | reverse complement strand
GCCGCCCCTATCACTTCCCACTTCCCCCTTCCCACTCCCCCCCGCCCCCCCCCACCCCCACCCCCCACCGCACCCACTTCGTCATTGCGAGCGTAGCGAAGCAATCCAGTGGCGGTTTACGCCGCTCCTGGATTGCTTCGCTCCGCTCGCAATGACGATCGAGGCGAATGGGATCGGCCATGGCAATGCAGTCGGCCCTGGCGCCGCCGCCAACACCTCGTCGCAAAACTCGTCAGTCTGATTGACTTTTTCTCTATCCCCGCGCCAACTCCCCGCGCTTGTCCTTGATCTCGTTTAATCGTTCGATTAACCCTTGGGCGAGAGCGGCCACAGCCGCCCCCGAGAGGAGCCCGAACACTTGACCCGCCCCTTGCCCGAAGGACTGGCAATCGCCCTCGCCCGCGTAGGGCTGCCCGAGCCGCAAGGGCTGGAACGCCTGTCCGGCGGGGCCAACATGGAGTCCTGGCTGTTCCGCGCTGGCGAGGGCGCCTACGTCCTGCGCCGATCGCCAGGCGGTCTCGCGCTGGTCGGCGGGCGGGCGATCGACATGGGGATCGAAGCCGGACTGATCCGCGCCGCGCAGGCCGCCGGGGTGACCGCGCCGCGCGTGATCGTCGAACTGACCGAGGCCGACGATATCGGCGCGGGCTTCGTGATGGAGGCCCTGCCCGGCACCGCCAATCCCGCCGAGATCCTCGCCAGCGCCGATCCTGCGTCGCTGATCGCCGATATCGGCCGTGAACTCGCCAGGACCCACGCGATCGACCCGGCCACGGTCGCCGGGCTGCCGACGATGGATACACGCCAGGCGCTGGCCGACCTGCGCCGCCGGTTCCTGGAATACGGCGGCGACCGCCCGGTCCTTGCCCTCGCATTGCGCTGGCTCGAAGCGAATATCCCCGCACCCGTGCCGCCGCGACTGGTCCATGGCGATTTCCGCCTCGGCAACCTGCTGGTCGAGCAAGGCCGCCTGACCGGCGTGCTTGACTGGGAACTGGCCCATTTCGGCGATCCGCACGAAGACCTTGCCTATGGCTGCATGACCGTCTGGCGCTTTTCCCGGCCCGATCGTCCGGCCTATGGCCTCGCATCGGTCGAGGCGCTGGCCGAGGCCTATCAGCGGGCGGGCGGCGAAGCCTTCGATCCGGTGCGCTTCCGCTTCTGGCTGGTCTACCGCACCTTCTGGTGGGCACTCGGCTGCCTCCAGATGGGCAACACCTGGCGCGATCACCTCGACCGTTCGCTCGAACGCGTGGTGGTCGCCCGCCGCACCAGCGAGCAGGAGCTTGACCTGCTCCTCCTGCTCGAAGACCTCGCGCCCGAGGCCGAGCGCAGCCGCCCCCTGCCCTCCTCGCCGCAGCCGCTGGCCGAAGGCCGGGGCGAGCCGAGCGGCGCCGAGGTGCTGACCGCAATCTCCGAATGGCTGAACGCCGAGATCAAGCCGCTGGTCAGCGGGCGCAGCAAGTTCAACCTCGCCGTCGCGCGCAATGCGCTGGGCATCGTCGCGCGCGAGATCGTGCAGCGGCCCGGCGTAACCGATGCGGCGCTCTCTGCCGATCTGCTGGCGGGCAAGGCCGATCTCGCCTCGCCCGGCCTGCTCGCGCAGCTGCGCCGCGCCGCGCTCGACAAGCTTTCTGCCGACATGCCGAAATATCCGGCGCTGGCCCTGGCCCGCGCACAATGGGAAGGAAACTGAGATGGATTTTGCGCTCCCCCAGGACCTCGTCTCCTATCTTGCCGAACTCGATGATTTCATCGCGGCCGAGATCAAGCCGCTGGAGGAAGCGGACGACAACATCCGGTTCTTCGACCATCGCCGCGAATGGGCGCGCACCGATTTCGAGAATGGCGGCCTGCCCCGCCACGAATGGGAACTGCTGCTGCGCGAAGCCTCGATCCGCGCCGACAAGGCCGGCCACTGGCGCTTCTCCGCGCCCAAGAAGTACGGCGGCAAGGACGGCGCGAACCTGTGGATGGCGGTGATCCGCGACCGCTTTGCCGCGATGGGTCTGGGGCTGCACAACGATCTGCAGAACGAGCATTCGATCGTCGGCAACTTCCCCTTCGTCAACATGTTCGAGCATTTCGGCACTGAGGAGCAGCAGAAGGAATTCATCCTCGGCGGGTTCGAACGCACCCGCCGCACCGCCTTCGGCCTGACCGAACCGCTCCACGGCTCCGATGCCACCCACATGGAAACCAGGGCCGTGCGCGAAACGCGTGACGGCGTGCCCGGCTGGCGGATCGACGGTGAGAAGATGTGGACCACCGGCATGCACGTGGCCACCCACTGCGCCACTTTCGCGCGGACCAGCGGCAAGGACGGCGATGCCAAGGGCATCACCTGCTTCCTCGTCCCCAACCCGACCGAAGGGCTGGTGATCGAGGAATACCTCTGGACCTTCAACATGCCGACCGACCACCCGCGCGTCAGTTTCACCAACGTCTGGGTGCCGGACAGCGCGGTGCTCGGCCCGGTCGACGGCGGTCTCGCCATCGCGCAGAGCTTCGTCCACCAGAACCGCATCCGCCAGGCGGCCAGCTCGCTGGGCGCGGCGACCTACTGCGTCGAGGAATCGGTCAAGTACGCGCGGGAACGCAAGCCGTTCGGCGCGGAACTGGCCCGCAACCAGGGCATCCAGTTCCCGCTGGTGGAACTCGCCACCCAGTGCGAGATGCTGCGCACGCTGATCTACAAGACCGCCTGGGAAATGGACCAGATGGAGCACAAGGAGATCGAGCACCGGCTCTCGGACAAGATCTCGATGTGCAACTACTACGCCAACCGGCTGGTCTGCGAAGCCGCCGACCGGGCGATGCAGGTCCACGGCGGGATCGGCTATTCGCGCCACAAGCCGTTCGAGCACATCTATCGCCACCATCGCCGCTACCGGATCACCGAGGGCGCGGAGGAAATCCAGATGCGCAAGGTCGGCGCCTATCTGTTCGGCTACCTCGGCCCGCGCAAGGCGATGTTCGCCAAGTAGGGGATCGTTATCCGGCGATGTGCGGCAGGCGGTCGCCGCTGCGCATCGCCGCGATCCCGCCGCCGCGCTGCATCTCGATGCCGGTCAGCAGGCTGTCGGCGATCATCCGCGCTTTCTGGCCCACGGCGCGCGCGGCTTCGCCCCGCGGCTCGAGGCTGGTGAGCGCGGCGTAGAACAGGTCCAGCCAGTGGGCGAAGTGGCGTTCTTCCAGCCCGGGGATCGCCACGTGCATCCGCATCGGATTGCCGCTGTATTCACCGCTGTTGAGCAGCACGCCGCGCCAAAAGCTCTTCATCCGGGCAAGGTGCGGCCCCCAGTCGGCGATCCGTGCGGCGAAGATCGGGCCGAGCAGCGCATCCTCGCGGATCGACGCGTAGAACGTCTCGACGAAGGCATCGATATAGGCGGGATCGATCCCGATCGCCTGCGCTTCGGCGCGCTTGCGTTCGCGCGCGGCGAGCGCGTGGGGATGGCCGCGCTTGCGCAAGGGCTGGGGCTTCTCGGTCATAGGCGGGATATGGGGGCGCTGGCGCCCCCATTCAATCAGCGGGAGGCGCTGCGCCGCAGGCTGGAGCTTTCGGTCTGGTAGCCATCATAGACCACCCGCGCGATCGAGGCGATGCGCGCGGCGCGGTTGGCCTTGCCGCCCTGCCCGGTGACATAGATCGCCACGGCAATCGCGCGGCCATCGGGGGTGTTGATGATCCCCACGTCGCTGGCGGTGTTGTTGAGCGTGCCGGTCTTGTGAGCGACCTTGGCATCGGCGGGCAGCAGCGCGCGCATCCGGGTCTTGCCGGTGATGCAGCGTTCCATCGCCCCCAGCAGCACGGCGCGGCTTTGCGGGGTCAGCCACTTGCCCTGGTAGAGCCCGGACAGCAGCTGGACCATCGCGACCGGGGTCGCGCTGTCACGCAGGTCGACGGTGCGGGCGGGATCGTGCTCGCCATCGTCGCGCACCAGCGTGGCGATATCGCGGTCAAGCCGCATGCCGGTGAGGCCTGCCGAGCGCATCCAGCGGTTGACCGCGGCGGGACCGCCCACGGCAGCGAGCAGCGCGTCGGTCGCCTGATTGTCGCTGCGGGTGATCGCCAGTTCGATCAGACTCTGCGCCGACATCACCTGCCCGGGACGGACCGGCGCCACGGCGCTGGAATACTTGGCCGAGCGCACCGGGACCATCAGCGGGAACTGGTCGGACAGCTTCCAGCGGCCGCGATCCACACCTTCGAGATAGGTGGCAACAATCGCGATCTTGCTGGTCGAGGCCATCGGGAACGGCTGGTCGCCCAGCACCGAAACCATCCGGCCCGTGGCGAGATCGAGCGCGGCCACGCCGATCCGGCCCTGCCCGGCATCGGCATAGGCGGCAAGCTGTGCCTCCAGCCCGTTGCCGAAAACGTTGACCGAGGGGGCCGGAACCCACTGCTGAACGGTGGAGGGCACCTCGCGCGGGGCGCGCAGCTCGGTGCCGAAGGTCTGGTCGAAAGCGGCGTCGATCGAATCTGCCCGCGCCGCTGCCGGAGCAGCAATCGCGCTGGCCAGAGCCAGTGACCCGATCAGTCGCGTGAGAAGTCCCGTCATCACGAGCGCAGCGTTAACCCTAGCATGCTTTCAGATTGGCTAACGGCAGCGCGCCGCTCAATCAAGCTGCGATGAAACGCCGCGTGGCTGCGGGGAAATGCCTAGACGGGCCGCAAGGGAGGCGGAAACCATGCGTCAAGGCCGCGCGCCGACGCGAAAGGGGCCGGAAGATCGCTCTTCCGGCCCCCTCGCGTGCATTCGGCAGTGGCCTGGGACTTAGAAGTCCATGCCGCCCATGCCGCCCATGCCGCCACCCATCGGGGGCATCGCGGGCTTGTCGTCGGGCTTTTCGCTGATCGCCGCTTCGGTGGTGATCAGCAGGCCGGCGACCGAGGCAGCGTCCTGCAGGGCAGTGCGCACGACCTTGGTCGGGTCGATCACGCCGGCAGCCTTGAGGTTTTCATAGACGTCGGTCGAGGCGTTGAAGCCCATGTTCTCGTCATTTTCGCGCAGCAGGTTGCCGGCGACAACAGCGCCGTCATGGCCGGCGTTGGTCGCGATCTGGCGCAGCGGGGCCTGGATCGCGCGGCGCACGATGTCGATGCCCTTGGTCTGCTCGTCGTTCGCGCCCTTCATGCCTTCGAGGGCCTTGGTGGCATAGAGCAGCGCGGTGCCGCCGCCCGGAACGATGCCTTCCTCGACCGCGGCGCGGGTCGCGTGGAGCGCGTCGTCGACGCGGTCCTTGCGTTCCTTCACCTCGACTTCGGTGGCGCCGCCAACCTTGATCACGGCCACGCCGCCAGCCAGCTTGGCCAGGCGTTCCTGGAGCTTTTCGCGGTCGTAATCGCTGGTGGTGACTTCGATCTGGGCGCGGATCTGCTCGACCCGGGCCTTGATGTCGTCAGCCGAACCGGCGCCGTCGACGATGGTGGTGTTGTCCTTGTCGATGGTGATCTTCTTGGCCTGGCCGAGCATGCCGAGCGTGACCGATTCGAGCTTGATGCCGAGGTCTTCGCTGATCATCTCGCCCTGGGTCAGGATCGCGATGTCCTGCAGCATCGCCTTGCGGCGATCGCCGAAGCCCGGAGCCTTGACCGCAGCGATCTTGAGGCCGCCGCGCAGCTTGTTGACCACCAGGGTGGCCAGCGCTTCGCCTTCGATGTCCTCGGCGATGATCAGCAGCGGACGGCCCGACTGCACCACGGCCTCGAGGATCGGCAGCATCGACTGGAGCGACGACAGCTTCTTCTCGTGGATCAGGATGTAGGGGTTTTCCAGCTCGACCGTCATCTTCTCCGGGTTGGTGATGAAGTAGGGCGAGAGGTAGCCGCGGTCGAACTGCATGCCTTCGACGACATCGAGTTCGAATTCGAGGCCCTTGGCCTCTTCCACGGTGATGACGCCTTCCTTGCCGACCTTTTCCATCGCTTCGGCGATCTTCTGGCCGACTTCGGTGTCACCGTTGGCCGAGATGATGCCGACCTGGGCGATTTCGGCCGAACCGGCAACGGCGGTCGAACGGGCCTTGAGGTTTTCGACGACCTTGGCGACCGCGATGTCGATGCCGCGCTTGAGGTCCATCGGGTTCATGCCGGCGGCAACCGCGGTCATGCCTTCGCGCACGATCGCCTGGGCCAGCACGGTGGCGGTGGTGGTGCCGTCACCGGCAGCGTCGTTGGCCTTGCTGGCGACTTCGCGCAGCATCTGGGCGCCCATGTTCTCGAACTTGTCCTTGAGTTCGATTTCCTTGGCGACCGAAACGCCGTCCTTGGTGATGCGGGGAGCGCCGAAGCTCTTGTCGATCACGACATTGCGGCCCTTGGGGCCCAGGGTAACCTTCACCGCGTTGGCGAGGATATCGACACCGGCGAGAATGCGTTCGCGGGCGTCGCGACCGAATTTAACGTCCTTGGCAGCCATGTTTCTATTCCTTCTGTCGTCATCCCGGGCCTGACCCGGGATCGCGGGCGACGAAGCGCCCCTGATGGGTTCGGTGGGGAAGCCAGCGGTCCCGGATCAAGTCCGGGACGACGCCTGCAACTGGATCAGCCGATGATCCCGAGGATGTCCGATTCCTTCATGATCAGCAGGTCTTCGCCGTTCAGCTTGACCTCGGTGCCCGACCACTTGCCGAACAGCACGCGGTCGCCGGCCTTGACGTCCAGCGGGGTGACCTTGCCGTCTTCGGCCTTGTTGCCGGCGCCCACGGCGACGACTTCGCCTTCAGCCGGCTTTTCCTTGGCGCTGTCGGGGATGATGATGCCGCCGGCGGTCTTTTCTTCGGCCTCGACGCGGCGAACCAGCACGCGATCGTGCAGGGGACGGAAGCTCATGTGGATTTCCTCTCTACATGACGGTTGAAACGTCTTGGCACTCCCCGGTGGAGAGTGCCAGCGGGGCGCATATGGGTGGGGGTTCATCTGCCGTCAAGGCAGGAACAGGAGAAAAAAATCGCGACTTTTGAATCGCTCGGAGGAGCCGTTCAGGCGCGCACCAGCCCCAGCGCCTCGCGACGGTGCCAGCGCAGCAGCAGCAGGACCGACACCACCACCAGCCCGGCGGCAAGGCCGATCCACACGCCGAGGCCGGCGAGCGGAGTGAACAGCCCCAGTCCAGCCGAGACGGTGAACCCGCCCATCCAGTAGCCGCCCAGCGCCATCAGCATCGGCACGCGCGTATCCTGCAATCCGCGCAGCGCGCCCGCCAGCACGGCCTGGATGCCGTCGAACAGCTGGAACGCGGCCCCGATCGCGAGGAACTGGACCGCGAAGCCCACCATCGCCGCGTTCTGCGGCGCGGCGGGATCGACATAGAGCCCGAGCACCAGGCGCGGGGCAAAGATCATCAGGCTGGCGGGCAGCGCCATGTAGCCGACCGCCATGATCAGCGCCGCCCGGCCCGCCCGGCCGACCGCCGCATGATCGCCCGCCCCGAAGTGATAGCCGACCCGGATCGTCACGGCCTGGCCGATCCCGAAGGGGATCTGGAAGGCGATCGCTGCAACCTGAAGGGCTACGGTATGCCCGGCGAGCTCTGCCTGCCCGATCAGCCCCATCAGGAAGGCGGCGCTGGAAAACAGCCCGCCCTCGGCGAGGATGATCAGCGCGATCGGCAGCCCGATCCGGACGAGATCGCGCAGCCGGGTCCATTCCGGCCGCCACCAGCGCCCGAACACATGGTAGCGCCGCAGCCGCCGGTCGGTCTGGATCGCGACGACATAGGCCCCCAGCATGATGCAGGCGGTGATCACGCTCGACAGCGCGGAGCCATCGAGCCCCATGGCCGGGGCGCCGAAGTGGCCGAAGACGAACATGTAGTTGCCAAGCGCATTGACCAGGATCGCGAGGCCCGTGATCGCGGTGGCGAAAACCGGGCGTCCCAACGCCGAGACGAAGTTGCGCAGCACCCCCGCCAGGATGTTTGGCACGGTCGCCCACAGCAGGATCGCCAGGAACTCGCCCGCCAGCCGCGAAACCTCGGCATCCTGTCCCGCGAGCAGCATCAGCCGCTCGCCATTGGCCGAGACCAGCATGGCCAGCACCCCGACGCCCACCGCCAGCCACATTGCCATGCGGACCGAGCGCCGCACCTCGCGCACGGCATGCGCGCGGCGGCCCAGCTCTGCCGCGATCAGCGGGGCGCAGGCTCCGGTGAGGCCGATCGTGCACCACATCATCAGCCCGAACAGCGTGGTCGCCAGACTGGAAGCGGCCAGCGCCTGTTCCCCCAGCCGGGCAACGAAGATAACGTCGATCGCATAGACCAGCATCTGCAGCAGGTTGGCAGCCGCCAGCGGCGCCGCGAGCCGCAGCGTCGCGCCCAGTTCGGCGCGCATCGGGGTATGGCCGCTCGGTCCGGACATCAGCCGGTCCGGATAGGGCGCGCCTCCCCGCCGCGAAAGCGAAAAGCAGCCGCGCCCGGTAATTTGCGGCGGATCGTGCGATTCCTGCAACGACCCAGTCCAGAAACGCACTTTTCCGGCTTGGCCCCGGGCGCTAGATGCTGGATATTTCAGGGGGGCCGCTTCCATGGGGGTGGAGCGTTCCGCGTTTCATGGAGGGACTGACTATGCGTATTTCCGGCAAGACTGTGGTGGCTCTGACCCTGGCGCTCGGCCTTGCGGCCTGTGGCTCGCCCCCCGAGGACAAGGCGGCCGACTCCGCTGCCAGCGAAACCGCTGCCGCCCCGGCGAGTACCGAAACCGCTGCGGCCACCACCGCCGCCGCCGATGCCAAGCCCGCCGCTTTCGCCCAGTGCGCCGCGTGCCACTCGGTCGAACCCGGCAAGCACGGCGTCGGGCCGAGCCTGGCGGGCGTCTATGGCACCAAGTCGGGCGAGATTCCGGGCTATGCCTTCAGCGACGCGATGAAGAACGCTGGGCTCACCTGGGACGATGCGACGCTGGACGAATACCTGACCGCGCCGATGAAGAAGGTGCCCGGCACCAAGATGACCTTCGCGGGCCTGAGCGATCCCGCCGCGCGCAAGGAAGTGATCGCATACCTCAAGACGCTGAAATAAGCCGCGGGCGCTTTGCCAGCAAAGGGCCTTCGGGTCGCAAGGGGGGCCGGGACGCAAGTTCCGGCCCCTTTTGCGTGGCTAAGGCAGCTGGCCCGCCCGGTCTCGTCACCCCGGGCTTGACCCGGGGTCCAGCTCGATCGCTGGCCCGGCGCTTGAAACGGCGGGCCCCCGGATCACGTCCGGGGTGACAATGAAGGCAATGGCCACAAGGTTTCTCGCAACGCAAAAAGGGCGGCCCCACGGGAGCCGCCCTTTCCTTGATCTTGCGAAGATCGGTCGAAATTACTTGATTTCGACGGTGCCGCCGGCGGCAGTGATCTTGGCCTTGATGTCTTCGGCTTCAGCCTTGTTGACACCTTCCTTGATCGCCTTCGGAGCGGCTTCGACCAGCGCCTTGGCTTCGGTCAGGCCGAGCGAGGTGATCGCGCGGACTTCCTTGATGACGGCGATCTTGTTGCCGCCGTCACCGGTCAGGATGACGTCGAATTCGGTCTTTTCTTCAACCGCTTCGGCAGCAGCGGCGGGAGCCGCGGCAACCGCGACGGCAGCGGCGGCGCTGACGCCCCACGCTTCTTCGAGGGCCTTGGCGAGGTCAGCCGCCTCGAGGACGGTCAGCTTCGAAAGTTCTTCAACCAGCTTGGCGATATCGGCCATGATGTTTCACTCCTGATATGATGGCCGGAACGCGCACGCGCTCCGGTAAATCGTGCAAACAGTCTTATGCGGCTTCCTTGGCGTAGGCGCCGAAGACGCGGGCCAGCTTCGCCGCCGGAGCGGTGGTGAGCTGGGCGATCTTCGTGGCCGGAGCCTGGACCAGACCGATGAGCGTGCCGCGCAGTTCGTCCAGCGAGGGCATCGAGGCGAGCGCCTTGATCCCGTCCGCGTTCAGAACCTGGCCGCCCATCGCACCGCCGACGATTTCGAGCTTGTCGTTCGTCTTGGCGAATTCCACGACCGCCTTGGCGGCGGCAACCGGATCGGCCGAAGTGGCGATCGCGGTGGGGCCGGTGAGAAATTCACCGATGCCCTCGTAGGCCGTGTCCTTGATAGCAAGCTTGGCAAGACGGTTCTTCGCAACCTTGTACGACGCACCAACTTCACGCACCTTGCCGCGCAGCACGGTGGACTGGGCCACCGTGAGGCCGAGGTTGCGGGTGACAACCACCACGCCCGCCTCGTTGAAGGTCGCGTTGAGCTGGGCGACCGAATCGGCTTTCTGCGAACGATCCATGCCTTACTCCTTCACAAATGACCGCTTCGGGCGAACCCTGGCGGCCGGCTACGTTTGTCCATGACCACGAATGGCCACGGGCGAGTCCGTTCGAAGGGGAAGGAGGGCGCAAAACGCCATGCCGGGCCGGCGCGCAAGCGCGGGCCTGAAAGTCTCTGTCCCCGTCTAGGCTGGAAATTAAGGGGGAAGCCCCCACCAACTGTCTCGGACGGTGAACGGCGGGACGAACCGCCTTTCGGGGGGCGCCATTAGCAGTGCGGGGCGCGAAGTCAAGCCGGGCGGGAAAGCAGCGCGCCCTTAGGCCCTTGTTAACCATGTGCTGGCAGGGTTGCCCGCATGACCGAACAGACCGCCCCCGCGCCGTCCGCCCCTCCCGCCCCTACCCTGCCCCGCTGGCTCACGCCGCGGCGGCTCGACCGGCTGGAACAGGTTGCGATCGTGACGCTGTGGGCGCTGCTCGCGCATCGCGTCTATGTCGCCACCAATCCCTTCGCGCCGCTGGTGATGGTCGCCGAAACCTCGGTCGTGATCTTCGTGCTGCTGCGCCGCCCGGCGGAAACGATCTCGCTGCGGCTGGGCGACTGGCTGCTGGCGATCACCGCCACCTATGCGCCGTTGCTGATCATGCCCGCGGCCAATTCCTGGCCCGCGCTGATCCCGCTGGCGGTGGGCCTGGTGGTGGTGGGCAACATCATCCAGATCGCCGCCAAGCTGTTCCTGCGCCGCAGCTTCGGCATCGCGCCGGCCAATCGCGGCATCAAGAGCGACGGCATGTACGGGCTGGTCCGCCACCCGATGTATGCGGGCTACCTGGTGGTCCATGTCGGCATCTTCCTGCTGATGCCCTCGCTGCTCAATCTCGCGGTCTATGCGATCGGCTGGTGGGCCCAGATCCTGCGCCTACTGGCGGAAGAGCGCCTACTGGGCCAGGACCCGGCCTATCGCGCCTATATGGAAAAGGTCCGCTGGCGGCTGGTGCCCGGGATCTTCTGACCTTTCTGCCCTTGGGGGGCACACACGAAGGGCCGCGCTTTCGGGGGGAAGCGCGGCCCTTCAACTGTGCGGTGGCCAGGGATCACTCGGGGATCACCTGGCGATTACTCCGCGGCCCCCGCTTCATAGCCCAGCAGGTCGCCCGGCTGGCATTCCAGCACCTTGCAGATCGCCTCCAGAGTGGAAAAGCGCACCGCCTTGGCCTTGCCGGTCTTGAGGATCGAGAGGTTGGCGAGGGTAATGTCTACGCGCTCCGCCAGTTCGGTCAGGGTCATGCGGCGCTGGTGGAGCAGGTCGTCCAGTTTCACGGTGATCGGCATCACACGGTTCCTTCCAGTTCGCTGCGCAGGCGGGCGCCTTCGCGGAACACCCGGGCGAGGATGAACAGGACCACGGCGAGCAGGATACCGCCCAGCGAGATGCCGAAGTCGCTGGTCGCGTCTTCGACCACGCTCGTGATCCAGGCGCCGATCCCGCCAACCGGGATGGAGGTCAGCTCGATCCCCACGGTCAGCCAGCCCATCTTCTGCAGGCGCTCGGCGTTTTCGGGAACGAAAGGATCGCCCAGCGCCACGCTGTCGATGATCCGGCGCATCTCGCGCAGCCACAGGAAGGCCATGGCCGCCATCGCCGCGACCAGTGCAAGGATGATGCAGATCGCGGTCAGCACTTCCCAGCCCGCCGCGCCGGTGGTGCGCACCTCGATGTGCGAGAGCACCTGGCTGCTGGCGAGCAGGACGGCGCCCGCCCCCAGCAGCACCGCGCCGCCGACGATCACGGCAAGGCCCTGGCAGAAGATCAGCATCCAGCGGGCGCTGGTCAGCAGCGGATCGCGCTTTGAAGCAGTCATGGCTAAATCCTTTCGCAGGTCAGGAGGGGCGATCAGGCGAGCGCCGGAACCATCGCTGCGGCGGCCGGATGGGCCTGAACCGGAGCAAGGGTGGGCACCCACAGGCCGACAACGGCGGCGAAGGCGAGAGCGAAGGCGAACAGGGGATTGGTACGGGGCATTGGTTGTTCTCCGATAAGGTCGATATCGATATTCAATACATAGAGTCGCACTTACCGTCAATCGATAATATCGAAAAACGATATTTTGCTGATCGAATTACGAAAAACCGTGAAAGTACCAAAGGTTCCCCGATCAAACGCAAGCCCGGGGCGACCGACCGCAGGGGCGCGGAAATGCGGCGAATCGCTGGCCGCGACGCATTGACTCAACTCCGCAGTCGGCCTAGTGGCTCCCCTCGCTCGCTGCTTCGAGCAAGCACGGCCCATGCGCGGGGGCCTGGCACGGAAGGAAGCATCGGGTCATCCATCTGACGCAAGGGCTGCGGGCTTCGGCTCCCGGAAGGGACGCCGTTTGTCATGCGGCCTTTTTCGCGTCGGCATGGAATCCAGCCCGTGCGTGGCAGATTTTCCGCCGGATTTTCCGGCACTAGAGCAAAGAGGCACGAACCCTCCATGGCGACCAAGCCCCTCACCCCCGGCGGCGCTGCGGCCCGCGCGATCTCGAAGAAGCGCATCCGCAAGATCTTCGGCGACATCCACGAAGTCGTGCAGATGCCGAACCTGATCGAGGTCCAGCGCGAAAGCTACGAGCAGTTCCTGCGCTCCGACCCGTCGACCGGCTATGTCTCTGGCCTGGAAAAGACCCTGCGCTCGGTCTTCCCGATCCGCGACTTCGCGGGCACTAGCGAACTGGACTTCGTCCATTATGAACTGGAAGACCCCAAGTACGACGTGACCGAATGCCGCCAGCGCGGCATCACCTTCGCCGCGCCGATGAAGGTTACCCTGCGCCTGATCGTGTTCGAGGTGGACTCCGAGACGGAGACCCGCTCGGTCCTCGATATCAAGGAGCAGGACGTCTACATGGGCGACATGCCGCTCATGACCGAGAACGGCACCTTCATCGTACACTGCAGCGCACGAGTCATCGTGTCGCAGATGCACCGCTCGCCGGGCGTGCTGTTCGACCATGACCGCGGCAAGACCCACTCCTCGGGCAAGTACCTGTTCGCCGCGCGCGTGATCCCCTATCGCGGTTCGTGGCTGGACTTCGAATTCGACGCCAAGGACATCGTCAACGTCCGCATCGACCGCAAGCGCAAGCTGCCGGTCACCGCGCTGCTCCACGCGCTGGGCCTGGGCGACGAGGACATCCTTTCGTACTTCTACCAGACCGTCACCTGGAAGCGCGGCGAAGGCGGCTGGCGCCTGCCCTACGTTGCCGAACAGTGGCGCGGCGGCAAGCCGGCCTTCGACATCGTCGATGCGAAGTCGGGCGAAGTGATCTTCGCCGCCGGCACCAAGATCAGCCCGCGCGCCGCCAACAAGGCGGAAAAGGACGGCCTGACGGAACTGCTGATCCCGACCGAGGAAATCTTCGGCCGTTATTCCGCGCGCGACCTGATCGACGAGAGCACCGGCCGCATCTGGATCGAGGCGGGCGACGAAGTCTCGCCCGAAAACCTCGACGCGCTGGACAAGGCCGGGATCGACCAGATCGAACTGCTCGACATCGACCACGTCAACACCGGTCCGTGGATCCGCAACACGCTGAAGGCCGACAAGGCGCCTGACCGCGACCACGCGCTGGCCGACATCTACCGCGTCATGCGCCCGGGCGAACCGCCGACGCGCGAAACCGCCGAAGCCCTGTTCGACGGCCTGTTCTTCGATCCGGACCGCTACGACCTGTCGGCGGTGGGCCGCGTCAAGCTGAACATGCGCCTCGGCCTCGATGCCGAGGACACCATCACCACCCTGCGCACCGAGGACATCCTGGCGGTCGTCAAGGAACTGGTGAACCTGAAGGACGGCAAGGGCGAGGTCGACGACATCGATAACCTCGGCAACCGCCGCGTCCGTTCGGTGGGCGAACTGCTGGAAAACCAGTACCGCGTCGGCCTGCTGCGCATGGAACGCGCGGTCAAGGAACGCATGAGCAGCGTCGACGTGTCGACCGTGATGCCCAACGACCTGATCAACGCCAAGCCTGCGGTCGCCGCGGTGCGCGAATTCTTCGGGTCGAGCCAGCTCTCGCAGTTCATGGACCAGACCAACCCGCTGTCGGAAGTCACCCACAAGCGCCGCGTCTCGGCGCTCGGGCCGGGCGGTCTGACCCGCGAGCGCGCCGGCTTCGAAGTCCGCGACGTTCACCCGACCCACTATGGCCGCATCTGCCCGATCGAAACGCCGGAAGGCCCGAACATCGGTCTGATCAACTCGCTGTCGACCTTCGCCCGCGTCAACAAGTACGGCTTCATCGAAACCCCGTACCGCAAGGTGATCGACGGCAAGGTGACCGGTGAGGTCGTCTACCTCTCGGCCATGGAAGAATCGAAGCACACCGTCGCGCAGGCCTCGGCCGAACTGAACGCCGACGGCTCGTTCGTCGAGGAACTGGTTTCGGCCCGTGAAGCCGGCGAATTCGTGATGGCCCCGCGCGATCACGTGACGCTGATGGACGTCAGCCCCAAGCAGCTCGTCTCGGTCGCGGCCTCGCTCATTCCGTTCCTGGAAAACGATGACGCCAACCGCGCGCTGATGGGCTCGAACATGCAGCGCCAGGCGGTGCCGCTGGTCAAGGCCGAGGCGCCATTCGTCGGCACCGGCATGGAAGAGACCGTGGCTCGCGATTCCGGCGCGGCCATCGCCGCGCTGCGCGGCGGGATCGTCGACCAGGTCGACGCCACCCGTATCGTCATCCGCGCCTCGGGCGACATC
>JAYRMP010000072.1:0-15056 GCA_041912655.1 Novosphingobium sp. | reverse complement strand
GGGAGGGCGTTTAGCGGCAGCGGGTCGGGCCGCGGCCGATCTCGCGTCCGATCAGCGCGCCGGCGACGCCGCCGATCACGGTTCCGGGCAGGCGGTCGCCCCGGGTGTCGACCGCGCGACCGACCAGCACGCCCAGCGCGGCGCCGACCAGCAGGCCGGTGGTCCCGTCGTTCCGGCGGCAGTAATAGCGCCCGTCATCACCCCGCCAGTAGCGGATGCCGTTGTCGGTGCGGCGATAGGCAATGTCGCCATTGTGGGCGCGGTAGCCGTGGGCGGGCGCCCAGCGCGGCGGGTGAGCCCAGGCGGTGTCGGTGGCGACCGGCACGCTGGCGGCGGTGAGCATGGCGGCCATGGCCAGCCTTTGCGCAATATTCCTCATGGATCTGGCTCCTCTTGTTGCGAGGAGCAGAGTGCAGGGCCTGCCTGAACCCCAGATTGCAGCGCGGGCGAGCCGTGCCGAAGCCGCGATCAGCCGAGCGCGGCCTGCTTTTCCTCGGCCAGCCGGTCGAGCTCGGCGCGGCTCATCTTCTGCGCGGCGGTCTTCAGCTGGCCGCAGGCGGCATCGATGTCGCGCCCGCGCGGGGTGCGCACGGGGGCGCTGATCCCCGCTTCGAACACGATTTCGGAGAAACGGCGTACCCGCTCTTCGCTGGAGCATTCGTAGATCGCGCCGGGCCAGGGGTTGAACGGGATCAGGTTGACCTTGGCGGGCAGCTTGTAGCGCTTGATCAGCCGCACCAGTTCGCGCGCGTCCTCGTCGCTGTCATTCTTGTCCTTCAACATCACGTATTCGAAGGTGATGCGCCGCGCGTTCGACGCGCCGGGGTAGTCGGCGCAGGCCTGGAGCAGTTCCTCAAGGCCGTACTTGCGGTTGATCGGCACGATCTCGTCGCGCACTTCCTTGGACACCGCGTGGAGCGAGACGGCGAGGTTGACCCCGATCTCTTCCCCGCAGCGCGCCATCATCGGCACCACGCCCGAGGTGGAGAGGGTGATGCGGCGCTTGGACAGGGCCAGGCCATCCCCGTCCATCACCAGCTTCAGGGCGTCGCGCACGTTGTCGAAATTGTAGAGCGGCTCGCCCATGCCCATCATAACGATGTTGGTGAGCAGGCGCCCGTCCGAGGAATAGGAGCCTTCGTCCTCTTCCTCGTCCAGCCCGGCCATCGTCCCGCCGCCCTTGGGCCATTCGCCCAGCGCGTCGCGCGCCAGCATGACCTGGCCGACGATCTCGCCCGGGGTGAGGTTGCGGACCAGCCGCATGGTCCCGGTGTGGCAGAACCGGCAGTTGAGCGTGCAGCCGACCTGGCTGGACACGCACAGCGTGCCCCGGTCCGCGTCGGGGATGAACACCATCTCGAACTCGTGCCCGTCATCGGTGCGCAGCAGCCACTTGCGGGTGCCGTCGCTGGAATGCTGGGCGAGCACGATCTCGGGCCGGCCGATCACGAAGCGTTCGGCCAGCCAGGGCCGCATGGTCTTGGCGATGTCGGTCATCGCTTCAAAGTCGGTCACGCCGCGGTGATAGAGCCAATGGAACACCTGCTTGGCGCGCAGCTTGGCGGCCTTCTTGTCCAGCCCTGCGGCCTCGAACAGTTCCGCGATGCGCGGGCGCGGCAGGCCGAGCAGGTCGACGCGGCCATCGGCGCGCGGGGTAACCTCGCGCGGGGTGGGGACCGGGTCGATGACGCCCGGGATCGGCATGAGTGCGGTGTCCATGAGTGGCGCGCATATAGGGCAGGTGGCCCGGAAAATCCAGCGGTGCGGGTTATTCGTCGTCCCGGACCTGATCCGGGACCGCTGGCCGCCTTGAGCCTTGATTGCCACCGGTCCCGGGTCGAGCCCGGGACGACGCTATCTCAGCTGCGCACAACCCACAGCCGCCGCGTCCATCGCGCTGGCCGCGCCATCCAGCTTCCAGGTGTTGGAAAAGCCGCGTCCGTCCGCGCCGCGCGCGTTGACGATCATCTCGGCCGAGGCGCGCATCGCCGCGATGATTGCGGCGTCTGTCGCCTTGTCCGGTGCCCAGGCATCGCCGCCGCCGCCGGTCAGACTGAAGCGGTTGCGGCCCAGAATCAGCGTGATTGGGCCATTGGCCGCAAGCTTGCGCGAAAGGCGGAAATGGACCTGCCCGCGCACCCCCTGCCGGGGCCACCAGGCGACATCGGCATAGGGCTGGTAATCGCGCTGAAGCGTGGAGGGTACGGCCTTGGCGAGGGCATAGCAGCGTGGCACCTGCGGGTCGCGGAAGGCGCCCCATTCGCCGAACATGCCGAGACTGTCGCGCGCGGAGGCAGGCACGGCAAGCAGCAGGGCGGTGAGGGCAAGCAGCCAGCGCATGCCCGCGCTATTCCCCGATCAGGTCGAGATAGGCAACCACATCGTTGTCGGTGGCGATGAACAGGCCGTCCTGCACTTCCACGGGTTGCTGCGCGGCAAGGTCCAGCGCCTGCGCCAGCGGTCCGTAGAACAGGGTGCTGGCCGCGCCGCCCTCGACATCGCCGTCGAGGTGATAGAGCCGCACTGTCGCCCCGTCATAGGTGGTGCGCATCAGTCCGTCTCCCGTTTCGCGCCGTCGATCAGCTTCGCGGCACGCTCCGCCTCGGCCTGCTGGCGCTGGCTTTCGGCCTTGGTGAGGCCGTGACGCGCGCGGTTCTGTTCCGCCACCTGCGCGGCACTGGCGCGGGCTTTCGCCTTGCGGGCCAGGCGCAGGTTGATCACCTCGGCCATGTCAGGCGCCTTCCGGATAGGAGATGGCCAGCACTTCCCATTCTTTCTCGCCCGCAGGCAGGCGGACCCGGCGCAGGTCGCCCACCGCCGCCCCGCGCAGCGCCCGGGCGAGCGGCGCGCTCCAGCCGATCAGGCCCGCCGAGGCGTCCTGCTCGTCATCGCCGACAAGGGTGAGGGTGCGCTGGTTGTCGTCCTCGTCCGCGATGGTCACCGTTGCGCCGAACCAGGCGCGGCTGCGGTCGTGCTGGCGGGCGGGATCGACCACCCGGCAGGCTTTCATCCGCCGCGCAAGGAAGGCCAGCTCGCGGTCGATCTCGCGCATCCGCTTGCGGCCATAGAGGTAGTCGCCGTTCTCGCTGCGATCGCCGTTGCCGGCGGCCCAGCTGACAATCTCGACGATTGCCGGGCGCTCGCTGCCAAGCAGGTGGTCATAGCGCGCGCGCAGTGCGGCCATTCCGGCAGGCGTGATCGGCGGCCCCTCTGCCTTGATAGCGGTTTCGCTCATCCCGGATCGCGCTTGCCCAGGAAGCCGCTGAGCGGGTTCTTGCCCCGCTGGGTCGCCTTGGCGGGGTAGAGCGTTTCATAGACCACCGCATTCTCCAGCACCCGCTGGACATAGCCGCGCGTTTCGGAAAGCGGGATCCGTTCGATCCACTCCACCCAGTCGACATCGAAGCGGCGCGGATCGCCATTGGCGGCCAGCCACTTGTTCACGTTGCCCGGCCCCGCGTTGTAGGCCGCGACGGCCAGCGGGTAGGAACCATTGTAATAGGCCAGCATCCGCGCGAAATAGGCGTCGCCCAGTGTCAGGTTGTAGCCCGCATCGCGCATCAGCGCAGTGGCATCGTAGAACAGGCCGAGCTTGCCCGCCTGCTCGCGCGCAGTGCCAGGCATCAGCTGCATCAGCCCGCGCGCGCCGGCATGACTCACCGCGTTCATCGCGAACTGGCTTTCCTGCCGGCTGATCGCGTGGATCATCGTCCAGTTGCCGCCCGGGGGAATCGGGATCAGCGGGAAACTGGTGCGGCGATAGTTGCCATGCCCGTCGATGTGCGCCGCCTGGCCCAGGATCACCCCCAGGTCGCGCCGCCCCAGCTGCTGGGCAAGGTCGATCACCAGCACATGCTCGCTCTCGCTGTCTGCCTGCTCGGCGATCTCCTTGAAGAAGCGCACGGCGGTGGGCCAGTCGGTCTCGCGCGCGACTTCGCGCACCGCCTGGGTCAGCGGCTTCGCTTCGAAGGCGGCGCGCTCCTCGCGGGACGGCACCACGCTGGGCATGCTGTCGAGCGGGGGCAGGACGCGGCCCAGCCGCTCCAGCGCCAGCATGCCATAGAACTGGTCGGGATAGGCGGCAGCAGCCTCGAAATAGCGCACCGCATCGTCCATCCGGCCGGCCTGCTGCGAGGCGCGGCCCGCCCAGTAGAAGCCCTTGGAGCGGGTCTGCGGAGTGCGCGCAGCGGCGCCATAGCGCCAGAACAGCGGCGCAGCGGTGGCTCCATCGCCCAGCTCGCGCAGTGCGCGGGTACCGCCCAGCCACATCAGTGAGGTGTAATCATCGCGGATCGCGAAAGGCTGCTGGCTGACATCGGTGCCGGGCGCAAACGTATCGTCGATATTGCCCGCGATCCGCGCCGCGCTGCGCGCATCAGCCTTGCGCGCCACGGCGAGCAGTTCGGCGATCCAGCGGCGCGGATCGAGCGGCGGCGTCGCCAGTGGCGGACGGCTGGCGAGCAGCGCGGCAGCGGTAGTGCTCTGCCCGCCCAGCCGCAGCATCCGCGCGCGGTTGTAGACATAGCCAGGAGTGACGCTGAGGTCGGTAGGCTGGGGCAGGCCGGCCGCCGCAGGATCGCGCCCGTTGATCAGGCCCAGCCGGACCAGGAATCCGGTCCGCGCGCCGGGCGAGACATAGAGCAGCTGGCGTTCCGCCTGCGCGCCCGCACTGGCCCACAGCAGCGCCTCCATGCGCGCGTCGTGGTCGGCGGGGAGCAGCACCGGGCCAAGCTGGGCGAGCAGACTGGCCTCGACCGCGTCGTTCATCGTGCCGCCGCGCCAGGCCGCGCGGCCCACTTCGCGCGCCTCGCTGCGGCCCAGAGCGGCCAGGGCCAGGGCATAGCGCGCGCGCCCCGGATTGGTCAGCGGCGGGAAGCGGTCGAAGAAGGCGGCGATTCGCGATGGTTCCACCGCCTCGCGCTCCAGCGCCTGCTCGGCACGGATGCGCAGCTTGGCCTCTTCCGGGAAGCCGGGATAGGTCAGCACGAAGCTGGAATAATCGTCGAACCTGAACAGGTCGGAGGCGTTCAGCAGCTTCCACCGGCTGATCGCCTGGGCCATGATTCCCGCCGGAGTTTCGCGGTGCTGAGCGCGGGCGACGTCCCATTCGCGGCCGTCGGGATGGCTCTCCTGCGCCGCCACGGGGGTGGAAAGGAAACCCAGCATTACCAGCGCCGAAGCAATTGTGTTGCGGACCATGCTGGACATGCTGCGCCTAGGCTCCTTATCAGGCGCTGAATAGCAGCGCCCGCGTGAACGGGGTGGACGGTCCACCTCTATGCGGCAAATGCAGGGGCAAAGTCCATGTTCTCCGGCTCGATTCCGGCACTTGTCACACCTTTCCGCGACGGCGCGGTCGATTATGCGGCGTTCCGCCGTTTGGTCGACTGGCAGATCGCGGAAGGCACATTGGGCCTGGTTCCCTGCGGCACCACAGGCGAGGCGCCGACGCTCACCAACGAGGAACAGCACCTGCTGTTCGCGGCTTGCGTCGAGCAGGCGGCGGGCCGGGTGCCGGTGATCGCGGGCTGCGGCAGCAACGATACCCAGACTGCGCTGTGGCACATGCAGGTGGCGAAGGAAGTGGGCGCCGACGCCGCGCTGATGGTCGCGCCTTATTACAACCGGCCGAGCCAGGCCGGTCTGCTGGCGCACTTTTCCTACCTTGCCGAGAAGGTCGACCTGCCGATCGTGCTTTATAACGTGCCGGGACGCACGGTGACCGACATCAAGCCGGAAACGGTGATCGAACTCGCCCGCCGTTTCCCGGACCGGATCGTGGGGATCAAGGACGCCAGCGGCGACATGACCCGCCTTACCGCGCACCGCATGGCGCTGGGCGCGGGCTTCATCCAGCTGTGCGGCAACGACGACATGGCGCTGCACTACAACGCGGGCGGCGGATCGGGCTGCATCTCGGTAACCGCCAACGTCGCGCCGCGCCTGTGCGCCGAGTTCCAGGCCGCCAGCCTGTCCGGCGACACGGCCCGCGCCCACGAACTCAACGAGCGGCTGTTCCCGCTCCACCAGGCACTGTTCACCGATGCCTCGCCCGCACCGGTCAAGTACGCGCTCGCCCGTCTGCACGACTGGCTGAACCTCTCTGTCCGCCTGCCACTGGTCGAATGCAGCGCCGAGGCGCGCCGTGCGGTCGATGCGGGGCTGGAGCACGCCGGTCTGGTGTGATCCGGGGCGCAGGGCTGCCGCCGCCTCCGCAGAATCACCGAGCCGGCGGTTAGTCGCGCGCCAGCCTGATTGGCTTATGGCCCTGCGCGTTATGGATTAACGCAAAGGGCAGGGCATGACCGCTGGCGATGGCGCGGCTTCGGTGCGGGAGCGGCTGGATTTCATTGGCTTCGACGCGCAGGACCGCGCCGCGCTGCAGGGGATGCGAGGGCTGATCGCGCGGACCATCGGTCCGGCGCTCGACCGATTCTATCGCCAGATTACTGCCCATCCGGTGACGAGCCGGTTCTTTTCCGGCGATGCGCATGTCGCGGGGGCCAAGCGTGCTCAGACCAGCCACTGGGACGTCATCGCCGGGGCGGAGTTCGACATCACCTATGTCGAGCGGGTGCGGACCATCGGGCGCACCCATGCCCGGATCGGGCTGGAGCCGCGCTGGTACGTCGCGGGCTATTCGCTGGTCGCGCAGGAACTGATCGGGGCGCTGATCGCCGAGCGCCGCTTCGCCTCGCGCAGGCGGCTGGCGCGCGATGTCTCGGCGCTGGTCAAGGCGATCCTGCTCGATCTCGAGATCTCAATCTCGGTCTATCAGGAAACCTCTGACGAGGAGGTGCTATCGAAGCTGGGGACGGGGCTGGCCAGTCTGGCGCAGGGGGATCTCACCCACCGCATTTCCGGGACCAGTGAGCGGTTCCGACAGCTGGAAACCGATTTCAACTCTGCCGCCACCCGGCTTGAGGAAAGCCTGTCGGGTGTCACCGGCGCGGCGCAGACGGTGCGCGTCGGCGCGGACGAGATCAGCGCCGCCGCCAGCGACCTTGGCATGCGCACCGAACGGCAGGCCGGGTCGCTGGAGGAAACCGCCGCATCGATGCGCGACGTGACCGAGGCGGTGCAGGCCAGCGCCCGCAGCGCCGCCGAGGCCGATGGTGCCGCCGGGGTGACCCAGCAGGAGGTCTCGCGCGGCCAGCAGGTGGTCAGGCAGGCGCTCGGCGCGATGCAGGCGATCGAGAAGAGCTCGCAGGAAGTCACCAAGATCATCGACCTGATCAACGGCATCGCCTTTCAGACCAACCTCCTCGCGCTCAACGCCGGGGTCGAGGCGGCGCGGGCCGGGGACGCGGGCAAGGGTTTCGCCGTGGTCGCCAACGAGGTTCGCGCGCTCGCCCAGCGCACCGCCGACGCGGCGGGCGAGATCAAGGGGCTGATCGTGTCGAGTGCCGACAAGGTGGGCGAAGGCGCAGTGCTGGTCGGCAATGCCGCCGACACGCTGGGCCGGATCGTCGGCCGGGTCGACGAGGTTACCCGCCACATCGGCGCGATCCGCGAGGCGACCGAGCGGCAGGCCGGGAACCTCGCCCAGATCAACGCCGTGGTTGGCGACATGGACCGGATGACCCAGCAGAACGCCGCAATGGTCGAGCAGTCCTCCGCCGCAGCGCGCTGCCTGACGGGCGAGGCCGGACATCTGGCTAGGCTGGTCGGTCAGTTCCGCACCTCGGCTGGACAGGCCGTGCAGAACTGGGCGCGCGCGGCCTGACGCCGCCGCGCCGCCCGGCCAGAGCGGTGAATTTCGCCAATCGCCGGTTTTCTTTTGCCGCGCCGCGCCCTACATGCGCGGGAACGCCATGGCCCGCCCGATCCACGCCCCATTCGACAAGAAGAAGATTGTCGCCGAAAACCGCCGCGCGCGGTTCGATTATCATATCGAGGAAGTGTTCGAGGCCGGGATCGTCCTGACCGGGACCGAGGTCAAGAGCCTGCGCTTTGGCGAAGGCTCGATCGCGGAATCCTATGCCGAGGTGAAGAACGGCGAGGTCTGGCTGGTCAATTCGAATGTCCCCGAATTCAGCCACGGCAACCGCTTCAACCACCAGCCCAAGCGGCTGCGCAAGCTGCTGCTGAAAGAGCGCGAGATCGCCAAGTTCCACGGCGCGGTGGAGCGCAAGGGCATGACCCTGGTGCCGCTGTCGGTCTATTTCAACAGCCGCGGCCGCGCCAAGGTCGAACTTGCGCTGGCCAAGGGCAAGAATGCGGCGGACAAGCGCGCGACGATCAAGGAACGCGACTGGAAGCGCGATCAGGCGCGGATCATGCGGGAATACAAATGAGCAAGCTTGCCGCCCGCATCGCCGCCTGGGGCCACCGCAACCTGCCCAAGCGCGAGGAGCTGGAGCACAGCCGGTGGGTCGGCCCCTTTGCCCGCCGGCCTGAACTGTGGCGCTTTACCCGCCGCTCCGTCCCGCGCGGGGTCGCAGTCGGCCTCCTGGTCGGCATCTTTGCGCTGATCCCGGGGATCCAGATCGTCGGCGCCGCGCTGATGTGCGTGCCGAGCCGCGGCAATATCCCGATCGCGGCGGCGATGACCTTCCTGTCGAACCCGGCGACCACCCCGCTGATCCTTGCCGCGTCGATCTATGTCGGCAACCGGCTGGGCTATCATGCCGATGTCACCACCTTCAACAGCCTGCTCGATCACCGTGCCTCGGTGCAGGACTGGGCCTATTGGCTGCTGTCCGATGCCGCCCCGGCGATGCTGCTGGGGCTGTTCGTGATCTCGGTGATCTGCGCGGCGGTCGGCTATCTCATCTCCTCGGTCACCTGGAACTGGTGGGTACGCCACAAACGCCGGGTCAAGCTGGAGCAGCTTGGCGCTGCCCGCGCCGCCGCTTCGGAGGAAGCATGAGCCAGCCGGGCGCCTCGCCCGCCGGACGGGGCACCGAACGCGCGCTGGTCCTGGCGGGCCTTGCGGTCAGCCTCGGCCTGCTCTGGCTGGTCACGCACGAGGTGCTGGTGGTCGCTGCCTTCGCCGGCGGACTTATAGCGGTAGGAGCCATGGCCTGGGCGCTGGGGCGCCCGCGCGAAGTGGCGCGAGAAACCGAATATGCCTTGCCCGACTGGTCAGTAACTGTCGCCGCGATCGACCGCGCCGACACTGCCGTCGCCATCACCGACCGCGCCGGACGACTGGTCTGCGCCAATCCGGTCTACGAAGCCTGGTTCGGAGCGGGTCACGCTCCGCCGCGCCTGCCGGTCGACAATTCCAGCCTCGAACGCCTCGCCAAGGCGGGCCGCTCCGGCTGGCGCGACGGCAAGGGGCTGGCTGACCTCGTCGAAAGCCCGACCGGGCGGTGGAAGGCAACTGCCGTGCGCGCCGGGCGCGGCGATGACTACCTCGTCTGGACGATTAACCCACTCAGCGCCCCCGATCCGGTGGCGGAACTGGTTCCGCACCTTCACGGCAAGCTGGGCCGCGCGCTCGCCAATGCCGGGATCGCCGCCGCGATCGTCGATCCGGACGGCACGATCCGTGCGGCGAGCAGCGGCTTTGCCCTGCGCGCCACGGGCGATCCTGCCGCGCTGCTGACCGGCCAGTCGTTCATCACCCTGCTGCGTCAGGACGAGCGCGACCGCATTTCCTGGGCGCGCGACGGCAATCGCGGCGCGCCGCTGACCATGTTCTACCTGCCGGTCGCCGATCCCGACAGCGGCAGCGCGGTGGATTACGAGACTGCTCCTTCGCTGATGCTGCTGGCCGACAACGGCGTCGGCATCGGCGGCGGCGGGGGTGAAGGGACGGCCGCCGTGCCGCACCTGGAGGCCCTGCTCGGGCCGTTGCCGCTCGGCCTCGCCATGGCCGACCGCGACGGGCGGCTGCTGTTCGCCAACCCGGCCTTCATGCGCGCCGCGGGGCGCGAGAACCAGCCGCACCCGGTCTATCCCACCGACCTCGTCGTGCAGGAAGACAAGGGGCCGCTCTCCGACGCGATCCGCCGCTTCGCGCAGGGCCCTGCCAGTGCGGGCGATATCGCGGTGCGGTTGAAATCGCAGCCCGAAGAACCCGTCAGCCTCAGCCTCGCGGGCGTGCGCGGGCTGGGCGAGGCTTCGGTGCTGCTCGGCCTGACCGACAGCAGCGAGGAAACCCGCCTCAAGCAGCAGGTCGCCCAGGCCACCAAGATGCAGGCCGTCGGCCAGCTCGCTGGCGGCGTCGCCCACGATTTCAACAATGTGCTGACCGCGATCCTCGGTACCTGCGATCTGATGCTGCTGCGCCATACTCCCGGTGACAGCGATTACGACGACATCCAGCAGATCCGCGCCAATTCCAACCGCGCCGCCAGCCTGACCCGCCAGCTGCTCGCCTTCAGCCGCCAGCAGACGCTGCGCCCCGAAGTGCTGCAACTGCCCGACGTGGTGTCGGACGTCTCGCACCTCCTCAAGCGGCTGATCGGCGAGAAGATCCAGCTGGTCGTGACACACGACCGCGATCTGGGCGCGGTGCGCGCCGATCCGGGGCAGCTGGAGCAGGTGATCGTCAACCTGGCGGTCAACGCCCGCGACGCGATCCTTGCCAAGGGCGAGGGCGGGGGCAAGGTCACGCTCGCCACCCGCAAGGTCAGCGCGGCGGATGTGCGCGCGATGGGCAGCGCGATCATGCCGCAGGCAGACTATACCTGCCTGGTGGTCGAGGATACCGGCACCGGCATCGCGCCCGAACACCTCGGCAAGATCTTCGAACCGTTCTTCACCACCAAGGAGGCCGGACGCGGCGGGGCGCTGGGCGGCACCGGACTGGGTCTCTCCACCGTCTACGGCGTGGTCAAGCAGTCCGGCGGGTTCATCTTCGCCGACAGCGAGCGCGGGCGCGGCACCCGCTTTTCGGTCTACCTGCCGGTCCACCATGGCGCGGGCGATGCTCCGCGCGCGGCGCGGGCCGAACCGGCGCGTGAATGGGCCGGGGGCGGCCGCGTGCTGCTGGTGGAGGACGAGGACATGGTCCGCGCCGTCGCCAGCCGGGCTCTGACCCGCGCGGGCTATACCGTGACTGTCGCCGCCGATGGCGACGAAGGACTGGAACTCGCCTCGGGCGGGGAGGGGTTCGATCTCGTCGTCTCCGACGTGGTGATGCCGGTGATGGACGGCCCGACCATGGCCCGCGAAATCCGCAAGGCCCGCCCCGATCTGCCGGTGCTGTTCATGTCCGGCTATGCCGAACAGCAACTGCGCAAGGAGATCGACATGGACAATGTCGAATTCCTGCCCAAGCCCTTCACCGTCCAGCAGATCACCGACAAGGTCGGCGCCGTGCTGGCGGCGGCAAAGGGCTGAGCCGGACCGCCGGCCTCTACTGACCGGCGTGGTGCCGCTTTACCGTCTCCGCATCCAGCCGCAGGAACCGCGCGGCGTTGTTGTACAGGATGTCGCGTTTTTGCTGAGGGCTGAGGAACGGCGCCTCCTGGATTACCTGGATCGCCCGCTCCATCGTCTCGGGCCAGACCATCTGGTCCGATCCGAACATGATCCGGTTGCCAAAGCCCGCGTCGACCAGCGCCTGGAGATAGCGGTAAAACGCCGGGCGGGGCTGGGTATAGACGATCACACCGGTATCCACATAGACCTGCGGATGGGCGTAGAGCAGCGCCAGCGTATCATCCAGCATCGGGAAACCGGCGTGCATCACGTTCACCCGCAGTCCCGGGTGGCGGACCAGTATGTCTTCCAACTGCAACGGGCTGGACAGGCGGGCGCGGTAGCCCGATCCCGGCATATAGGCCACACCCGGAGGGCCGGGGCCGAAATGGACCGCGACTGGCACGTCCAGCTTCTCCGCCGCCGCCCACAGTGGCTCCAGCGCCGGGTCGGTCACGGAAATTCCGTCATACTGGAACCCCAGTTCTCCGATCACGGCCAGCTGGCCGCTCGCCTTGGCCTTGCCGAGTTCGTCCGACAGGTTCTGGGTGAGGGGGAGGCTCGGCATCAGGCTGGGGATGACCCGCGCGGGCGCCGCCTTCTGCCAGGCGGAGACCAGCTTCGCTGTACCGCTGACCACGCCGTAGACATTGTTGCGTTCCATGACCGCCAGCGAGCGGCGCATCAGTTCCTCGTCGCTTTGCGGCGACCAGACCGGGTCCTTGCATGCCGGCTGCTTGAACGGCGCGATGAAGTTGTCGAGCAGCGGGCGCGAGGTGTCCCACGTCGGCATGGGATCGATTGGCGTGCACATCGCGAGCGGCGGAGGCCCCTGGTCGTCAGCGGCAAGCGCATGGACATGGACATCGAGGACCGGTTCGCGCGCCTGGGTCGGATGGGCAGTGCCTGCTGCCAGCGCGGCGAGAGCGGCGCCCCAGTACCGCCCAGCGCGCAGCCGCGCAAAGCGTAGCGATTCGAATGACTTCATGTGGGTCCTGCTCCTCACTTGCCGGTGCAGGTTTGTCTGCGTCCGCGCCTGTTGGCAAGAGTGACCCATTCAGTTGAGGCTTTCCTACTCGCCATGGATGACCGACCATGGGTTCCATGGATGACCCGGCGATCAGTCCTGAAACGCGTTGTTTCCGGGGCTGCGGTGGGGAGCATGTGTCAGGTCAGGACATTGTCCAGTGTGTCCACCGGTTAAGTTGTTCCCGCCTTTTTCTGAACGAAACAAAATAAGAACGTTTCCCCCTTGTTCTAGTAGAACAAACGCGATACATCGAGTCGCAAGTTGACCTTCCGGGTCGGCGGGTTAGGCAAGGGGACGAACGATGGCTGCACAGCTCAAGCTGATTCAGGAAGGCAAGGACAACATGGACCGTCAGAAGGCGCTGGAAGCGGCGCTGGCGCAGATCGACCGCGCGTTTGGCAAGGGCAGCGCGATGAAGCTCGGCTCGAAGGAGGCGATGCAGGTGGAAGCGATTTCCACTGGCAGCCTCGGGCTCGACATCGCGCTCGGCGTTGGCGGCCTGCCGCGTGGGCGCGTGATCGAGGTCTACGGGCCGGAAAGCTCGGGCAAGACCACGCTCGCGCTGCATGTGATCGCCGAAGCGCAGAAGACCGGCGGGACCGCCGCCTTCATCGATGCCGAACACGCGCTCGATCCGGTCTATGCCAAGAAGCTGGGCGTCAACATCGACGAATTGATCGTCTCGCAGCCCGATACCGGCGAACAGGCGCTGGAAATCACCGATACGCTGGTGCGCTCCAACGCGATCGACGTGCTGGTGGTCGATTCGGTCGCCGCGCTGGTGCCCCGCGCCGAGATTGAGGGCGAGATGGGCGACAGCCACGTCGGCCTCCAGGCCCGCCTGATGTCGCAGTCGCTGCGCAAGCTAACCGGCTCGATCAGCCGCTCGCGCTGCATGGTGATCTTCATCAACCAGCTGCGGATGAAGATCGGCGTGATGTACGGTAATCCGGAAACCACCACCGGCGGCAACGCGCTCAAGTTCTACGCCTCGGTCCGGCTCGACATCCGCCGCACCGGGCAGATCAAGGATCGTGACGATATCGTCGGCAACGCCACCCGCGTGAAGGTGGTCAAGAACAAGGTCGCCCCGCCGTTCAAGCAGGTCGAATTCGACATCATGTATGGCGAAGGGATCTCCAAGATCGGCGAAATTCTCGACCTCGGCGTCAAGGCCGGGATCGTCGAGAAGTCGGGTGCCTGGTTCTCCTATGACAGCGTGCGGATCGGCCAGGGGCGCGAAAACGCCAAGCAGTTCCTGCGCGAACATCCCGAGATGTGCGACCGGCTGGAGGCTGCGATCCGCGGCCAGACCGAAGGTCTTTCCGGGGAGATGATGACGGGTCCGGACGCGGACGACGATATCTGATCCCCAGGGGAGGGCGCCTCTCGTCCCCCAAACCCGGGGGCGTCCTCCACGAAACCGGACCGGCGCGGCACCCAGATCGGGGCCGCGCCGGTTTCCGTTTGGCAAGTGCCGGAATCCAAGTGCCGGAAACCACGTCCGAAATCGCCCTTTCCGGCTTGACCCCTGCCACCGCCGGCTTACCAAGGTCCGGCTGTACAGGAGGGGTTCAATGCACAAGTTCAAGTTCGCCGCGCTCGCCGCGATGTCCGCCTTTGCGCTCTCGGGCTGCGCCACGGTGATCAACGGCAACAACCAGGACTACAAGATCAAGACCGACCCGGCAGGTGCCAAGGTCACTTTCAACAACGGGCTGTCCTGCGAATCTCCCTGCAAGCTCGAACTCAAGCGCCGCAAGGACTTCCGCGCCGATGTCGTGAAGGATGGCTACAAGCCCGCCTATGTCCTGATCCAGAGCCAGTTCGGCGGCGCGGTCGTCGGCAACGTGATCCTTGGCGGGATCGTGGGCGGTGTGGTCGACAGCGCGAACGGTTCGACCAATCACCTTGCGCCAGCCCCGCTTTCGCTGAAGCTCGCGCCGCTGGGTTCCAGCGAGGAGACCATGCTGCTCGACAAGAAGGGCAAGGTCGTATCGACGCTTCAGGCGCACAACGACAAGGTGCGCAAGGACCTGCTCAAGACACTCGGTGCAGACCTCGTGTCGGATACAGGGAAGGCCCCGGCCGCTGAGCCCGCAGCCGCTGGAACTGAAGCGGCCCCGGCTCCGCAGCCGTCACCCGCTGCACAGTAAGTGCTGGTCGTTGAAGCAGCGCGGGCGGGCCTGACACCCGCCCGCGCTGCGCTTCAGTGCGCTTCCGCAGCGCGCGCCTTTACCACCTCGTCCGCGTGCTTGCCGGCCAGCTCGGCGAGGTGATCAAAGCCGGCGGTAAAGGCGGCGAGGCCCTGGCTGAGCGAGCGCAGTTCTGCATCGAGCCCGTGCAGCGCGCTTTCCGGCAACTGCGCCTCGACCCGTTCCCACCGCTCCCATTCGGGGTGCGGCGAAAGCCCCAGGATCTGCCCGCGCCGCGCCGACAGCACCGAGCCGGCCTTCGATCCGGTGCCGCCCGGCGTATCCACCGCGACCCGCACCACCGGTTCCAACAGGTAAGGTGCCGCCTGGGCCAGCGCATCGGCCATCGCCATGCGTCCGGCGATCCGGAAGGCGAGTTCCGAACTGTCGACCGCGTGGAACGATCCGTCGACCAGCGTCACCGCGACATCGACCACCTGAAAACCGAGCGGCCC
>JAYRMP010000071.1:0-15546 GCA_041912655.1 Novosphingobium sp. | reverse complement strand
TCGTTGAACTCCCGAAGTTTGTTGCAAAACCCCGTGAATCAGCGACTTGGGCTCGCGTCAAGCTAACCCGCTGGCACCACTCAACTTAATTTCGGATCAGGCTCTGAGAGGTCGAACTGCACCGCAGCCAGCGCTTTGCCGCGCCGATCGAGCAGCCGCACCGCCAGTTCGCGCGTCATCTCTGGCAAGGGATCGAGCGCGGCGAAGCGCATCGCGGTCATCGGCAGTTCGGCTATCCGCGCGTCACGCTCCAGCGGCAGCAGTGCAGGGGAGGCGCCGTTGGCGCTGATCTCGGCCTTGCTGCCATCAATCGCCGCGAGGACCTTCGCCGCGCCGCGCGTCCCCGGGGGCGCAAATGCCGTGGCGATCACGGTTGCCCCGCTGCTGGACCCCGGGCCATCAGCGTCCGGCCGCACATAGATCAGCGTGAAATCCAGATCGGCGGAGTTCGCTGAGCCGGATGGTTCGATCCGGGCGGGCGGATCCCATGCCGCCGACTGGCCTTCGTTCCGACCGCCGGCATCGTAATACCGCGTCACGGTGACCTGCTCGCCCGCCTCGCCCTGCGCGGACCCGGTGCAGTGGTACTGCACCGGCACGGCCTGCGCGGCTGCGGGAAGCAGCGCTGCCGCAGCCAGGAAAGCCCCGCGCATCAGTTCTGCTGGTGCATGAACACTTCGCCGTCGCGCTTGACGGTCAGTTCCTTCTGCACGCTTTTTACCAGCAGCCACTTGCCGCCGCGCAGCGCCCAGGTGTCGGCGGAGCGCAGCTGGAGCTCCATCTTGTGTTCGGCGCCGTCCGGCCCTGCACGGGTCGCTCCGCCGGAGAGTTCCTGCTCCACTGCCGCGCTCTCACCGGTGATGGTGGCGGACAGCACCTTCGTTTCGACCGAGCGGCCCGCGCCCTGCGGCATCCGGCCCATCCGTTCGGTCATGGCGGCTGCATCGTGCTCTTCGCCCTGGATGTCGGTCATGGTGTATTCGGGGGCGATCACTCCGGCGATCTGGACGGGGTCCTTGGCCTGCATCGCGCTGCGCAGGTCGGCGTAGCGGGCCTGGAACAGCGCGGCGGGATCTTCCTGCGCGGCGGCTGGGGCGGCGATCGCGAAGGCGGCAGGCAGCAACAGGGACAGCATCGGCAGACGGGACATGGGGTTCTCCTTCGCCGCTGCTAGAGCACGGCGCGGGCGCGGAGGTAAGGGTTGTTCGATGAACGGCAGGTGGATTGCCGCCGGGTCAGTGCGCGTGGTCGACGGTGCAGCCCGCTTCGCTCTTCTCGACCTGGATCGTCGCGTGGTGGATACCGAACCGGTGGTCCAGTTCGTGCGCCACCTGTTGCAGGAATTCGTCCCCGGGATGACCGCGGGGCATGATGAAATGCGCGGTAAAGGCAACTTCGGTGGTGCTCATCGGCCAGATGTGCAGGTCATGGACCCGCGCCACCCCCGGCAGGTCGTCGAGGTATCCCCGCACCGCAGCCTCGTCGATGTGAGCCGGGACCGCCAGCAAGCCCATCTTCACCGCTTCGCGCAGCAGGTCCCAGCTGCCCCAGGCCAGGCCCAGGGTGATGATCAGGCTGGCGACCGGATCGATCCAGTTCTGCCCGGTCAGCATGATCACCAGCCCGGCAAAGACCACGCTGGCCGAAACCACCGCATCCGCAAGCAGGTGCTGGAACGCGGCGCGCAGGTTGAGGTCCGACTTGCGGCCCCCGGCAAACAGCAGCGCCGAGCCGAGGTTGATCGCGATGCCGATCGCGGCCACCACCATCATCTGCCCGCCATCGACCGGTTCGGGCTGCCAGAAGCGCCGCACCGTCTCGATCAGCACGGCGCCGAGCGCCACCCACAGCAGCGCGACGTTGGTGATCGCGGCAAGGATCGAGGAGCTTTTCAGGCCATAGGTGAAGCCCGGTCCGGCCGGACGCGCCGCCAGCACCGAAGCGCCCCAGGCCAGCAGCAGCGACAGCACGTCGCCCAGGTTGTGCCCGGCATCGGCCAGCAGCGCCGCCGACCCGCTGAGAAAGCTGGCTGCGACTTCCGCCACGACGAAACCGGCATTGAGCAGAACCGCGATGGCAAAGGCGGTCCCGTGGCTGCCCTGATGAGCGTGATGGCCGTGGCCATGATCATGCGCGTGTGCATGGCCATGAGGGTGCCCGTGATGATGCCCGTTGCCGCTCATTTGGCCCTTTCCTGCCAGAGCGTTGCACAAATGCCGCAGTGCAGCAAGAATCGTCGCCGGGTCTTCTGGGGGTAAAACTGCTTTGCAAAGCCTGAAGCGTGGATCTTGTAACCAAATTCTCTGGGTGGCCGTCCTCGGATAATTAAATTCCAAATGTCGCATTTGTTCCATTGGAGCGGGCTGATTTGGTCACAAGTCTGTAACGCGGCCCTGTTTAGCGGGACGGGCCTCGTCTGTATGAGCGGGGCCATCGTGCGGGCGGCGTGATTCGGCGCTCGCGATGTGCAGAAATCCGGCAGTTCCAAGCAACAGGGATCCTCTCCGCCATGCGCCTCAACACCGCTCTGACCGCCGCCGCGAGCACCTTCGCCATCGGCGTCGCCGTGCTCTCGACCCCCGCCTTCGCCCAGTCGACCGGCTCGATCGACTTCGACAAGGAAATCGTCGTCACCGGCGCGCGTGGCGGCACCCAGGCCGTCGCGGGCATTTCCGCCCCTGACACCGCCAAGGCCAAGGCGGTCCTGACCAGCGAGAACATCGAGCGTCAGAACCCCGGCCAGACGATCCTCGACACGATCAACCAGATCCCGGGCGTCAGCTTCCAGAACAACGACGCCTACGGTTCATCGGGCGGTACGCTCAACGTCCGCGGCTTCTCGTCCGACCGCGTCAGCCTGACCTTCGACGGCGTTCCGCTGAACGATTCGGGCAACTATGCGGTCTATTCGAACCAGCAGATCGATCCCGAACTGATCGAACAGGTCAACGTCAACCTCGGCACCACCGACGTCGACAGCCCGACCGCTTCGGCCGCTGGCGGCACCGTCAACCTGCGCACCAAGAAGCCCGACCACGATCTGGGCGCGATGTTCAGCTTCTCGGCCGGCGAATATGACTTCCTGCGCCTGTTCGCCAAGATCGAGACCGGCGACCTGACCCAGGGCGGCCTGCGCGCCTGGTTCTCGGCCAGCAAGGCGGTAAACGACAACCCGTTCAACAACTATGGCCGCGTCAACAAACAGCAGTACAACTTCCGCATCTACCAGCCGCTGGCGGGTGACGATTTCATCTCGCTGGCCGGTCATTGGAACCAGAACCGCAACAACTTCTTCGGTTCGCTGCCGCTGCGCCTCGATGCCGGCCGCGTGGTCGGCTCGGCCTCGTCGAACCGCTTCCCGGCCAATGCCGACGAGCGCAAGTACAACATCAACTTCCCGTGCAGCACCACTCCGACCAACGGCACGGTCGCGGCCAACTTCGGTATCGCCGATCCCGCCAGCTCGTGCGGCACGGAATTCGACCGCCGCTACAATCCCTCGGACACGGGCAACCTGCGCATCAGCTCGCGCTTCACCCTCGCCGACAGCCTCGTCCTGACGGTTGATCCCAGCTACCAGTACGTCAAGGCCAATGGCGGCGGCACGGTCAACGCCAACGAAGGCCTGCGCGACATCGACCCGACCAGCGGCGTCGCCAACGTCGCCGGTTATCTCGGCGGTGCGCCGCGCTTTGGCCGTGACATCAACGGCGATGGCGACATCCTCGATACTGTTGCCGTGCTGGCTCCCAGCCAGACCCAGACCCACCGCATCGGCGTGATCGCCGGCCTGCGCTGGGAAATGGACGACAACAACACCTTCCGCGTCGCCTATACGTATGACCGCGCGCGTCACCGCCAGACCGGCGAAGTCGCCCTGCTGAACTACGATGGCGAGCCGGTGAACGTGTTCGCTACCGATGCCGCCCAGAAGGACGTCAACGGTTCGATCCTGCAGAAGCGCGACCGCCTGTCCTACGCGATCCTGCACCAGATCTCGGCCGAATACCGCGGCGAGTTCATGGACGACAAGCTGGTGGTCACCGCTGGTCTGCGCGCGCCGTTCTTCAAGCGCAACCTGACCAACTACTGCTTCACCAGCTCGGCCAGCGGCAACGTCGAATGCTTCGGCAGCAATGCTGCGGGCAATACCCTGGCGCAGACGCTGAACCCCTATTCCGCCACCACCAACGCCACCACCGGCGCGATCACGGTCAGCGGCTGGGCGCCGCCGCAGCAGCGCATCTACAACTACAGCAAGCTGCTGCCCAACATCGGCTTCGTCTATGACGTGACCGAAAACGCCAGCGTGTTCGGCAACTTCAGCCAGGGCCTCTCGGTCCCCGGCACCGACAACCTGTACCAGGCGTTTTTCTTCCCGGTTGGCACTTCGCGCGCCAAGCCGGCTCCGGAAACCACCGACAACTTCGACCTGGGCTTCCGTTTCCGTTCGGGCATGATCCAGGCGCAGGTTTCGGGCTTCTACAACCAGTTCCACAACCGCCTGGCCTCGGCCTACGATCCGGAAATCAACCAGACCGTCTATCGTAACCTCGGCGACGTGAAGAAGTACGGGATCGACGGCTCGATCGCGGTGTCCCCGGTCGAGAACTTCTCGCTCTACGTGTTCGGCAGCGTGATGAAGTCCGAGATCAAGGACAACCTGGTGGTTGGCGAGAACGCCAACGGCACCCAGATCCTGGCGCTGACCGCCGGCAAGCGTGAAGCGGGCGCGCCGAAGTACACCTTCGGCTTTACCGCGCGCGGTTCGCTCGGTCCGGTCGAGCTGGGCGTCACTGCCAAGCGCACCGGCGAACGCTTCATCTACGACAACAACGAAGCGATCTTCACCGGTACCTACCTGGCGCCGGGCGCGCTGACCTCGGCTGGCACCACGCCGACCGCGGTTGCCTCGCGCACCCAGGTCTATGGCGCGACGGCTCCGGCCTACTGGCTGGTCAACCTCGACGCCCGCGTGAAGCTGGAACAGCTGGGTCTGGGCAAGTCCTACCTCCAGCTCAACGTCTACAACCTGTTCAACCAGTTCTACGTAGGCGGGTTCGGCGGCAACGCGTTCCAGAACAACACCTTCTGCCCGGCAACCACCACCAGCGGCACCTGCAATGGCGTCGGTGCGGGCCTGTCGGTCTATGGCAACACCCCCAACGTCCAGATCGGCGCTCCGCGCACGGTTAGCGGGACGCTGGTGTTCCAGTTCTGATAAATCCCGCAAGGGAAGTGCAGACAAGCGGGGGAGGGGCGCCACGGCGCTCCTCCCTTTTGCTTTTTGCGGCCCCTGCTCCTGCGGGTCGGAATTGCAGGCCCGGCGCAGCCGTCCGGCAGCGGCAATGTCAGGGCGCCCCTGGATTGCCGCGTCGGCTTCGCCTCCTCGCAATGACGAAGGGGTGGGGTGAGAGCTGGTCAATTGGCTGCGCAGACGCAGGCATGCTCAAGCTCGTCAATGCGAGGCCATCAGGCCGAAGCAATCCAGGAGCGGCAGAGCACCCAGCCAACGGATACCGCCAGCACCTATTCGTAGACGCAGGCGTCCAGCGCTTCGTTCCTGACCACGCCGCTGCGCGCGGCGATGGCATTCCCGTGGCGGCGGGTGAAGCCGCTGGCGCCGGTTACCGCGCGGCGCTTGGGCGCGGGGAGGGCAGCGGCGATCCGCGCGGCCTCCACACGGGTCAGGCGGGCGGCGGAATGCTTGTAATAGCGCTGTGCCCCGGCCTCCACGCCGTAGGTGCCGATCCCGGTTTCCGCGACGTTGAGGTAGACCTCCATGATGCGGCGCTTGTCCCAGATCGTCTCGATCAGGAAGGTGAACCACACTTCCAGCCCCTTGCGGGCGTAGCGCGTCCAGCCGGTGCCCTGCCACAGGAACACGTTCTTGGCGGTCTGCTGGCTGATCGTGGAGCCGCCGCGCAGGCGCTTGCCCTTGGCGTTCTTCTCGATCGCCTTTTCGATCGCTTCCTGGTCGAAGCCGTTGTGGCTGCAGAACTTGGCGTCCTCACCCGCGATCACGGCGGCCACCATGTTACGGTCGATCCGCGAAAGGGGCTCCCAGTCCTTCTCGAACCCGTTGGGGTCCATGATCATGGTCAGGGTGACCGGCACCGGCACGAAGCGGTAGACCACCGTCATCCCGACCGAGATCGCCACGAACCAGACGATTGCGCGGCCGATCCACCAGCCGAGGCGATAGGCAAGACCCTGGTTTGCGGATGGCCGCGAGGGCCGAAGGAAGCGCAGCATCGCCGCGCTTTATGGACAAGGACGGGGCGCGGCGCAATTGCCCGGTGGGTTGACACCGCTCCGCGCGCGATTGACATTCGGCTTCCAAGCGGGGGGATTGGCGCGTGAAGCAGTTGCACCTTATCAAGGTCATGGACGGCGTCTGGATAGAGACGCGCCTGGGTGCCTGGGCCAGCTGGGAAATCTGGGCGATCAACAAGAACTGGGACGCCGACGTCCGCATCAGGACCACGCGCGAGTATTACTGGGACGACCAGTATCACTGGGACGACGAGTGGTCCTGGGAATTGAAGCCGTTCATGAAGGAAGGCTGTGCGGTCCACCTTGGGCCTGAGCGTCCCAGCAGGACGGACGTCCGTTCTTCTTTCAAATATGGCATGCTTTCCGTGACCAAGCTCAGCAAAGGCGGCGGCGGCGGCGGCGGCGGCGGCGGTGGCAGCGGCGGCGGCGGCTCGGTTTCCGGTGGAGGAAGCAGCGGCGGTGGCGGCAGCAGCGGCGGCGGCGCGGGCATGGGCGTCGGCAATGATTTCTTCAGACCGGGGAATCGGAATCCTGGCCCGGACTACAAGAAGGGCGTGTTCCATTGGGAGGGCAACGATCTCGTCTGGACCCGCAAGAACGGCGCCGCAACCTTCGTGACCCGCAATCCCCGCGTCACCAGCGCGCGCGAGAGCTTCCCGGGCGAGGCCGAATGGGACCCGCGGAGGCCGAGACCGATGATCACGCAGGGCAACGGCCGGATCTACTACACGGCAATGGTCATGGGCACGGCCATGGCCGGGTTCAGCAAGACGCAGGTCTTCTACGATGACAATCCGGTTCCGCCCAAGCCGGCAGGAGCGGGGCAGAAGTCTGGAACGCCCCCTGCCGATGGCGGCGTCAAGCGGATCATCCCGCCGACCCCGCCCGGCAAGCCGCTGCCCCGGCCGATCATCTTCAAGCTGAAGTAGCGCTAGGCCAGCCGCTTCGCCACCCGGTGGACCGGGCCGAAGCCGACCAGCGCTGCGCCCAGGAAAGGCAGGGCGACCAGCCACAGCCGCACGCCGGTGACGCCGAGCGGGCTGGCGATGGAGATCGCGGCGGTGAAGCCCAGCCCGGCGCAGATCAGCAGCAGGCCGGTGGCGAGGCGCCACAGCGGCAGTTCTGCCTGGTCCGCGCCGCGCCCCATGTTCTCGTAGCGGGCAAACAGCAGCACCAGCGGCAGCGTTACCGTGATGTACAGCGCGAACCACACCGGGCGCGCGGCCCACCATGCGCCGCTGCCGGGGGTCAGGTGCAGGCCGATCCCGCCCAGCAGCCAGGCCGCCACCATCACCGCGACGAAGGCGGTGAGGTGCCACAGGTAAAGCGTCATGATCATGCCGTTGACCAGCACTACGGCGGTCCAGACCTTCAGGCTGGCCAGCATCCGGCGGCCCAGCGGCTCGAGCAGCAGGGCAAGGCCCGCCTGCGCGCAGCCGAGCGCGAGTAGGGCGATAGTCGGCGGCATCGAATTGGACAGCTCGCTGCCTGGCACGCCGATCATCGCCACGGGGTAGGGGCCGTACCTGACCAGCGCGAGCAGCGCGGCCAGCCCCGCAACGCCGAGCAGGGCGGGGCGGATGCGGGCCTCGAAGCGGCCTTCCTCCCACGCATAGCCCAGCTGGTGGACGGCCAGCCAGACGAAGCCGAAGTTGGCGAAATTGATGTGCGGCACGCCGCGCGCGATGCTCAGCCAGTCGACCAGCACCGCGCCCAGCACCAGCGCCGCGACCGATCCCCAACCGAAGCGCCGCCAGGCCGCATGGCTGACCGGGACGGCGGCCGAAACCATCAGGTAGACCGACAGGAACCACACCGGCACCAGCGCCAGCTGCGCGGCCATCGCCACCACCTCGCGCGGGACGCCCAGCGCGGTTCCGGTGAGCGCGAAGCCGGTCCAGATCGCGAACAGCGGCAGGACCGGGTAGATCAGCCGTTGCAGGCGTCCGGTGTACCAGCCCGAGAAGGTCCCGTCCTTGCGCCGCGTCACGGCCCAGGAAACGCCGTTCGAATAGCCGCCGACCAGGAAGAACAGCGGCATCACCTGGAACCCCCAAGTCAGCCACTGGGTCCACGGCAGCAGGCCCAGCAGGTGCCCACCGACCACTGCACCGTCCTTCATGTAGGGTGCGGCGACCAGCCAGTGGCCCACGACCACCGCCACGATCGACAGCGCGCGCAGGAAATCGACGTAGCGATTGCGTTCGGGCGGGGTCTGCCCGGCCATGGCGCTGGCGCGGCCCCACAGTCCGCGCTGTTTACCGTCACTGCTCATCGTTCCCCCGGGCCGGTTGGCTTCAGGGGAACGATGGCAGGAAAGTGTTGCCGTGTCGTTAGTTACGCCGCCGGCAGCAGGCGCCGGTCGGTAGCGATCCGGAGCATGGCCTTCTGCAGCTTTTCGAAGGCGCGCACCTCGATCTGGCGGACGCGCTCGCGGCTCACCTGGTATTCCTGGCTGAGCTCTTCCAGCGTCTGCGGGTCGTCGGTCAGGCGGCGCTGGGTGAGGATGTGGCGCTCACGCTCGTTGAGGCTGGCCATCGCTTCGAGCAGCAGCGCGTGGCGATTGCCCGCTTCCTGCGCGTCTTCCACGATTTGGTCCTGCAGCGGGCCTTCGTCCGAGAGGATGTCCTGCCACTGGCCTTCGCCTTCCTCGTTGAGGCTGACGTTGAGGCTGGCATCGCCGCCCATCATCATCCGGCGGTTCATGTTGACCACTTCCGCCTCGGACACGCCAAGGTCGGTGGCGATCTTCTTCACGTCGTCGGGGTGAAGGTCGGTATCCTCGTAGGCGTCGAGGTTCTTCTTCATCCGCCGCAGGTTGAAGAACAGCTTCTTCTGCGCCGCCGTGGTGCCCATCTTGACGAGGCTCCAGCTGCGGAGGATGAATTCCTGCATCGAGGCCTTGATCCACCACATCGCGTAGGTCGCAAGGCGGAAGCCGCGATCGGGTTCGAATTTCTTGACGCCCTGCATCAGGCCGATGTTGCCTTCCGAAATCAGTTCGGACACCGGCAGGCCATAGCCGCGGTAGCCCATCGCGATCTTGGCGACGAGCCGCAGGTGGCTGGTGACCAGCTGCTTGGCGGCTTCGGGATCCTGGTGTTCGGCATAGCGCTTGGCGAGCATGTATTCCTGCTCGGCCGTCAGCACCGGGAACTTCTTGATCTCGGTCAGGTAGCGGTTCAGCCCCTGCTCACCGCCAAGGGTGGGCATGGTCGTGCCGCTGCTGGCGGGAAGGTTGCGCTTGGCGTCGGACATTGTCTTCACTCGTCCTTTCATCGTCGGCTCACCCTTAAAGGACCCTTTAGAGGCATCCCCAGGCGGTGGCCACATAGGGAAGTGTAATACCGCAATAGGTCAGCTATTGCTCCTCAATTCGACCAACAGCCCGGTCATGTCGGCGGGCAACTTGCTCTCGAAGCGCAGATTTGCCCCCGTAACCGGGTGGATGAACCCCAGCACTGCGGCATGCAGCGCCTGTCGGGCGAAGTGAAGCTGGGTGAGAATCGGCCTGAGCCTGGGGGTCGCGCGTCCATAGACAGGGTCGCCCAATAGCGGATGGCCGATTGACGCCATGTGAACGCGAACCTGGTGGGTGCGCCCGGTTTCCAGCCGGCATTCGACGAGCGCGGCGCCCGTGAACGTTTCCAGCGTCCTGAAATGCGTGACGGCGTGCTTGCCGCGCTTGTTGAGTTCGTGCAGCACCGCCATCTTCTTGCGGTCGTGGTCACTGCGTCCGATCCAGCCCTGCACCGTCCCGGCGGGCGGCATGGGCAGCCCGGCGACAATCGCCAGATAGGCGCGCTCGATCGAATGGTCGGCGAACTGGCGGGCCAGCCCTTCGTGCGCGGCGTCGGTCTTGGCGACGACCAGCAGGCCCGAGGTGTCCTTGTCGATCCGGTGGACGATGCCGGGCCGGGCTACACCGCCGATCCCGGAAAGCTGCCCGGCACAGTGATGCAGCAGGGCATTGACCAGCGTCCCATCAAGATTGCCGGCCGCCGGATGGACCACCAGCCCCGCCGGCTTGTCGACCACGATCAGGTCGCCGTCCTCGTAGACGATGGTCAGGGGAATGTCCTGGGCCTGGGCTTCGGCGGGAGCGGTCTCGGGAACGTGGATTTCAAAGGCAGTTCCGGCGGTGGGCTTGTGGCTGGCTTGCGACACGGTCTTGCCGCCCAGCATGACCCGGCCTTCGCCCATCAGCGCCTTGATCCGCTCACGCGAGAGGCCGCTCGCCTCGGCCAGCGCCTTGTCGAGCCGCTGGCCTGCTTCGGCGACGACGCCGGAAATGATGGAATCTCCCCCGTTCATTGCTAGGCAGATGGCGATGGAACCCGTGCTGACAAGTGGCGCAAAAGCCACACTTCTTGAAGAAGCGACGCGCGCCCTGCCGCGCGAGTGCTGCGGGCTGCTGCTGGGCCACGGATCCCTGATCGAAACCGCGCTGCCCTGCGCCAATGTCCACCCCGATCCGGAACGGCACTTCGAGATCGATCCTGCTGCGCTGATCGCCGCGCACCGCGCCGCGCGCAGCGGCGGGCCGCAAGTGCTGGGCTATTACCACTCGCACCCGACTGGCCGCGCCCAGCCATCGGAAACCGACCGGGCGCAGGCCAGCGGCGACGGACGGATCTGGGCAATCGTGGCGGCTGGAACCATTGCGCTGTGGCGCGATTTGCCCGGCGGCTTCGAAGCGCTTCCCCTGCGACTCGCGGCAGGGTAAGGGAACGAAGACGGGGCAGGGGGCCTCACTCAGGGAATTCAATGACCGATACCGCGATCGACCTTGCCAGCCTGCTCTGTTCGCGGCTGTGCCATGACATGCTCAGCCCGGTCGGGGCGCTGTCGAACGGGCTTGAACTCCTCGCAGAGGAGAAGGACCCGGAAATGCGCAAGCGCTGCATGGAGTTGCTGGAGCAGAGCGCCCGGATCAGCGCCGACAAGCTCAAGTTCTTCCGCCTCGCATTCGGCGCGGCGGGCGGCTTTGGCGAGAACGTGGCGGTGGAAGAGGCGCGCGCACTGATCGATGCGCTAGCGGGCAACAATGGCCGGGTCGAGGTCAACTGGTCGCTGGGCGTCACCATGCTGCCCAAGGGCGCGATCAAGGTGCTGCTCAACCTCTCGCACATCGGGCTCGACGCGCTGGTGCGCGGCGGCACGCTGGATATCGGCGCGGAAAGCCGCGAAGGCGCAAGCGAGATCGTGGTTCGCGCCGCAGGCCCGAAGATCGCCTTCGACGCCAGCATCGGCAAGGCGCTCGACGGATCGCTGCCCCCGGCGGAACTGTCCAGCCGCACCGCGCCTGCGTGGATGCTGCACCAGCTGGCGCAGCGCCAGGGCGGCGGGCTGCAATTCGCGCTGACCCAGGACGCGCTGGTGATGGGCGCGGTGCTGCCGGAGGGCTGATGGACGAACTGATCCACTTCGAGACCCCGTCTCCCAACTGGAACGAACGGCGCCTGCCGGTCTCGATGGTGGTGCTCCACTACACCGGCATGGAAAACGCCGAGGCCGCGTTGGAGAGACTGTGCGATCCTGCCGCCGAAGTTTCCGCCCACTACCTGATCGAGGAGGACGGCAAGGTCCACCGCCTGGTCCGCGACGATCGTCGCGCCTGGCACGCGGGCAAGTCATCGTGGCGCGGGATCACCGACGTCAATTCGGCATCGGTGGGCATCGAATTGGTCAATCCGGGGCACGAGTTCGGCTATCGCCCGTTCCCGGACGCGCAGATGGCGGCGCTGCTGCCGCTGCTGGCGGACATCGTCCAGCGCTATGACGTGCCGCGCGCCAACGTGGTCGGCCATTCCGATGTCGCCCCGGCGCGCAAGGAGGACCCGGGCGAGCTGTTCGACTGGGAACTGCTCGCCGCGCACCGTCTGGCGCTGCGCACGCCCAGGGTCCGGGTACCCAGTCCTTACGAGAACGACGGGGCGTTCTTCCTGGCGCTTGAGCGGTTCGGGTATGACATCTCCGATACGGCAGCGGCGATGCGCGCGTTCCAGCGGCGCTGGCGTCCCCACATCATCGACGGAAAGGTCGATGGCGAATGTTCCGCGATCCTGTTCGCTTTGCTGTTGGATCGCGACACGGGAAAGACTAGATAGGCACCTCGCCGGGGGGCCGGGCAGCCGCGTCATAGCTTGCTATGCCGAGGAAAGTCCGGGCTCCACGAAACAAGGGTGGCGGGTAACGCCCGCCGGACGAGTGGCTTGCTGCGAAGTCCAGGGAAAGTGCCACAGAGAGCAGACCGCCCCGCTTGCGGGGTAAGGGTGAAAGGGTGCGGCAAGAGCGCACCGGGTGGCTGGTAACAGGCACCGCACGGCAAACCCCACCCGGAGCAAGACCGAATAGGGGCGGCGCGTCCTTCGGGACAGGTCTGTTTCGGACCCGACCGCCCGGGTTGGTTGCTTGAGCCAGGCAGCAATGCCTGGCCTAGAGGAATGGCTGCCAGTGCGGATACGGTCTCTTGTGAGATACCGTCCGCGCTACAGAACCCGGCTTACAGGCCCCCCGGCGATTTTCGGGCCTAGGCCCGCGCAGGATCGACCAGCACCTTGATCTGCCCGCCCGCGCCGGACAGCGCTGTAAAGGCATCTGCCACGCCGCTACGTCCGACCGTGCCGGACAGCAGCGGGGTGACGTTGCGCTTGCCCTCGGCAATGTCATGCAGGGTGGCGGCGAACTCTTCCGGGCTATAGCCGAATACGAAGTTCAGCCGCAGCTGCTTGTTGATCGCCAGCGACGGCTCGATCGTGTCGCTTTCCATGCACACGCCGACGATCTGGATCGCCGAGGTGGGCGGGCACTTCTCGATCAGCTGCTGGATCATCCCCGGCACGCCGACGCATTCGAACACCACGGCATCGCGGATCGAGCGGCCCATCAGCTGCGCGGTGGAAAAGCTGGCCATCGTGGCCGGCACGTCGAGCGCTTCCCAGCGGTCGTGCGGCGAATGGAGCGCCGGATCGAGCACCACGTCGGCCCCCAGCGCCTCGGCGGCGGCGCGTCGGTGTGGGGAGAAATCGGTAGCGATCACCGGGCCGACGCCGCGCGCTTTCAGCGCCGCGATCACCGACAGGCCGACCGGTCCGCAGCCGATCACCAGTGCGACGCTCTGCGGCGTCAGCGGCGCCTGAGCGACGGCATGCTCGCCCACCGCCATCGGCTCGGTCAGCGCGGCGCGCTCTGCGTCAAGTCCGTTGGGGACCGGCAGCAGCAGCGCTTCCTGCAGCACCATGCGTTCGGCAAAGCCGCCCGGGAAGCGGTTGGAATAGCCTACCAGTTCGCTGCCCGCCGGGCCAAAGGCGGCGGGGACCGAGACGACGCGGGTGCCGGGCTTCAGTGCGCCGGTGCAGCCCGGGCCATAGTCCAGCACTTCGGCGCAGAATTCATGTCCAAAGACAATGTCTTGCGCGGGATCGAGGTTCTCCATCCCGCCCGCGCGCCGGGTCAGCGCAATCATGTGGTCGAGATGGTGGAGCGCATGAAGATCGGACCCGCAGATGCCGCAGACCAGCGTGGAGACCAGCGCCTGGCCTTCGCCCGGGACCGGGTCGGCCAGGTCATCCTCGATCAGCTGCGTACCTCGCCTGACGATCGCCTTCATTGCGCTGCTCCCATCACCTTGAACAGGTTGGGCTGGCCGGTGTGCGCGGTCAATCCGCCGTCGACCGCCATCGATACCCCGGTGACGAACGAGGCGGCGTCACTGGCCAGAAAGGCAACAACTTCAGCCACTTCCTCCGGGCGGGCGAAGCGCCCCATCGGCACACAATCTTCCCAGGTCGCGCGCAGCCCCGGCACGGCATCGACTACGCCCAGGATCGGGGTGTCGACCGGTCCCGGGCAGACCGCGTTGACGCGGATGCCGTCGCGGGCATGGTCGATCGCGGCGGTGCGGGTGAGGTTGATGACCCCGGCCTTGGCGGCGTTGTAGGCAGCAAAGCCGAAGTCCCCGGCCATGCCCGAGGCCGATGCGGTGGAGACGATCGCCCCGCCGCCATTGGCTTTCATTGCCGGGATCGCCGCTTTCATTCCGAAGAACACCGCGTCGAGATCGATGGCGATGACGCGCCGCCAGTCTTCCACCGCAAGGTCGGGAATGGCCGAAAAGCTGCCGATCCCGGCATTGTTGAACAGCACATCAAGGCGACCGAAGTCGGTCACCGCGCGACTGACGAGCGCCTCGACTTGGGCAAAATCGGAGACGTCGGTGGACAGGAAGAGGGCTCTGTCACCCAGCTCGGCAACCAGCGCTTCGCCGCCGCCGACGTCGAGATCGCCGATCACCACCCTGGCGCCTTCGTGGGTTAGCAGCCGCGCGGTCGCCGCGCCGATTCCCGATGCGCCGCCGGTGACCACTGCGACCTTGCCTTCGAACCTGCCGGTCATGCCAGCCTCTCCTTGCCCGTATTTATATCGCACTCTAATCATAAGCCGAGGCGAGTCGCAACACGGGAGCGGATGATGGTGGAGAGCGAACGGCTGGTCGGCGGGCAGATCCTTGCCCGGGCGCTGAAGGCGGCGGGGGTGCGGCAGGCCTTCGCGCTGCATGGCGGGCATCTGGAGGCGCTGCTCAAGGGCTGCGTCGAGGAAGGCATCGCGCTGACCGATTTTCGCCATGAAAGCGCCGCTGGCCACGCCGCCGATGCTTATGCGCGGGTGACTGGCGAGCTCGGCGTGTGCATCGTCACCGCCGGGCCGGGCTTCACCAACGCGATCTCGGCGATGGCCAATGCCCGGCTCGATGGCTCGCCGGTGCTGTTCATTGTTGGCGCGCCGCCGCTGCGCGAGGTGGAGACCAACCCGATGCAGGGCGGGATCGACCAGATCGCCATGGCGCGGCCGGCGGTGAAGTGGGCATTCTCGATCCCCTCGACCGAGCGGATCGGCGATCTTGCCGCGATGGCGATCCGCAAAGCCCGCGCCGGCAGTCCCGGACCAGTGCTGCTGGAAGTGCCGATCGACGTGCTGCACATGTCCGTCCCCGCCGAGCGCGCAACCCCGCCCGCCGGTGTCGCCGTGCGACCGCATCCTGCGCCGGGAGCAAGCGAGGCGCGCGCGCTGGCCGACCTGCTGCTTGCCGCCAAGCGCCCGGTACTGATCGCCGGGAACGAGGCCGCCAATGCCGCCACGGCTGAGGCGCTGCGCGACCTCACCGAGCGGCTGCCGCTGCCCGTTTTCACCAAGAGCCTGGCCGCCGGCGTCCTGCCAGAAGGCCATGCCTGCAACGGCGGCGCGGCCAGCAATATCGCCATGCTGCCG
>JAYRMP010000070.1:0-16164 GCA_041912655.1 Novosphingobium sp. | reverse complement strand
CGCAGCGGGCGCGCTCGCAACCACGGTCACCACCTCTGCAGGGGCCTCTGCCGGCGCAGGCAGGACCAGCGGCGGCAGCACCAGGCGCAGCAACGGCAGCAGCCACAGCGCATAGGCGAGGCCCGGGCCAAAGGCCCGCGCCACAGGGCGGCGCAGGACCAGCACAAGCGCGATCAGCGCGCCGGTGACGATCAGCGTGTCGATCAGCCAGGTCATTTGCGCAGCTCCTTGAGCAGGGCCTCGATCTGGGCGAGGTCAGCCTCGCTCAGCGCCTCGGCCTCGGCCAGGTGAGCGAACAGCCCGGCTGCGCTGCCGCCGAACAGCCGTTCGACCAGCCGCCGGCTTTCGCCGCCGAGGTAATCGCCGCGCGCGATCTGCGGGGAATAGAGGAAGCGCTTGCCCTGCGGCTCGGTCGCGACCGCGCGCTTGGCAGCGAGGCGCGACAGCAAGGTCTTGACCGTGGCGAGGCTCCACCCGCGCGCCGGGCCGACCGCATCGGCCACCTCGTTGGCGGTCATGGGGCTCTTCGACCAGAGGGCTTCCATCACGGCGTGTTCGGCTTCGGTGATCCGCTCGCCGGTGTCGCTTTCCGCGCTCATCGCATGCGCCTCCACTGTTTACGTCCGTAATCGACTACGAATGTAAACATGAAGCGTGGATGAATGGCGCTTCAGGATCGACCGGCGAGCCAGCAGGCCGGACGAACGACTTGCGCCTACTCGCCGCAGTCGAGCTGAAGCGTCGCCGCCTTGCGCTGCTTGCCTGCCACGGCCTCGATCTTCAGCGTCCCCGCGCAGCCGATGTCGCGCAGGTAGAGCCCGCGCCACGAAACGCCCTGATCGTTGGTCAGGGTGCCGGTGAAGGTACGCTTGGCCACGACCTTGCCGTTGGCGGTCGCGGTCACCACCACCGGCTGGTCGGTAAAGATGCCTTCGTTGTCGGCCAGCTTGACCAGCGGCTCCAGCTTGATCGACACCAGCATGTCTTCCGCCGGTTCGCCCGCCGCACCCTCGCCAATGATCGTGTTCCAGCCCGAAAAGGGCGGATCGCGCTTCAGGAGGTCATCCGACAGCTTGCCCGAAAAACCATAGAACAACCGCGCCTCGATCGCGGTGATCTTGAGCTGCGGCGTGGCCGGCGACTTCGCGGGCAGGCTGGCCGGCATGGCCAGCGCGGCAACCAAGGCAATGAAACGAAAGCGCATGATGGGTCCCCCGGTTTGCGGCCAAGCTAGCAGCAAGCGCCGGACTGACAAAATCTGCTCGCCGAATTACCCATGGAGCCGCCGCAAGCCCGCATAAACGGCGTCGGAGACGGCCTGAAAAGCCTCCTTGTCGGGCAGCCAGCCCTGCATGATCACCAGCTTCCTGCCCTGCCGGGGTATCATCGACAGCATGACCTGGCCCTTGAACTCCTGAATTCCGGCCTCGGCAATCTCCGTGAATTCCAGTCGGGTGGTTTCGCGGGCAAAGCCGTTGCGCGGCGCGCTGATCCCGGTGGCGTCGACGCTGAGGACATGACGCGAGGTGATCCCCGCATAAACCCCATAGAGCCCCAGCATCACGAACACGGCCGAAAGTCCCGCCAACGCCAGGTAGAAGCGCTGCGCACCTTGCGGTCCCAGCTCGATCAGGTGGTTGATGATCAGGCCTCCGCTGGGCTCCCCGGACTTCATCCACAGGAACCAGCCGGCGATGGCGAAGAACACCGCCCCCAGCGCCTGGACGCCCCAGCCGGGCCGATAGGGAAAGCTCAGGCTGACCGGATCGCCCGCCGGAGGGAGCGAATCCCACATCCACAGCGTGATCTCCACGGCTTCCTGCATCTGTACCGGGGTCGCATCGCTCCAGCCCAGTTCGCTGGCCGCGGCATCGCGCAGCCGGGCAAAGTCCGCCGGACCCAGTGCGCGCAACGCCCCAAGCGAAAGAGGGGCATCCACGGCACCGCTCCATACTTCCCACGCATCCTGATCGCTGAACGTGTTTCGCCGATCGGACAAGGCGCGGCGCAGGGCATCGCCCCAGCTGGCAGCAAGATCCTCTTCGCGTGGCTGATCGGCCTGTTCCATTGTCTGCCCCAACCTGCTGCGCGCAGTTCGACCCGCGCCCCCGAAACATCAGACCCGCGTTTGCCGTGCCGATCAAGCCGCGTGATCACAGGCCGCCGCTGGCCGGTCTTCCCGGCCATGCGAAAGGGCCGGAGGTTTCCCCCCGGCCCTTCCCGTTTTCCGCGCTGTCGCCCGCCTCAGTACACCCGCTTCTTCGGCTTGATGTACTCGGCGTCGTCGGTCAGCGTGTATTCGTGGACCGGACGGTAGTCGATCTTGACCTCGCCGCCCTTGCCGCCCCAGCCGTTGAACCAGGCTGCGGTGTGCTTCATCCAGTTGGCGTCGTCGCGCTCGGGGAAGTCCTCGTGCGCGTGGGCGCCGCGGCTTTCCTTGCGGTTGTGCGCGCCGTGGAGCGTTACGGTCGCCTGGCTGATCAGGTTGTCCAGCTCCATCGTCTCGACCAGGTCCGAGTTCCAGATCAGCGAGCGGTCGGAGACGTGGACGTCCTGCATCCGCTTGTAGGTCTCGGCCAGCTTGACCTTGCCTTCGGCCATCACCTCGTCGGTGCGGAACACGGCGGCGTGGAGGCTCATCGTGCGCTGCATCTCGGTGCGGATTTCCGCCGTGGGCGAACCGCCCTTGGCGTTGCGGAAGTGATCCAGGCGGGTCAGCGCCAGATCGGCCGAATCCTTGGGCAGTTCGGCATGCGAAGTGCCGGGCTTGATCAGTTCCTTGAGGCGGTGACCGGCGGCGCGGCCGAACACCACGAGGTCGATCAGCGAGTTCGAGCCCAGGCGGTTGGCGCCGTGGACCGAAACGCAGGCCGCTTCACCCACCGCGAACAGGCCGGGGACGACCGTTTCAGGATTGCCGTCGGCACCGATGGTGACGACTTCGCCCATGTAGTTCGTGGGAATGCCGCCCATGTTGTAGTGCACGGTCGGCACCACGGGCAGCGGCTGGCGGGTGAGGTCGACACCGGCAAAGATCTTGCCGCTTTCGGTGATGCCCGGCAGACGCTCGGCCAGCACCTTGGGATCGATGTGATCAAGGTGCAGGTAGATGTGGTCCTTGTTCGGACCGACGCCGCGCCCTTCGCGGATTTCCATCGCCATCGAACGCGAAACGACGTCGCGGCTGGCAAGGTCCTTGGCCGAGGGGGCATAGCGTTCCATGAAACGCTCGCCTTCGGAATTGGTCAGGTAACCGCCCTCGCCGCGCGCGCCTTCGGTGATCAGCACGCCCGCGCCATAGATGCCGGTCGGGTGGAACTGCACGAATTCCATGTCCTGCAGCGGCAGGCCCGCGCGCAGCACCATCCCGCCGCCGTCGCCGGTGCAGGTGTGGGCCGAGGTCGCGGTGTAGTAGCAGCGGCCATAGCCGCCGGTCGCCAGCACCACGCCCTTGGCGCGGAAGCGGTGGATCGATCCGTCATCCATGCACAGCGCGATCACGCCGCGGCATTCACCGTTCTCCATGATCAGGTCGATCGCGAAGTATTCGATGAAGAAGTCGGCGTCGTACTTCAGGCTCTGCTGATAGAGCGCGTGGAGCATGGCGTGGCCGGTGCGGTCGGCAGCGGCGCAGGTGCGCTGCACCGGCGGGCCTTCGCCCATGTTCTGCATGTGACCGCCGAACGGGCGCTGGTAGATCGTGCCATCGGCGTTGCGGCTGAACGGCACGCCGGCGTGCTCCAGTTCGTAGACCGCAGCCGGAGCCTCGCGCACCATGTATTCGATGGCGTCCTGGTCGCCCAGCCAGTCAGACCCCTTGACGGTGTCGAACATGTGCCAGGTCCAGTGGTCCGGCGTGTTGTTCTTGAGGCTGGCGGCAATGCCGCCCTGCGCCGCCACGGTGTGGCTGCGGGTGGGGAACACCTTGGTGATGCAGGCCGTCTTGAGGCCGGCTTCGGCGCTGCCCATCGTGGCGCGCAGACCCGAGCCGCCGGCGCCGACGACGACGGTGTCATAGGTGTGATCGATGATCTTGTAGGCAGGAGCGGTCATGGTGCTCAGGCTCCGAGCGCGAGGCGAACGACGCACAGCAGGCCGAATGCGGCCCCGGCGAAAGTGGCGATATTCAGCAGCATCAGCACCGCGAACTTGTTGGCGGTTTCGTGGACATAGTCCTCGATCAGCACCTGCACCCCAAGCCGCGCGTGCCAGAAGGCGCCCAGCACCAGCAGGCCGAGCAGCATGGCCGAGAGCGGCTGCGAGGCCCAGGCATGCATCGCCTTGAACGAGCGGTCGCTCATCGCCAGCAGCGAGCCGACCAGCCACAGCGCCGGGACGACCGTGCCGATCGCGGTGAAGCGCTGCAGCAGCCAGTGATGCGAACCCGAATGCGCCGAGCCCAGCCCGCGCACCCGTCCGATCGGAGTTCCGTTACCCATGGTCAGCCCCTCTCAGACAAACAGGACGATCGCCCAGAAGGCGATGGTGAGAACCACGCCAGCGATCGGCGTCACCACCGACCAAAAGGCATTGCGCTCAAGCTCGTAACCCGCGCCGATATCCAGCACGAGGTGGCGGATGCCCGAAGCGAGGTGGTTGAAGAAGGCCCAGGTCAGGCCAACCAGCACCAAGCGGCCGTACCAGGCGGTCGCATGGCCGGCGAAGGCGTTGTAGCTGGCTTCCCCGCCCGCGAGCGCGGCGAGCCACCACACCAGCACGGCCAGCCCGGCGATCGCCAGGCCGTTGCCGCTGACGCGGTGGAGGATCGAGACCAGCATCGCCGGCCCCCAGCGCCAGATTTGCATGTGCGGCGAAATCGGTCGGTTACCGGACCCGGCCATGTGACAGTTCCCCTTGGCTCTGGTGGGCGCGCACGGGCGCCCTTCGCGCATTCCCCATAGTCAAAACGCGAAGCGGTGCAAGCCGCCGCTTGGCGGTATTGCAACGAAGCCCTAGAGCGGGCGACATGACCCAACCTGTTGCCCTCGTCACCGGATCCTCGCGCGGGATCGGAGCCGCCACTGCCGCCGCGCTGCGCGCGCGGGGCGTGAAAGTCATCGGCCATGCCACCCGCGCGGTCGATGCTGACACGATTCCCGCCGACCTTGCCGACCCCACTTCGCCTGCGAAACTGTGGGAAGAGGCGCTGCGCCGGGGCGGCGGACGGATCGACCTGCTGGTCAACAACGCCGGACTGTTCTCGCCCAATCCCCTCGGCCTCTCGGACATCGCCTGGCTCGACAACTGGGAAGACACGCTGCGAATCAACCTGACCGCGGCTGCCGAACTGTCGCGCTTTGCCGTGCGCCACTGGCTGGAGCGGGGCAGCGGGGGGCGGATCGTCCACGTCGCCAGCCGCGCCGCCTACCGCGGCGATTCGCCCGATCACTGGCACTATGCCGCCGCCAAGGGCGGAATGATCGCGATGCACAAGACCATCGCCCGCCAGTATGCCGCGAAGGGCATCATGAGCTATGCGATCTGCCCGGGCTTCACCGATACGGCGATGGCGGGGGACTACCTCGCCAGCCGGGGCGGACCGGGCCTGCTCGCTGATATCCCGCTGGGCCGGGTCGCGAGGCCGGAGGAAATCGCAACCATGGCCGTGTTCTGCGCGCTCGACGCGCCGGAAAGCATGACCGGCGCGGTGCTCGACGCCAACGGGGCAAGCTATGTCCGTTAAGGCGCTGGCCCTCGCCGCCTTGCTGCCGCTGGCTGGTGCGCAGTCCCTTTCGGTCCATCCCCCCAAGCCCGCGCCGGTCCATCCCTGGGTCTCGGCCTGCAAGGACTGGGACGACTGGGACAAGGCCGGCCCGCCCTTCAGGGTCCACGGCAACACCTGGTACGTCGGCACCTGCGGGATTTCTGCGTTCCTCGTCACTGGCCCCAAGGGTCACGTGCTGATCGATTCCGGGACCGAAGCGGGCGCGGAAGCGGTGCTGAAGAACGTCGCCGCCCTTGGCTTCGCTCCGCGCGACATCAAGATCCTGCTCTCCACCCACGAGCATTTCGACCATGTCGGCGGAATGGCGCGGCTGCAGGCGGCGACCGGTGCGAAAGTGCTGGCCAGCCCCGTCGCAGCCCGCGTTCTGATCACCGGCAAGGACACCGCCGATGACCCGCAGGCCGGCATGCACAAGCCGATGCGCCCTGTGGCAAAGGTCGGCCTGCTGCGCGACGGACAGCCGGTGCGGCTCGGCCCGCTGGTCCTCACCCCGGTCTTCACCCCCGGGCACACTCCGGGCGCGACCAGCTGGCGCTGGCAGAGCTGCGAAGGTGCTGACTGCAAGTCCATCGCCTATGCCGACAGCCTCTCGCCGGTCAGCCGCGACGATTACCGCTTCAGCGATCATCCTGCCTACCTCGCCGCCTTCCAGCGTTCGGCGGACCGGATCGAGGCGCTCGGCTGCGAAATCCTGCTCACCCCGCACCCTTCGGCCAGTTCGATGCGGGCGCTGCTGCAAGGGGGCGATCTGGCAGCGCCGGGCAGCCGTCCCTGCGAATATTACGGGCGCAAGGTGCGCGGCGACCTGCGGGTGCGGCTGATCAAGGAAGGCGCCAGGGAAGGCGCGGCGCAATGAGCTGGAAACTCACCGCCTTCGCCCCGCGCGGCGTGATCGAGGCGGCGCTGCTCGCCCACGAGGACGCCTTCGACTGGGATGCGGACATCGTCATTTCCGGCAGCGAGATCGCCGAGGACCAGCCCGATGACTGGCAGCTGGAAGCCTGGCTTCCCCGCAAACCCCGCAAGGCCGACAAGGCCGCGCTCGCCGCGTTGTTCGCCGATGGCGCACCCGCCTTTGCCGAGGAAAAGCTGCCCGATACCGACTGGCTGACCCACAGCCAGCAGGGGCTGGAGCCGATCCGCGCCGGGCGCTTTTACGTCCACACGCCCGACCATCCGGCGCTGAGCGAAGCGGGCGTGCGCGATTTCTGCATTCCCGCCAGCCAGGCTTTCGGCACCGGGCAGCACGCCACCACTGCCGGGTGCCTCGCCATGCTCTCCGCCATAAAGGCGCGCGGAGTGACTGCGCGCAACGTGGCCGACATCGGCACCGGCACCGGCCTGCTCGCTTTTGCCGCGCTGCACCTGTGGCCGCGGGCGCTGGCGACGGCGAGCGACATCGATGCCGTATGCGTGGGCGTGGTCGAGGACAACGCGCGCGCCAACGGGGTAGCTATGGGTGCGGGGGCCGGCCAGCTGACCATGCTGGTGGCCGACGGAATGGACCATCCGCTGCTCGCGGCGCGGGGGCCTTACGACATGATCCTCGCGAATATCCTCGCCGGGCCGCTGATCGGGCTTGCCCCCCATTTCGCGCGCAATCTGATGCCGGGCGGGCACCTGCTGCTCGCCGGCCTGCTCGAGACGCAGGAGGCGCAGGTCCGCGCCGCCTGCCGCCGGGCGGGCCTCAGGCTGGCGGCACGGATGGTCAGTGGTGACTGGTCGATCCTGTGGCTGCGCAAGCGGCGCGAATGGTGACCCACGGATGAGCCTGCGCGATTTCCTGCTGCTGGTGGCGATCTGCCTGATCTGGGCGCTCAACAACGTGGTGAGCAAGATCGTCGTGGGGATGTGGGGCGTGCCGCCGCTGTCCTTCGCCGCCGCGCGCTTCGTGCTGGTGCTGCTGGTTACCCTGCCCTGGCTGCGCCCCGTGCCGCGCCCCTTGTGGCGGATCCTGCTGATCGGACTGTTCATGGGCGGCGGCAATTTCGCGCTACTGTTCATCGGCCTCAAGACCGTCACTCCTTCCTCCGCTGCGGTGGTGATCCAGGCCGGGGTGCCGATCACCACCCTGCTCTCGATCCTGATCCTCGGCGAGCGGATCCACTGGCGCCGCGCGCTGGGCATCACACTTACGCTGATCGGCGTGCTGGTGGTGGTCTGGCACCCGGGCATGGCGATTTCCACCGGGCTGCTGCTAGTGCTGGGCGCGGCGTTCTCGGGCTCGCTGGGCGCGGTGCTGATGAAGCAGATGGATTCGGTCGCCCCGCTCAATTTCCAGGCCTGGATCGCGCTGGCCAGCGTGGCCGTGCTGCTGCCACTGTCAGGGCTGCTGGAGCACGATGCCTTGGCGACTGCGGTAGAAGCCGGCTGGCCGATGCTGGCCGCGCTGCTGTTTTCCGCGCTCATCGTCTCGGTGGTGGCGCACACCGCCTATTACGGCCTGATCGCCCGCTACGAGGCTAACCTGCTTGCCCCGCTGACGCTGATCACCCCGCTGGCAACGATTGGCCTGGGGGTGATGATCACCGGCGATTCGCTGGATATGCGGATGATCGTCGGCTCGGTCATCGCACTCACCGGCGTGCTGATCGTCGCCGTGCGCCGCACCGGAGCCCCGATCGCGCAGGCGCAGGAGCATTCATAGGGCGCCCCCACCTTCATTCGTGTTAGGAAAGTTCAGCCTTCCAGCGCTTCGACCAGCAGGCCGAGCGCAGCTTTGGTGAACAGGTCCATGTTGGCCATCCGCTCGTCGCTCTGCGTCTCGGTCACGCGAACCAGTTCGACGCCCGGCCCGACCACCGCGCAGCAGCTGATCCCGGATGCCACGCCCATCGGGTGCGCGCTGCCGCCCGCCGATCCGGTCTCGGCGATTCCCCAGTCCGCGCCGAAGCGGTCGCGGATCGCCCTGGCCTGAAGCAGCGCGTATTCCGGGGTGGCCGAGCGCATGCCCCGGTAGGCCTCGCGCGGGAGGCCGAACAGCACGTCGCGGGCGTGGAGCGAATAGACCACCCCGCCCCCGACATAGAACGACAATGCGCCCGGCACGGTCAGCAGGGCGGCGGACAGCAGCCCGCCGGTGGCGCCATCGGCCACGGCGATCTTCTGTTCGCGCGCCTTCAGCGCCTCGGCAATGCGCAGCCCCAGGGGGTGCAGTTCGGCAAGAGTCGTCATGCAAACCCTATGGACCGCAATGCCGCCCCGCCGCAATCGCGATCACGGCGTCGCAGCGGCGACCTTGGAGGCGGTGCTGCGGAAGCTGTCCGTCACGCCCTCGCCCAGGCCGATGGCAGCGCTGAACATGCCCAGGGTGATCAGGCACAGCACCAGCGCCAGCTCGATCGCAGTGGTGCCGGCATCATCAGCAAGCAGGCTGCGCAGGGTGCTCATCAAGGGGTCCTTGTCGAAATTCGTTGTCTGGATTTCGACGGGATACCGGCCCGACCCGAAAACTAAAATTGTAGCATTGGTTTAGACGAGCAAACTTTAGCACCCATGTTTCACTCCAGGTGTCGAGCCGCAGAGCCTGCGCCCTTATCCCGCAGCGCGCACAATTTCGGCCCACGCGGCCTCGTCGATCACCGGGATGCCCAGTTCCTGCGCTTTCTTGAGCTTGCTGCCCGCGCCGGGCCCTGCAACCACCAGGTCGGTCTTGGCCGAAACCGACCCCGCCGCGCGCGCGCCCAGCTTTTCAGCCTGGGCCTTGGCCTCGTCGCGGCTCATGGTCTCGAGCGCACCGGTGAAGACCACGGTCTTGCCCGCGACCTCGCTGTCCTTCGTTTCGACCACATAGGGCGGCGGCACGACTTCGGAGAGGATGTCCTCCCACACCGCCACGTTGTGCGGCTCATGGAAGAAATCGCCCAGCGCCTCGACTACGGCGGGGCCGATGCCGTCAATGGAGAGGAGTTCGGCGAGGGCCTCGGCGCTGCCACTGATCCCACTCCCACCGTTCGCATCGAGCGCAGTCGAGATGCCGCGCTCAGGTGTCTCGACTTCGCTCGACACGAACGGAGGCTGGGACTGGTGGGCAAGCTGGGCCACCTCGCGCAGGCGCTCCAGCGTGACGAAGCGCTTCATCAGGTCGCGCGCGGTCACCGCGCCGACATGCCTGATCCCCAGTGCGAACAACAGCCGCGCGGCATCGGGCGCGCGCTTGGCCTCGATTGCGGCGAGCAGATTGTCGACCGACTTGTCCTTCCACCCTTCGCGCTCGAGGATCGCGGAGCGGCGGCGGCGCAGGCGGAAGATGTCCGCCGGGCTTTCCAGCCAGCCAAGCGCATAGAACTCGTCGATGGTCTTTTCGCCCAGCCCCTCGATGTCGAAGGCGGCGCGGCTGACGAAATGCTTCAGCCGTTCGGTCCGCTGCGCCGGGCAGATCAGCCCGCCGGTGCAGCGCACGTCGACTTCGCCCTCCTCGGCCACCGCTTCGCTCTCGCATTCCGGGCAATGGTCGGGAAAGGCATAGGCGGCGCGTTCGGCTTCGCGGGTCAGATTCTCGACCACCTGCGGGATCACATCGCCCGCGCGCTGGATCACCACGCGATCGCCGGGGCGCACCCCCAGCCGCGCGATCTCGTCGCGGTTGTGGAGCGTGACGTTGGCCACCATCACCCCGCCGACCGAAACCGGGGTGAGCCGCCCAACCGGAGTGAGCTTTCCGGTGCGGCCGACCTGGATGTCGATCGCCTCCAGCGTCGTTTCGGCGCGTTCGGCGGGGAACTTGTGGGCAATCGCCCAGCGCGGGGCCTTGGCAACGAAGCCCAGCCGCTCCTGCCAGTCGAGCCGGTCGACCTTGTAGACCACCCCGTCGATGTCGAAGGGCAGGTCGGCGCGAAGGTGCTCGATCCTGCGGTAGTGGGCCAGCAGCTCCGCCGCCGACGTGCAGCGCACCAGCTGCGGCGAAACCGGCAGGCCCCAGGCGGCGATGCGCTGCATCATCGCGTATTGTGTCGCCTCCGGCACCGCGCTCGCCGCGCCCCAGCCGTGGGCGAGGAAGCGCAGCGGGCGGCTCGCGGTGACGCTGGCGTCCTTCTGGCGCAGCGATCCGGCGGCTGCGTTGCGCGGGTTGGCAAAGACCTTGTCCCCCGCCGCTTCCTGCCGCGCATTAAGCGCGGCGAAATCGGCCTTGGCCATGTAGACCTCGCCGCGCACCTCGAACAGGTCGGGTACCTCGCCCGTGAGCTGCTGGGGAATGTCGGCAATGGTCGCGACATTGGCGGTCACGTCCTCGCCCACCTGCCCGTCGCCGCGAGTCGCCGCTCGCACCAGCCGGCCCTGCTCGTAACGCAGCGAGCAGGATAGCCCGTCGATCTTGTCCTCCGCCGTCATCGCCACTTCGGCATCGCCTGGCAGGTTGAGGTAGCGCCGCACCCGCGCCACGAAATCCTCGACGTCCTCGTCCGCGAAGGCATTGTCGAGGCTCATCATCCGCACTTCGTGAGTGACCTTGGCGAGCGGCGAGGCGGCCACCTCGTGCCCGACCTTGCGGCTGGGGCTGTCGGCGCGAACCAGGTGCGGGAACGCCGCCTCCAGCGCCGCGTTGCGCCGCACCAGCGCGTCATAGTCAGCGTCCGAAATCTCGGGCGAATCCTCGGCATGGTAGAGCCGGTTGTGGCGGGCGATCTCCTTCGCCAGCCGCATCAGTTCATTGGCGGCATCGGCTTCGGAAAGGGAGGCGGGATCGGTCATTGCTTCGCTGCGGCCAGGAACTCGGGATCGGTCAGCACCTGCCGGACGAGCAGGGCGTAAAGGCTGTTGTACTGCATGAACGCATCAGGGATGGCGATGGCTCCGATGAAGTCGGATTTCCACTTCGTCTCGACCCGGTAGGGCTTTTCCAGAACCACCGCTCCAGCGCGCATCAGGGTGATCGTCGCGCCGAGCGAGGCGCCGCCCTTGGCAAAGTCCTCGCTCGCCCGGCTTTCGGTCAGCACGCCCTCGATCACCAGCGGGGCGGCGGGATCGAGCGTGCCCGCCGCCTTGAGTTCGGTAGCGAAGGTCTGGCCCAGGAACTCGGCATAGTTGCTGCCCTTGGGCGCATGCATCACGGACAGGCGGATCGTCACCGAACGGCCGACATCGCGGCTCGCCGGGCGGAACGCGCCGACCGCCATTGGCGGCACGGCCCGTTCGCGCAGGGCGCGCAGCGTTTCAAGCGAAGGGGGCAGTTCGTCTGCCGGGGAGGCGCAGGCGGACAGGGCCGCGCAGGCCAGCCCCGCGAGAAGTGCCCGCCTCGCCAGCCTCACTTCGGGAAGGCCGGATCGGCGACGATGTTGTTCACCCCGCGCTCGAGCGCCTGGACGACCAGCGTCTTGACCGCATCGTCGCCCTTCTTGAACTCGGTACCGGGGATGGGCGCATCGTCGGCCTTCTGCTTGCCGAAGGTGGTGTAGAGCTTGTGGCTGACCTCGGTGCGGATCGGCGCGGCGCCGGTGGCGGGAACGTATTCCAGCGTCACCTCGTAATAGTCGGTCGCCACTGCTCCGCCGAACAGGCCGAAGCCCAGCCCGGCGCGGAAGGCGTCCTTCTTGGCCTTGTCGAGCTCTTCCTTCTTGACGATGTTATTGAACTTGATGCTCAGCACCGCGCCGTTGGCGGCGGGGGTTTCAACCACTTCGCTGAAATCGTTCGTGCCGCGTATCGCTTCGAGCGCCCAGGGCTTGACCACCTTGGTCGCCTTGGCGTTGGGCGCACCATCGCGCTGGAATTCGAACAGGATCTGGACGGGCGCGGGCGCGGCGGGGGTAACCTTTTCCTCTGGCTTCACCGTGCCGAGCTGGTTGTCGACATAGAACTTCACCGCATGGGCGGCGCTGGGCAGCGCGGCGGCCAGCAGCAGCGCCAGCGCGGCGCGGAACATCGAACGCAAGGCAATCATCTTCGGACCCTTTCCCTTCCGGACAAGCCCGGTGGCTAGCATATTGGAATTGCAGCGCAAGGCGCGCCTGTCAGTGGGTTCCCGCAACCGGGCGGACCTGCGCGCTGGTGCCGAAAGCGGCGATCAGCGGACGCCCCCGCCCGATCGCATCCCGCACCGAAGGGAGCGAGAGGCTCGCCTTGTGGCTCGCCTCGTCCTTCCACACCTCGACGATCCACAGCGCGTCGGGATCCGCGCGGTCTTCGCTGATCAGGTAGGTCAGGTTACCGGGCATGGTCCCGGTGCCTTCCTGCAGGATCGCAAGCAGCTGCGCCCGCTTGCCGGGCTGGGCCTTCATCTGCCCGATCAGGCCGAACAGGTCGGCGGGATTCTCGATCTCGTCCATGCGCACTCCGCATCCCTGCAACAGGGCCAGCGCCGCCGCGCCGCCCAGAACGTTCCTCCGGTCGATCACGCCTGTTCCAGCAGGCGGTCGGCCTGGGCGCGCGCTTCGGGGGTGATTTCCGCGCCGGACAGCATCCGCGCGATCTCTTCCTGCCGCCCGCCCGCGTCGAGCAGGTGGACCGAAGTGCGGGTCACCGTTCCCTCGCTCGACTTGGCGATGACATAGTGTCGCTGCCCGCGCGCCGCGACCTGCGGGCTGTGGGTGACGGCGAGCAATTGCCCATCCGACGCGAGCCGCGCGAGCCGCTCGCCGATCGCGCTGGCCACCGCGCCGCCGACACCCCGGTCGATCTCGTCGAAGATGATCGTCGCCGCCCCGCCTTCTTCCGCCAGTGCGACCTTGAGCGCGAGGATGAAGCGCGAGAGCTCGCCGCCCGAGGCGATCTTGGCGAGCGGCGCGAACTCGGCGCCCGGGTTTGTAGAGATCAGGAACTCGACCGCATCGATCCCGCTCGGCCCCCAGCGCTCTTCTGGCAGGCGGGTGACCGAGGTGCGGAACCGCGCGGCATCGAGCTTCAGGGGCGCAAGTTCGCCCGCGACCGCCTGATCGAGCCGCTCGGCGGCGGCGATGCGCGCCTCTGACAGGCTGGCAGCGCGCGTCCGGTATGCCTCGCCCGCCGCGCGCTCAGCGGCTTCCAGCGCGGCCAGCCCTTCCTCGCCGCTTTCGATCGCGTCCAGGCTGGTGCGCATTGTCTCCATCAGCTGCGGCAGATCATCGACCTGGCACTGGTGCTTGCGCGCGGCGGCGCGAAGGTCGAACAGGCGAGTCTCGATCCGGTCGAGCGCGGCGGGGTCGTGGGCCAGCGCCTCTTCGGCGCGGGCCAGCTTGTCCTCGGCCTCGCCCGCCTCGATGACCGCACGGTCGAGCGCGGCCAGCGCCTCGGCCAGCAAGGGATGCTCCCCCGCGATCCGGTCCAGCCGCCGAGCCGCGCCGCGCAGGGTGGCGAGCGCGGAATCCGATCCGCTCCACAACCGGGCAAGCGCGGCCAGATCGTCGGTCAGCCGCTCGCCCTTCTGCATCGCGGCGCGCGCTTCGGCCAGCTGCTCCTCCTCGCCCGCTTCGGGCTGGAGCGCGGTCAGTTCGGCCAGATGGGCGAGCAGCAGGTCGCGGTCCTCGCTCGCCCGGGCCAAAGCGGCGCGGGCGGCATCGAGCGCGCCGCGCGCGCCGTGCCAGCCCTGCCAGGCGGCTTCCACCCCGGCGACGTCGGCCCGCGCGAACCGGTCGAGCAGCTGGCGGTGACCACGCGGATTGACCAGCCCCCGGTCATCGTGCTGGCCGTGCAGTTCGACCAGATGCGGCGCCAGTTCGCGCAGCAGAGCAACGCCGACCGGCTGGTCGTTGACCCAGGCCTTGGATGCGCCATCGGCCTTGAGCCGGCGGCGCACGATCAGCGGTTCGCCCGGCTCCACCGCGACTTCCGCCTCGGCGAGGATCGCGGCGAGCGGCGCGGGCAGTGCGGCGAATTCGAAGCTGGCGGTGACGCTGGCCTGATCCTCGCCCGCGCGGACCAGCGCGCTGTCGGCGCGGTTGCCCAGCACCAGCCCCAGCGCGTCGAGCAGGATCGACTTGCCCGCGCCCGTCTCACCGGTCAGCACGCCCAGCCCGCGCGCGAAGGCAAGGTCGAGCGCCTCGATCAGGACGATGTTGCGGATGGCGAGCGCGGTCAGCATGTTCGCATGCTGTTCTAGCGAAGCCGCACGCGCTCGTCACCATGCGAAAAGCGGGGTTTGCGCGGCAAGCCACAGCTTTTGCCGCTCTGGATTGCCGCAGGTCCGCAGCAATCCATTAGCGTCACAGACTTCCGATCAGAACTCCACCTTGATCGTCCCGCCGAAGGTGCGCGGATCCCCCGGGCTGCCCGCGATCAGGCCGGTGTTGCCCGAAGGCACGGCTAGCTGCTCGAAATAGTCGACGTCGAAGGCGTTGCGCACCCAGCCATAGACGTTGAGCCCGCCTTCGGTGCGGAAGCCCAGCCGCAGGTTGGTCAGCGCATAGCCGTCGATCCAGGTATAGGCCGAGGGGCTGGGATTGGACGAGAAGTTCGAGCGGTAGGATCCGTCTACGCCAAGGTAGACCTGCCCTTCCGCGCCGAACAGTTTCGCCGGGACGTTGCTCTCCAGCCCGTAGGATAGCGACCACTCCGACACGCCGGGCAGACGCTGGCCGGAGATGTCGCAGTTGGCCGGGCTGTTGCCGGGAACCCCGGCGGCGGACACAGGCGTGCCGCTGCTGCCGCCCGAAAGCTCCGGCGGGCACGGCGCGTCGGTGAACTTTACATAGGTCGCATCGGTCCAGGCGCCGTTGACATAGGCGTTGAAGCGCTCGCTCGGGCGGATCGAGAAGTCCCATTCGATCCCCTGGGTGCGGACCTTGTCGGCATTGGCGAGGTAGCCGCGCAGGACGCCCAGCTGGCCATTGGTGACCAGCGCCTGATAATCCGAAATGTCGGTGCGGAAGGCGGACAGGTTAAGCGTCGCCTTGCGGTCCCAGAACTGCGACTTGATGCCGATCTCGTAGTGGTTGACCGCTTCGGGCTTCACCGTCGCGGCGGCGAGCAGCGGGTTGCCAGCCGCGTCCGCGGGCACGCCGTTGAGGTTGATTCCGCCCGACTTGAAGCTCTTGGCGTAGGTCGCATAGGCCATCACGCTGTCGGCCAGCTTGTAGCTGAGCGTCAGGTCATAGCTGAAGTTCCACGCGCTGAACTCCGGCTCGAAGTGCTGCGGGGCGAGCACGCCGCGCTGGGCGACGATCCGGGGATCGGTGCTGGCAAAGGTCACCAGCTGCCCCGCCCCGTTGGTCACGACCGAATCATAAAGCCCGGTCTTCTTGTCGTAATTGACGCGCAGGCCCGGCTGCACCGTCAGCGCATCGCTCAGCTTCCAGCTGAGCTGGCCGAACAGCGCCAGGCTGGTGTTGTCGAGCCGCATGTCGTTGCGCGCGGTCAGCCCGTCGAGCACGCTGGGATCGTTCGCCAGCGCGCTGCCGGGGGTCAGCAGCCACTTGCTCGCCGCCGGACCCTGGCGCTGGGTGCCCTGGGTGCGGACCTTCTGCTGGAAGGCGAACAGACCCGCGACGAAGTCCAGCCGGTCGCCGCTTTGCGCATAGCGGAATTCC
>JAYRMP010000069.1:0-16444 GCA_041912655.1 Novosphingobium sp. | reverse complement strand
GCTCCTGTTGACGGGCGCGGCGATACCTGCCCGTTCCATGAAACTAGGGGAAGGACCGATGGCGGGCAACGCGGGCGATGCACAGGCGCGGCCGCTGGCCATCGAAGCGCGCGGGCTGGTCAAGCGGTTCGACGGGTTCACCGCTGTCGACGGGGTCGACCTGACGGTCCCCGAAGGCGCGATCTACGGCATTCTCGGACCCAACGGCGCGGGCAAGACCACCACGCTACGCATGCTGCTGGGGATCATCGATCCGGACGAAGGCGTGCGCCGGGTGCTGGGGCACGATCGCCCTCACGAGGTGGCGCATACCATCGGCTATCTTCCCGAAGAGCGCGGGCTCTACCCGGCGATGAAGGCTTACGAGGCGATCGCCTTCCTTGGCGCGCTGCGCGGGCTGCCGCTGGCTGAAGGGCGGCGGCGCGGGCGCGAACTGCTGGAGGAGCATGGCCTGGGCTATGCCGCCGACCGCCAGATCCGCCAGCTGTCCAAGGGCATGGCCCAGCAGGTCCAACTGCTCGGCACGCTGGTCCACGAACCCCGGCTGGTGGTGTTCGACGAGCCGTTCTCCGGCCTCGACGCGCTCAACCAGGGCAAGCTGGAGCGGATGATCCGCGCGCTGGCGGCCAAGGGCACCACAGTGATCTTTTCCACCCACGTCATCGCCCATGCCGAGCGGTTGTGCGACGAAGTGGCGATCATCGCCGGGGGCAAGGTGCCCTTCGCCGGGCCGGTCGACGTGGCGCGCGACCGAATTCGCCCGCAGGTGCGGCTGGAAACCCGCGCCAAGGACGGTGCCTGGCGCGCGGCCCTTCCCGCCGATGCCCGGCACGAGGGCAGTTTCTGGTATTTCTCGCTCCCCGAAAGCGGGATCGAACCGCTGCTGCGCGCGCTGATCGAGGGCGAGGCGGGTATCCTCTCGCTGTCCATCGAACGCGCGGGGCTGCACGATGCCTTCGTCGCGATTGCCGGCGAGGCCGCCGCCCGCGCGCTTGAGGAAGAAAAAGAGGAGGCCCGCCGATGAGCGAGCAGCGCCGCACCGGTCGGCTTTCCACCCTGGCCGCAGCCTTCGTCGTCGCCCGCCGCGATTTCGTCGCGATCCTGTTTTCGCGTAGTTTCATCTTCTTCCTGCTCGGGCCGCTGTTCCCGCTGGTGGTCGGGGGCCTAGCTGGCGGGATCGGCAAGTCGGTCAAGGACCAGGCCGACCGTCCGGAACTGGGCATCGCCATGTCGGCAGAAGATGTCGCCGCGATGCGCGGGGCGCACCAGCGCCTCGCCGGGCAGATCGGCCAGGCACTGCCGGTGCTGGTGGTGGTGAAGGAGATTGCGCCGGGCGAAAGCTTCGACCCCGCCGCCGCGATGCGCGCGAACCGCGCCAATCTGGCGGCGATCGTCACCGGCACGCCGGAAGCGCCGGTGCTGACCGGGCCGACCGAGCGCATCCGCGACTGGCAGGGCCGCGTCGCCCTGATCGCCGCCGAGGCCCGCGCGGCGAATCCTGCGACTTATCCCGAGGTCCGCCTAGCCGGGATCGCCACCAGCAAGGCCGACCAGACCCATGGCCGCCTGCTGACCGCACAGCTGGGTCAGACCGTGCTGTTCCTGCTCACCATGTTGCTGGCGGGAATGGTCCTGTCCAACCTGGTCGAGGAAAAAGGCAACAAGATCATCGAAGTGCTCGCCGCTGCGATCCCGATGGACGCGGTGTTCCTGGGCAAGCTGTTCGCCATGCTGGCGGTCTCCTGGGTCGGCATATCGGTGTGGGGACTGGCGGGCGGAGCCGTGTGGCTGAGTGCGGGTGGCAGCCTGCAGGACTATCCCGCCCCGGCGCTCGGCTGGCCCGCCTTCCTGGCGCTGGGCGTCGCCTATTTTTCACTCGGCTACCTGCTGCTCGGGTCGATCTTCCTTGCGATCGGGTCGATGGCGACTACCGTGCGCGAGGTGCAGACGCTGTCGATGCCGGTGACCATGCTCCAGCTGCTCAACTTCTTCTTCGCCAGCTACGCGATCTCGCGCAGCGGCACGGCAGTCGAGTTCGCTGCGATCGCCGTGCCGTTCAGCTCGCCCTTCGCGATGCTGGCTCGCGCCGCACAGGACGGAGCCATGTGGCCGCACCTCGCGGCGATCGGCTGGCAGCTGCTGTGGGTGGCGGTGCTGGTGCGCGGCGGGGCGGCGCTGTTCCGCAAGCGGGTGATGAAAAGCGGCCCGGCCGGTGGCGCGAAGCGCTCGTTCTGGCGCCGCCTGCGCGCGGCCTGAACCGCGCTTCGTGCAGTTCACCGAGGCGCTATTGACTCTCTGGTAAGTTCGGCGGGATAAGTCCTTTCAGACAACCTATATGCGCGAAGCAACGCGCGGGAGAGTTCTGGAATGGCCACCCAGCCGATCATCGCCGACCAGCCGTTCACCTATCGCCGCTCGCCCAGCGCGACCGAGGCGTTCGAAGCCTGGCTGAAGGAGCATGGGCAGGAACTGCCCAAGCACACCCACCCGTGGGACGTGTCACGTTCCGACATCTATGTCGAGGATCGCTGGCAGCCGATCTTCGCCGAAATGCGCGCCAAGGCCCCGGTCAACCGGGTCACCGGCACACCCTATGGCGATTTCTGGAACGTCACCACGGTCCAGACCATCCAGCATGTCGAGGCGCTGCCCGATCTCTATTCCTCGTCATGGGACAAGGGCGGGATCACCATCGGCGATCCGCCAGCGGACATCGATCCGCAGGTGCTGGCCGAGCGGCGCATGCCGATGTTCATCGCGATGGACCGCCCGCACCACACCGGCCAGCGCCGCACTGTCGCCCCGGCCTTTACCCCCGGCGAAATCGAGAAGATGGCCGCCGAGGTGCGCATGCGTACCCAGGGCGTGCTCGACAGCCTGCCGTGGGGCGAGCAGTTCGACTGGGTCGACAAGGTCTCGATCGAACTGACCACCGGCATGCTGGCGATCCTGTTCGGCTTCCCGTGGGAAGACCGCCGCCTGCTGACCTTCTGGTCCGACTGGGCCGGCGACGTCGAACTGGGCCTCGCGCGCGGGCTGGAAGACACCCGCTTCGCGATCCTGGGCGAGATGGCGCACTATTTCCAGCGGCTATGGATGGAGCGCATGGGCGCCGCGCCCAGCCGCGATCTCATTTCGATGATGATCCATTCCGATGCGATGAGCCAGATGAGCCCGCAGGAATTCATGGGCAACCTGGTGCTGCTGATCGTCGGCGGCAACGACACCACCCGCAACACCATGTCGGGCATCGTCCACGCGCTCGACAAGTTCCCCGACCAGCGCGAAATCTTCGAGAACGACACCTCGGTGATCCCCAATGCGGTGCAGGAATGCATCCGCTATGTCACCCCGCTGGCCCACATGCGCCGCACCGCGCTGCACGATGCGGAGTTGTTCGGGCAGGAGATCAAGGCCGGCGACAAGCTGATCCTGTGGTACATCTCCGCCAACCGCGATGAAGCCGTCTTCAAGGACGCCGACAAGCTGATCGTCACGCGCGAGAATGCGCGGCGCCACCTGTCGTTCGGCTATGGCATCCACCGCTGCGTCGGTGCCCGCCTTGCCGAACTGCAGCTCAAGATCCTGCTCGAGGAAATGCACGAGCGGCGCATGCGGGTGCGCGTCACCGGCAAGGCTGAGCGGGTGCGGGCGAACTTCGTCCACGGCTTCCGCAAGCTGGAAACCACGCTGGAGAAGTTCTGAGTCCTTCGGACAGGTTGAACCCGGCGCGGTTCCCGCCCACCTTGTTCGTGATGGCGGCAGGAAAGGACCGGGCATGATCGACAGGCGCAGGGTGCTGGGCTGGCTGGGGATCGGCGTTTCGCTGCCGGTCCTCGCGGCCTGCGGCGGACAGGCCGAGGCACGCGGATACCCGGTAAGCTACAGCGATGCCGAATGGCGCCGCCGCCTGACGAAAGAGCAGTACTATATCCTGCGCGGCAAGGGCACCGAGGCGCCGTTCACCTCGCCGCTGCTGAAGGAGCACCGCAAGGGCGTGTTCGCCTGCGCGGCGGATGGCAACCGGCTGTTCTCGTCTGACACCAAGTACGACAGCAAGACCGGCTGGCCCAGCTTCTGGAAGCCGCTGCCCGGTGCGATCGCCACCGGGACCGACTGGGACGCGGGCTATCCGCGCACCGAGGTGCACTGCGCGCGCTGCGGCGGGCATCTGGGCCATGTCTTCGATGACGGGCCGAAGCCCACCGGCCAGCGTTATTGCATGAACGGCGACGCGCTGGTCTTCATTCCGGCCTGATCTGGCCGTTAACCGCGCCGCAATGCCACTGCCCGGGGTTCGCCGCCCTGAAGCACGGCGGTCTGGAGCCGCGCGGTCAGCGCCGCCAGTTCATCCAGCCTGAAACCGGTGTGAAACACCACGCCGTGGGCCGTTCCCCGGCGCCAGCGAACGCGCCCGGCCAGCGGCGGCAGACCGCGTGCCTCGATCAGCAGGGGCTGGCGCAGAGCCAGCACGGTTTCGGATTCGATCAGCGCGCCTTGCTGAGAGAGGTCGCGCAGCACTGCGGCACGTACCACGCCATGCACTTCGACCGTAACCGGCAGTTGCAGCCTCAGCCGGATCAGGCGGCGCGGATAGGGGCTGGTTTCTTCAAGCAGGGCATGGACATCGATCTCGCCCTGGCAGAAACGGAAGCCGGCATGGCCATCGCGCTCCCACACCGGTTCGGCAGCAAAGCGGTTGCCGTTGCCAAGTTCCAGTTCGTAGGTCGATCCCTGCGGCAGGGGATGGAACAACCGCGCCTTGAACCCGCTGGCCGAAGCATCGCGCAGCACGCAAAGGAATTCCTGTCCGTCGCAGATCAGCTTGCCGGCCCGCAGCATCAGCGCAAAGCGCTGCGCCGCGCGCAAATCGGCGCCGCTGCCCGAGGGTTGGCCGGGCTGCCGGATTGCTTTGCCTTGCTCCGCCATATCGTGCTCCGCGCCGAGAATTTCCTGCTTCGGACGGATCAGGTTTATGACGACTTGGCTAAAGAAGCGGAAAGTCCCGATACGGAGTTGCGCCGCTCAGCCGTTAACCATGCGGTCCCCGTCGAACAGGCGCCCTTCCCACAGGCGGAAATGGTGCACGCCGTCCCCGCGCGACCCTTCGACCGAATACTGGTCGATCCCGTCGAACCATGGCGCTGCCTCTTGCGCAGTGGCTGCCTGCAGATAGGCGGCGAAGACGCGCGGATCATAGAACCGGAACAGGGCGATGGTGCCGTCGGGCAGCTTCACCTGGAGAAAGCGGCGGAACAGGCGCTGGAGCCCCTTAAGGTCAAGCGCCGAATAAACCATGATTCCCCAAGCTGCACCGCGCCCCTCGCGCTGCCATGCAGTGAGCAGTTCGCTGCCGGGATCGAGTCGCACCAGCCAGGGTGCGGTTTCCAGCACCGCGCGCGACAGCGACCGGCCCTTGAACAGACACAGCCGCGCCGCGCTGCGTTCGACCATCCCAATCAGGCGCGGGTCCCGCGCGCAATCGATGATCCCGTACCAGCCCTGTTGCATCGGATCAGGCAGTTGCCGGGGCTGCGGCGGCAGCAGCCTTGGCCTCCAGCGCTGCACGGGTGCATTGTTCGCAGAAGGGGCGCCCATCGCGCGCAGCAGCGATCATCGCGGCGCGCACCTGTTCCTCGATCACGTCATCGCCTTCGACCGCGATCGGCAGATTCTGTGCGATGCTGGCCCCGCCGAAGCTGACTGCACCGGTCTTGCTTGCCCCGGCCCCGCCACCGCCCTTCAGCCAGCCAGCAATCCCCGCTGCGCCGAAGCGTTGAGCGCGGCTCTGACCTCCTCCGCGGGGATGCCATGATCGAGCGCCGCGATCTCGGCCACGCTGCGCGTGCCATCGGCGGCAAGCAGCAAGGCCCGAAGCTCGCCCTGCTCGATCTTGAGCAGCGCATGATCCAGCGTGCAGACCGCGAGGTCCCCGCGCTCCAGCATCGCGCGCACCAGCGGGCTGGTGCTTGGGCGATCCCCCGCCGCAAGCGGGAATGGGGTGGGATGCAGCCACAGCGTGACGTACCATTCGGCGAACAGTTGCAGCACCACGCGCAGCTGTTCGGCGGTCTGGGCGATCTCCGCCAGCGGCACACGTTCCGGCGCGCGCGCGGCGGCACGCTCAAGCGCGGCGGCAAGGTCCTCGTCGGCGATCTCGATCGTGTCGCCGGACAGGACGAAGGTGCCATCGGCCTGCCGCTGCAGCCGGGTGGTCAGCCAGCAATCCGCGATCCGAGTCGCATCGATGGTCCGGTCGATCGCCGCTTCCTCGCGCACCAGCAGGCTGTGGCGGAAGTAGCGCAGGTTCTCATAGTCGCTGGTGATGGCCGCGCGCAGCACCGCCGCATCGGGATCGGCGGGCATATCGGCCCCGTCAGGCAGGAACCCGTCGAGATGACGGTTGCGCCCGGCATCGGTTAGCAGGCGAAGCCCGCGCGCACGTGCCGCGCGCTCCACCTCGCCCAGCTGCTGCGGGTGGTAGCAATCGCCCAGCTCATCGTGGAACAGCACCGAATCCGGGCGGTTCAGCATCGATGCGGCCTGCTGGCGCAGCACAGTGGCCAGCGGCTCGTCGCCCTCGACCGGGCGAGCATAATCCTCAAGAAAGGTCCGCGCGGCGGCGATCCGCTTCTCGAAATCGGTCACCTCGCCCAGCTGGTTGAGCAGCATCTCGCGCATGATCAGCCGGATGTGACCGCCAGGCATGGCATTGTAGCTGATCATCGCGACCCCCTGGTCGGACAGGACATGGCCGACCAGGTCCATGCACGCCTCGCGCACCGCATCCGGTACCCAGGCGTAGACGCCGTGGACGATCAAGTAGTCGAAGCTGCGCGGCGGATAACGCAGGTGCGCCTGGAGGATATCCTCCACCGCCAGCGTGACGTTGGCGAGGCCCGCCTGCTGCGCCAGGGCTGCACCCCGCTCGACCGCCACTTCGGACAGGTCGAAGCCGTGCGCCTGACAGTCCGGCCAGATCGCCGCGAAGGACAGCAGGTTGAGGCAGTCTCCCCCGCCGATCTCGAGAATCCGCGCACCGCGGGGATCGACCACCGGCAGGCCCGCCAGCCGCCGCAGCAGCGCCAGCCGCTCCGGGTGGGTCTGGGTGAAGACGGACGAGGGATAGGCAACGCGGTCGTAGGCGGTGGTCAAGGCGTGTTCCTGCTGGCTGCACCCGAAGCATAGCTGTCCCGCCCGGAGGCGCCAGCGCATTTCTGGGCCTCGCGGTAAGGGCAATATCGGCTACGATCGGCCCGATAGCCGCGGCGCGGCGATTCGGGGCAAGTTCGGGGGGACAGCGCGTGGTGATGGACCTGCCGCCGCTCAGGCAGATCGACTACAGCGAAGCGACGATCCGGCAGGTCTACAACACCCTGACCTCGCTGGTGGTTGGCCATAACGCGGCGCATACCACCTACCGCTTCTACGAAGTGATCGATGAGTGGCTGGGGCCATGGGGGGACAAGGGCTATCCCATCGCCTACGGCAAGTTCTACAATATCGTCTTCAACACCAACAAGAAGCTCGCGGCCGACAAGACCGCCAGCGAATGGGTGCGCCGGACCACGATCCTGCTTCAGCAGGCGCTGCGCGACTACATCATCCACCGGATGCGCAGCCGCACGCTGGCCGCGATCACCGAACCCGAACTGCGCGCCGCCGCGTTCAAGAGCCACGCCACCTGCTATACCGAGGGCGGCCTGACTGACGTGCTGTTCCTCGCACCGGAGTTGCTCGTAGTGATCGGCCTGCTGCCGATGAAGGAATTCGATCCCAGCGGCCCCAATTTCGCCGCCACCGTTTCCCAGGTGTTCGAAACGATGGGCATGGTGGCCAAGCGCAGCACCAGCCGGGTCGCCGCCAGCCTGGTCGGCCCGGTCCACCGCGGCCTGTTCGAGCAGGCGCGGCGGCGCGACCTCGAACTGCAGAACGCGCCGCAGCGCCGGGCGATGGGCCTGTCGCGGCTCGGCCGGATGATCGACAATGGCGAGTTCGACGATATCGCCGCGCTCAACATGCTGATCGAGCGCATCCAGCGGATGGAGTTCACCGACCGCCCCACCGCGCTGCTGGCCGACCGGATCATCGAGCAGGCGCGCGCCCGCATCGCGCGGTTGAAGCAGTTCTACAAGACGATGCTCGAACACTCGCCGCAAGTGCAGCAGGAATTCGAACGCAAGTTCGGGCAGCTGCTCCGCTAGCTCACGCCGTGCGCGCGCGGCGCTGCATTTCGGTCAGCAGGCGGTCCATCTCGATCCCCAGCTTGAGGTAGCTGGAGTTGGCTTCGGCGATCTTGGCGTCGATCTGGCGCAGGATCTGGCGCATCTCCTGGCTGCCTTCCTGTACCGTGCTGGCGGTCTCGAACAGGGCGAAGCTGTCTTCCCCCAGCCCGACCAGGATGTTCACCCCGGGGATGTAATGCTTGAGCCCCCGGCTGGCGAGCGTATCGACCAGCGCCTTCTTGAGCACTTTCAGCCCGGTCTTGACCTTCGAACTGTCGATCCGCGTGCCGCTTTTCGCGAACTGGGCATAGGCTTCCTTGGCGACGGCCTGGTAGAGGGTGGTGGCGGTCTTCACCTCGAAGGCATTGACGATGACGTTGAGCGGGATCAGCACCGCATTGGCGAACACCGCCACCCCGCCCCAGAACTGGCCCGAGGCGATGTCCTTCTGCAGCTGGACCCGCGCCTCGCGCATGGCGTCGAGCCCGGCCTTCACCGCCAGCTGCCGCTGGGTGAGCTTGCGCCAGGCGCCAGCGAGGTCCTGCCCGCCGCTGGCGGCAGGCTTCGGCTGCACCGCCATGTCGAAGTTCATCGCCAGTTCCTCGCCGGTGAGGACGATATAGGCGGGCGGCGAGCGGCCCGGCAGCTCCAGCCTCGCCTCGGGCGGGTTCATCCGCGTTGCCGCCACCGTCAGCTGCGCGCCCGCCGCGAGCCCGCCACCGAGCGAGGCATTGGTCTTCGCGTGCTTCCAGTGCCGCGCCTTGTCCGGCGTGATGTGCATGCGCGCGGTCACGATCGAACCGGCTTTCAGGAGATTGAGCTGCATCGCCATGGCTTGTCCCCCTATCCGAACCGGTAGGCGAAACCGTCGCCGTCCACGCTCACCGCAATCTCGCGCACTTCCTCGCCGCCCATCTGGCGATTAAGCAGTTCGACCGAGAGTTCCGGCAGCATCGAATTGGTCAGGATGTTGTCGATCAGGCGCCCGCCGCTCGCCACCTCATTGCAGCGCGAGACGATCAGGTCGACCACGTCCTGGCCATAGGCAAAGGCAATGCCGTGGCTGTCCGCCACGCGCTTGACGATCCGGTCGAGCTGGATGCGGACGATCCCCTGCAGCATGGTCGGCGAGAGCGGATAGTACGGCAGCGTGATCAGGCGGCCGAGCAGCGCGGGCGGAAACACTTTCAGCAGTTCGGGCCGCAGCGCCCCGGCCAGCGCCTCGGCATCGGGCTTCATCTCCTCGTCCTCGCTGAGCGTGGTGATGAGGTCGGTGCCGACGTTGGAGGTGAGCAGGATCAGAGTGTTCTTGAAATCGATGTAGCGCCCTTCGGCATCGTTCATGAAGCCCTTGTCGAACACCTGGAAGAACATCTCATGGACGTCGGGGTGGGCCTTCTCGACCTCGTCTAGCAGAACCACCGAATAGGGCCGCCGCCGCACCGCTTCGGTCAGCACGCCGCCCTGGCCATAGCCGACATAGCCCGCCGGTGCGCCCTTCAGGGTGGAGACGGTGTGGGCTTCCTGGAACTCGCTCATGTTGATGACGATCAGGCTGTCATCGCCGGAAAACAGCAGTTCGGACAGGACCATCGCGGTCTCGGTCTTGCCCACGCCCGAGGGGCCGCAGAGCATGAACACGCCGACCGGCTTGTTCGGATTGTCGAGTTTGGCGCGGCTGGTCTGGATGCGCTTGGCAATGGCGTCCATCGCGTGATCCTGCCCGATCACCCGCGCCTTCAGCTGATCGGCGATGGTCAGCACGCTTTCGATCTCGTTCTTGACCATGCGGCCCATCGGGATGCCAGTCCAGTCGCCGACCACGGCGGCCACCGCATCCTGATCGACCACGCCGAAGACCATCGGATCGTCGCCCTGGACCTCGTGCATCGCGGCCAGTGCCTCCCCCAGCGCGGCCTTGAGCGCAGCTTCGTCCGGCACGTCCTCGCCCTCGCCGACCGACTGGCGCGCGGCAGTCAGCGCATCGCGCGCGGCAACCACGGCGGCGAGCGCCTGCTTCTCGGCCTCCCACTTCGCCTCGACTTCATCGCGCGCAGCCACGGCTTCGGCAATCGCTTCCTCCAGCTTGGGCAGGCCCGCACCGGTGGTGTACTGCCCGCCCGCCTCGCGCACGGCGATCTCGCGTTCGACTTCCAGCAGCTCGACCCGGCGGCGGCGGTCCTCGACCTGCGCGGGCGTGGCGTGCTGCGAGACGGCGACCCGCGCGGCGGCGGTGTCGAGCAGGCTGACCGCCTTGTCCGGCAATTGCCGCGCCGGGACATAGCGCTGCGACAGCTTGACCGCGGCCTCCACCGCCTCGTCCAGCACGACGACCTGGTGGTGCGCTTCCATCACCGGCGCGACCGAGCGGATCATCGCGATGGCCTTGCCGGTGTCAGGCTCGCCCACATCGACGGTCTGGAAGCGGCGGGTCAGCGCCGGGTCCTTCTCGAAGTACTGGCGGTATTCGGCATAGGTGGTCGCCGCCACGGTGCGCAGCCGCCCGCGCGCCAGAGCGGGCTTGAGCAGGTTGGCGGCGTCGCCAGTGCCGGCCTGTCCGCCCGCACCAATCAGGGTATGGGCCTCGTCGATGAACAGGATGATCGGGGTGGGGCTGGCCTCGACCTCGTCGATGACCGCGCGCAGGCGCTTCTCGAACTCGCCCTTCATGCTCGCGCCGGCCTGCATCAGCCCGATGTCGAGGCTGCGCAGCGTCACCCCCTGCAAGGCGGGCGGCACGTCGCCATCGACGATCCGCTTGGCAAAGCCTTCGACCACGGCGGTCTTGCCCACCCCCGCCTCGCCGACCAGAATCGGGTTGTTCTGGCGGCGGCGCAGCAGGATGTCGACGACCTGGCGGATTTCCGCATCACGCCCGACGATCCGGTCGATCTTGCCCTCGCGCGCCTGCTGGGTGAGGTCGACCGAGAACTTCGCCAGCGCCTCGCCCTCGCCCACCGGTCCGGCTGCCTCGCCGCCCGGCAGTTCTGCCCCGGTGCCGTCGGCCTGGGTCTTCTCGTGCGAGGCGGCGCAGATCGCCTCCAGCTCGCTCCCCAGCTTCTCGGCCTGGACCTTGCGGAATTCGCCGCTGATCCCGAACAGCGCGTTGCGCAGCGTCGGCGTCTTGAGCATGCCGTAGATCAGGTGCGCGGTACGCACCCGGCCCGCGCCGAACTGGAGCGAGGCATAGAGCCAGCCCTTCTCGATCGCTTCCTCGACCTGGGGCGAGAAGTCCGAAATCGCGGTCGCACCGCGCGGCAGGGCATCCAGCGCGGCCACGGTATCGCGGGCCAGCGTCTCGTCATCGAGGCCAAAGGCGGTGCGGATCGCGGCGAGATCGTTCTGCCGGCTTTGCAGCAGGACGTGGACCCAGTGGACCAGCTCGACATAGGGATTGCCGCGCATCTTGCAGAAGCCGGTGGCGGTCTCGATCCCCTTGAGCGCGGTCTGGTTGAGGCGCCCGAACAGGGCGCTGCGGCTGATCTCGGTCATCGCGCGGGGGTTTCCTTCTTCTTCTTCATGCTGGACTTGCGCAGGTGCGCATCGGCGCGGATCAGCGCCGGTTGATCGCCGGACTTGCGACCGGGGCGCTTGACCCAGGTCGACCAGCCCAGCCGCCCCCGCCCGTCGAGCCGGGCGGCGGGGGCATTGGCATCGTCGATTTCGACGCACAGGTCCCATTCGAGATGGCTGGGCTTGAACGCCTCGATCGCCTCGGCGGCGACCATGAAGTGCTCCCCGCCGGGCATCATCGAGCGATAATCGCGCCAGCTGGCGGCGCGGACAGTGACCCGGAAGGCATCGGCGGCGCTGAACACCCGCCCACCCAGTATCGCATCGCCCCCCAGCCGGTTGTAGCTGCGGCCCAGCCGGGTACGGTCCTCTGCCGCAAGCGCGCGCCAGCGCGGCTGGAACTCGCTGACCCGCACCGGCTGGCCGAGCAGGTGGCTGAGCCCGTCCTCGATCGCCACCGCGCTGCGCAGGCCGGAAAACAGTCCGGCATAGTGGACCCGGGCGCGGGCGTGGAACGAGCGGCCATCTCCCGCGCCATCCCCCAAGCCATCCATCGCGCCGGTCAGCGCCGCTAGCCAGCCGGAAAAGGCATCGTCGCCGGGACGGTCCGCCTGGGCGGCAGGCTGCGACTGCGCCCAGGCGCGGTAGAACAGCTGGAGCATCCGCCCCGCGAGCAGATCGAGCCAGTCCCCGAACGGGCGTTTCTTGGCATGGCGGCGCTCATACAGCGCGAATTCGGACAGGTGGCTGGGCAGCGGCCCCATCGGCCCGGTCAGGCCGAGCCAGTGGCCGCGCAGCTGCGGCCGGCCCTTGCGCTGCTCGATGCGCGACAGCGTCGCCGCCTCGAATGCAAGGCCCGGTTCCTGCGCCAGATCGGCAATCGACTGAGCTGGACGGCGCGCCCGGCCAATGCGCGGGCGCGATGCGGCGCGCGCCTCAAGCTGGCGCAGCACCGCAAACAGCCCCGCGCGCTTCAGGTCCAGGTCCTTGAGGTAGGCCTGGCTCAGATCGTGTGCCGTCGGCCGATCCTCGCTGGCCATCGTGCCACTGTCCCTTCCCCAGGTGTCTGGACAATCGTTTCGGTGAAGCTGTTGATCGTGGTGAAGTCCGAAAGGAACCGTTCGACCACGGCCGAGAACAGGAACAGGCGGCCGCTCTCGTAAGAAGCGTCGTCGAGCGTCAGGGTGATCCGGCTGCCGCGCGCCACCGCCATCTGCCCCAACCCCGGCACGCGGCGGACGACCGGCTGCGAAGTAACCCCGGTGATCCCGTCGATCTGGCGCCGCGTCGCCGGATCGTCGCGCCGGCCATAGAGCGCGAGGTGATCGCGCAGGGTCGAAGGGTCGCTGCGACCCTCGGGCGCAAGGCTGGCATAATTGGGGGTCAGGTGGCCGATCACCCGCCAGGCACCATCATCCAGCCCCAGCGGCGGGCGCGGGCGCGAGGGGCTGCGCAGGACCGAAACCGTGCGCACCGGGCCTTCGGGCGGAGCGAAATGCTCCGCTCCGCGAAAGGTCAGCTCCCCCGCAAGGTCGCGGTTGGTGACCAGCGCCCGGATCGCCAGTTCCTTGACCTCGGCCAGCCGCTCGGGATTGCCGGGAGCGACCAGCGACAGCCAGGTTTCGGTGCCGATGTAGTCGCCGCGCTTGAGCAGCTTGCGCCGCTTGCTCGACAACTTGCGCATGGCGAGGCGCGGCACGTGGAACAGGGCTTCGTGCCAGTCATAGAGCAGCGCGCCCATCGAATAGAGCGGCGCGACCGGACGCGGCTGGAGATCGTCGCGCAGCTGCGCCTGGACGTCGAGCAGGCGGTAGACCTCGAATTCCAGCGGGCGGGTCCGGTCGGCCACCACGTGATATTCGTGCTCACCCGGGGCGATCGCCACCCGGCCCAGCTGACGCTCGAACAGGTTGATCGCGGGCGTAGCGAACATCCGCAGGTTGGCGGGCGAAAGCGCCCCGGCCAGCACGTCGGACGAACGGCCCAGCAACAGCACGACATCGCAGGCTCCGCCCTGCGCGGCGGCGAAGGCCTTGCCCAGCCCTTCGATGTTGGCGAACAGGAACCGTTCCGGACAGGCGAAATATTCGGTCAGCAGGCGATAGCCACGGAACGAGCGCTGCTCGGCCGGAAGCAGCGCTTCCTCGTCGGTGAAGCCGCCCTGGGTGGGCAGCGGCAGGCTGACCGGCTTGGCAGATACGGAAACAGCGGGCCGGGCGATGGCCGCCACGCATTCGCCGATGATCTGGCGGTAGAGCTCGCCCGGCACGGCCTCCGAGCCATCGAGGTAGAGCGGCAGCCGGTCGATCTTCAGCGCTTCCAGCGGGATCGGCCCGGTCGCCTCGAAGCGGATGCGGATGCCAGCCTCCGCCCGGACATCGGCAGCGGCGGCGAAGCTCGCCACCGCCGTGCGCGAGGCGAGGTATTCGACCTCGCTGATCTTCAGGGGATAGAGCTTGACCGCATGGCCGGTGGTGAAGGTCACTTCCGCCTTGCCGTGTTCGTGAGCGATCGCGACCAGCTTCGACTCGCGCGGCACCTCGTAACCTTCGGCCAGCGCCGGATCGTTGTCCTTGGGCTCGAACCCGGCGACGCAGATCGACGGGGTGGGGGCAAGGTAATGCGGCTGGATCGCGGCCAGCAGGTGCTGGGTAAACTCCGGAAACTGGTCGGCGAGCTTGAGCTGGACCCGCGCGCCGAGAAAGGCGACGCCTTCGAGCAGCCGCTCGACATAAGGGTCGGGATCGTTGGGGGTCTTGAGCCCGAGCTGCTGGGCGGCAGTCTCATGCTCCTCGCCAAATTCGCGCGCGCCTTCGCGCAGGTAGGCGAGTTCCTCGTTGTAGAACTGGAGCAGGCGCGGATCCATCGCGCTATTCCCGCACGGTCACGGCGGCACTGTCCGCCTCGATGTCGGTCCGCAACTTGATCGGGATCGCCCGCGCTGCCGAGGTGACATCGGCCTGGATCACGTAAGTGACGGCATTCTCGCGCTCGATCTTGTCCGACGGCTCGACATCGAGCGTCTGTGGATCGATGCGCGGCTCGAAAGCCACGATCGCATCGCGAATCTCGCGCCCGCGCTTCAGCACCAGCCGGCTGTCGAGCGACTTGCCGGACAGGTCGGGCACCCCATAGTTGAGCACGCTGGTGCGCACCTGCGGGCAGGCCGACAGGTCCATCACCGATTCCAGGTTGGTGGTGTTGAGCAGCCAGGCCAGCTCGCGCTGGACGGTCGCCCGCAGCGCGCGTTCGGTAAAGCGCTGGCCGGTAGTGACCGAAAAGCTGCGCAGGGTATCGCGGTGCTGCTCGACCTGCTCCATCTCCGCGCCCTGCAGCCCGGCGATCTCGTGCCCGGCCAGCAGCTTGTCGAGCAGGGTGGGATTCAACCGGCCAAGCCGAGCATCCCCCGCCATCAGTCGAACTCGATTCGCCGCAGTTCCAGCAGGCCGCGGTCAGGCCCATCCGAGAATACCCAGACCCGCTGGCCGGAGCCCTGCTGGCCCCAGTCACGATCCTGCCACTCGGTCACCCGACCGAGCCGTTCAAGGCCGCTGTGCGCCGTCTCAGTGCCGGGATAGCGCGCCGGCAGGAACGCCGCGCCGCTGTGGCCGGTGCGGAACTCGATCTCGACCGGATACCAGATCGTGTCGCGCAGATCCTCGGGTCCGGTCGCCTCGATCGACTTGACCGCATCGAACGGGATCAGGCCGTAGCGCCCGCCCAGGATCACCTCGAAGGTCGGGCCGAAACGGCTGTCGCCATCCGCGATCCAGTCGAAGCGGGTGCCATCGCAGGTCCCCGGCATGTCGGGTGCGGCATCGAAGGCCGCGTCACGCAGCGCTGCCGCCTCGTCGTCCTGCCCGCGCGCGAACAGGCCTAGCGCCTGGGCGATGCCGTCCGCCCAACCGCCGGCTCCCGCCAGCACCTCGGCCTCGGCCTTGCCGGCAAAGACAGCGCTGCGCTGACGCTCGGCGGCAAGCACCTGGTTGTAGGTGACGCCCAGCATCTGCGCCTCGGACGAGAGCTGGGTCAGGGCCTGGAGCTGGCTCGCCGCCTTGTCCCACTCCCCGTTGATGGCGAGGAGCTGGAATAGGAACATGCGCGCGCGCTGGTCGCCGGGCTGGCTGCGTACAGCATCGACCAGCGCGGCGCGCGCAGCATCCACGTCACCCTGACGCAAGAGGGCGTCGGCGTCGGCCATTTCGGAGTGCCCCCGTCAGGCCGAGATCAGACCTTCTCGTTCTTCTTGAGATTCCAGCCGAACTTGACCACGCCGCCCAGGGTGCCCTGGTCGCCCTGTTCCTTGTAGTCGAACTTGATTTCCTCGAAGTTGAGGCTCAGCGTTTCGGTCGGCACGCCGCCGTTCATCCCGCTGTTGGTGATGCTCGACACCAGGATGTTGGTCAGCGAGATCTTGTAGAATTCTTCCTGCTTGCCGCCCGCCTTGCGCACGGTCAGCACGCCCGACTTGATATGCTGGCCGCTGGCGCAAGCCTGCATCAGCGCCGGGGTGGAAGCGTCGGCCATCTTCTGGACCGAGATATCCTGGAACGAGACCTTGCCGGCGCCGCCGCCGCCGCCCGCGCTCCACGAACCGCCGTTCGACAGGCCGAAAGTGAAGCTTTCGATGTCGATCTCGCCCTTGTGCTTGGAATCCTTGGATTCGCCCTTGATCGTGTCAAGCTTGAGGAAAATGTCTGGGGTCA
>JAYRMP010000068.1:0-16823 GCA_041912655.1 Novosphingobium sp. | reverse complement strand
AGCTTTGGCGCGGCGGGGTGGCACGTGGTGATCCACGTCCACCATTCGACCAGCGCGGCGGACGAACTCGCCGCCAGCCTGCCCAGCGCCGAGGTGGTGACCTGCGATCTTGCCGACGGCGACGCGGCATTGGCGATGATCGACGATCTTGCCGGGCGGCTGGATGACTGGCGTGTGCTGGTCAACTGCGCCGCAGTGTTCCGCCCCGACACCGCGCAGGAAATTGATCCTGAAATCTTTGCCGAGGCGATCACCGTCAACGCCGAAACCCCGGCGCGCATGGCTCAGGCGTTCCTTGCCAGCGCGCGCAGCACGGGCGGGCGGCGGCTGATCCAGTTTCTCGACATGAAGCTGCTCAACCCCAACCCCGATTTCTTTTCCTACACCATGGCCAAGCACGCGCTCGCCGCGACCGTGCCGATGCTGGCGATGGCGCAGGAGCGGGCAGAGGACCGCGTCTATGGCCTCGCCCCCGGCGCGATGCTGCCCAGCCATGACCAACGCGAGGAAGAACACGAACTCAGCGGGCGGATGAACCTGCTCCAGCGCCTCACTGATCCGCAGGAACTGGCTGACGCCGCGCTGTTCCTGGCCGATGGCTGGCTGGCGAGCGGCGAGACGCTCTTCATCGATTCGGGCCAGCACCTGCTGTCCCAGCCGCGCGACGTGCTCTACCTCGCGCGCGAATAGGCAGGCTTGCCAGCACCGGGATAAGCGGCTACCCGCCCAGCGTCATCTGGGGAGTAGCCAGCCGCAACGCGCGGTCCCGCAGCGTCAACATACTTGGCCGAGAGGTCATGGCGCGCGGAGGACGGGAAACCGTTCGGGCGAGACCAATGGCACCACGCTTTCACCTGGCCGGGTGGAAGGCGCGGTGCTGTTGCGAGTCTCCACCCGGCCCGGAGTACGTTTCATGCTCGAAGCTTTCCTCTCCTCCACGGCGGTCGTCGCGCTGGCCGAAATCGGCGACAAGACCATGCTGCTGGCGATCGTGCTGGCGGCACGGATGCGCGGCGCGCACTGGCAGATCCTTGGGGGCATCCTCGCCGCCACCATGCTCAACCACGCGCTTGCCGCGCTGCTGGGTAAGGAAGTGGCCGGGCTGCTCGAATCGCACTGGTTCCGCGTGGCGGTGGCGGTGGGCTTCATCGCCATGGCCGCCTGGACCCTGGTGCCGGACAAGCTGGACGACGACGAGGACACCGTGCGCCAGCGCGGCGGCGCTTTCCTGACCACGCTGGTCAGCTTCTTCATCGTCGAGATGGGCGACAAAACCCAGGTCGCCACCATCGCGCTTGGCGCCCATTACCAGAGCGTGCTGGTGGTCGCCGCTGGCACCACGCTGGGGATGATGCTGGCGAACGGCCCCGCGGTGTTCCTGGGCGAGGCGATCACCCAGCGCATTTCGATGAAGGCCACCCGCTCGATCGCCGCGCTGCTGTTCTTCGTACTCGGCGCCTGGCAACTGGGCGAAATCATGGGCTGGCTGGGCTGAGGGCCGCTTCACCTGCAAGCCCAACCTCCGTTCGTGTAGAGCTTTTCGAGACACATGGGCGCGACCGTGTCTCGACTTCGCTCGACACGAACGGCGAGGGGGTGTTTGGGCCGCAAGGCTGATCAGCCCTCACACCCTTCGTCATTGCGAGCAAAGCGAAGCAATCCAGGAGCGGTTTATGTCGCCCTCTGGATTGCTTCGTCGCTTCTCTCCTCGCAATGACGAGGGTTTGGGTTTCTGAGCCGCTTACTTGCGCGCCTTCTTCGCCTTCTTCCCTGCCAATTCCGCCATCAGCGCCGGCGAGGGATAGATGCTGCGCATCGCTTCCTGCACGGCTGCGGCGCTGACCGCGACAGTGCGGTTGACTTGCGGCTCGTAGCCGTAGTTGCCGCCCAGCGAGTGGATGTTGCCATCGAAGGCCGCGCCGATCACCGCGCCGTCCTTGTCCAGCACCGGCGAGCCGGAATTGCCGCCGATGATGTCGTTGGTGGTGACGAAATCATAGACCACCGCCTTGTCGACCTTGGCCTCGTTGGCGGCAAAGCCCGGGGCGAGATCGAAAGGTTCGGCCCCGGTCGCGCGGTCGTAGGTGCCGCCCAGCGTGGTCACCGGCGATACCTCCTTGCCGCGCTCGGTCCAGCCAGCGACCTTGCCGTAGCTGATCCGCAGGGTGAAGGTGGCATCCGGGTAGACCCCCGCGCCATAGGCGGCAAAGCGCGCGTCCGACAGCTTGGCGGCAGCGCTGGTCAGCGGGGCGACGACTTCGGCGTTGTTGGCCTTGGTCAGTTCGCGGTCGCGTGCATCGAGTTGGCGGGCATAGACGATCATCGGATCGGTCGAGGCATCGATGGCGGCCTGGCCGCCTTCCCACAGTGCCTTGCGCACGGCGGGGTCGGCCAGCTTGCTGCCCGATACGAGGCGATGCGCCAGTCCTTCGGGCGATTCCTTGCCCAGCAGCAGGCGCGTGTCGGCATCGTCCGCACCCAGGTATTCGCGCGCCTTCGACAGGCTCCACGACAGGTACAGCTCATCCACCCACGGCGTCACCGGCTTGGCATCGAGCAGGCGCTTCTCGGTCAGCGGCAGGGCGGAATCGGTGTAGCCCGGCAGGCGCTCGCCATTGGCCTTGCCGCGCTCCGCCGCGCCGCGCACCAGGGTCAGCGCCCAGCCGTAGAGGTCGCTGGTCGGCCGGATGAAGCGCAGCGGCAGGTAGTGCTTGCGCCGCGCGGTCATCGCGCCTTCGACCGTGGCCCACGGATCGCCGATCGCGGCGTTGCCTGCGCTCTTCGCCTTGAGGTCCGCTTCGGCGGCGGCGAGCTTGCCGGTGAAGGCCGGGTCGTTGAGCGCCTTGGTCCGGCCGATGTAGACCTTCAGGCTGTTCTCGATGCCGTTGAGCTCGTCCTGCCCCTCGCGGCGGCGCTCCGGGCTTTCCTCGATCGCGCGCAGGAAGCGGCCGCGCAGTTCGGACATGGTGGCGAGCGTCACCGGCAGCGCGACCTCGCGCTCGAAGGCGAGCTGGGCGCCAGTGAACAGGCGCGAGGTGGAGCCGGGGTTGCCGACCACGAAGGTCGCCTCGCCCGCCTGGGGGCTGCGCGGGCTCCACTTCAGGAAGGCGGCGGGCTTCACCGGCTTGCCGTTTTCGTAGGCGCGCAGGAACGAGGCATCGAGCGAATAGCGCGGGAAGTTGAAGTTGTCGGGATCGCCGCCAAAGGTCGCGGCGCGGTCTTCCGGCGCCCAGGCGATGCGCACGTCGCTGTACTTGCGGTAGGTGTAGAGCTTGTACTGGCCGCCGCCATACAGCGTGACCACCTGGCAGCGCGTGGTGGCAAGATCGGTGCAGCCGGCCTTTTCGATCTCGGCAATGCGGGCATCGCGCGCCTTGACGAGATCGGCGCCCGTCAGCGTGCCGATCGCAGCCTTCACCTGCGCGGTGACATCGGAAATCGCGGTAACGACCTCGGCCTGCTGGCCGGGGCACTTCAGTTCCTCTTCACGGGTGGCCGGGCGGAAGCCCTTGGTGAGCAGGTCGTTTTCGCCGCTCGACAGGTCCTGCAGGCACGAGGCGACGCAGTGATGGTTGGTGAGGATCAGCCCCATGTCCGAGACGAAGCTGGCCGAGCAGCCGCCGGTCAGCCGCACGGCGGCGGCGCGGGTGCGATCGAGCCACTGCTGGTCGGGCGCCCAGCCGTAATCCCCCCGCATCTTGTCGGCAGGGAACTGGTCAAAGGTCCACATGCCTTCGTCGGCACGGGCAGAAGTGGCGGCAAGCGGCGCGGCGGCAACGGCGCCGGCCAGCAGAAGGGTACGCAAACGCATCGGGAAGAAACTCCGGTCAATTGATCGGCCCGCGGGCCATGAACCTTCCATGCGACGGGGCCATGCGGCTTGGCAAGTGGCCGTCTGGCCATGCCGGGCGCCATTTGCCCTTGCCAGTGGTCGCGATTGGCATAGTCTGCGCGTATGTGGCTGCTAGACAAGATGCTCAGGCCGCTGGTCCGCGAGGGCCGGCTCAGGGTGATCGACCACGATGGAACCGCCTACGATTACGGCGACCTGACCGCCGAGCCGATCGTGGTCCGCTTCACCGACAAGGGCGCTGCGCTCCATGTCGCCAAGGACCCCCGGATGGGCGCTGGCGAAGCCTACATGGACGGGCGGATGGTCGTGGAGCCGCCGCACGACATCCGCGACCTGATCCTGTTCGTGATGGGCCAGGCCAACCGCAAGGGCGGGCTCAATCCTCCCAGCAAGCTCAAGCGCTGGCTCGACCGGATGGGTTCGAGGCTCGACCAGATGAACGACCGGGCGGCCTCATCCAAGAACGCGGTCCACCATTACGGGCTGACCCGCCAGTTCTACGAGCTGTTCCTCGACGAAGACCGGCAATACTCGATGGGCTATTACCGCGATCCGGCGAACAGCCTGGAGCGCGCGCAGATCGACAAGAAGGCGCTGGTCGCGGCCAAGCTGCGGCTCGGACCCGGCATGCGCGTGCTCGACATCGGCTGCGGCTGGGGCGGGCTGGGCCTGTTCTTCCACAAGCATTACGGCTGCGAGGTGCTGGGCGTCAGCCTCGCGCCCGATCAGGTCAAGTTCGCCAACGAACGCGCCGAGGCGGCGGGCGTGGCCGACAAGGTCAAGTTCCAGCTGATCGACTACCGCGACGTTCAGGGGCAGTTCGACCGGATTTCCTCGGTGGGCATGATCGAGCATCTCGGCTCGCGCCATTACGACGAATATTTCGCCAAGACCCATTCGCTGCTGGCCGACGACGGGATCATGCTGACCCACACCATCGGCCGCGCCGCGCCCCCGGGGCCGACCGACAAGTGGTCGCGGACCTATATCTTCCCCGGCCACTACCTGCCTTCGCTGAGCGAGCTGTGCACTTCGCTGGAGCGCACTGGCTGGGAAATCGGCGATGCCGAGGTGCTGCGCTATCACTACGCCTACACCCTGCAGGAATGGTACCGCCGCACCTGCCAGCACGAGGCCGAAATCACCGCGCTCTACGACGCGCGGATGTTCCGGATGTGGCAGTTCTACCTGGTTGGCGCGGAGCAGGGCTTCCGCAGCGCGGCGCTGGTTAATTTCCATATGCAGTCGGTCAAGCGGCGCGATGCGCTGCCGATGACCCGCGACTACATCGCCCAGGAAGTCGAGCGCCTTTCCGCCGCTGAGCCGGAGCCCGTCTGGCACCTCGCGCGGTAACTGATCGGTTCGGCGCACAGGATAACCGGCGCATCTCCCGAAACGGTTTCACATAGTCCGTTTGGTTGACACTCCATGAACGGTGGATCAGCGTCCCCGCACATCCGATCACCAGAGTCGGTGAAAATCCGGTCGCACCAAAGGTCGCGCAGTCGATTTGCACTTAGATCACCTGTGAAAGGATTGCCCATGAACAAGCTCGTCCTGGCGGTTGCCAGCCTCGCTCTCGTTGCCCCCGTTTCGATGGTCGGCGCCGCTCCCAGCAAGCCGGTGAACGCCGCCGCCACCAACAGCGGCACCTTCTGCATCGTCCATGCCAGCGAAACCGATCCCTATGTGGGTGACGCCGCCTGCGAATGGCACACCGTGACCAAGCGGAACCGCGACGGGTCCTATGCCTTCTACTTCTATCAGGACAAGGGCACCCTCCAGCCCGGACAGACCGCGCCGGATTCGGCGGTTAAGGTGGATATCGTCGGCTATGTCGTGGCCGGCATGCCTTGCACCGGGACCGAGGTGATCTCGCCGTCCGGTGCCTATTCGTCCAACCTGAAGTGCAGCAACTGACGGCCTGACCGCCTGCCGGGGATCACCCCGGAAGAGTGCCCGGCCTGAGCGTACCCCCCTGCGCCGGGCACACGGGCGGAAGCGAGCCGCCGCGATGGCCGCGCCGTATCGAGCTTTGCCGCACCCGGCGCTGAGGGCGATCCTCGGCGCACTGCTGTGCGCGCTGCTTGTTCCTGCCGGAGCCGCATGGGCCCAAGCCACCCCACCACCGGAAACACTGGCGCTGCCGGATCAACGCGCGCTTCCCGCGCCGCAGCGGATCACTGCCGATCCCGTGGTCCGCCGCCCGGCAGAATGCGGCCTCGCTCCCTTCGGCGATGCCGCAGTTCCAGCCTGGCGCCCCTGCCCCTTCGCTGCCAATTCGATCGGGCTGAACCTGTCTCGGCAGATCGATCTGCCCGATGGACAAGTGACAATGCGGCTGGGCTTTGCGCGCGGCAACGATGCCGCTCTCTCGCTCGACCAGCAATTGCGCCGGTCCAGCGCCAGTTTCCGCGACGGGACGCTGCTGACGATGGGCAGCGAGGCCCGCCTGCTCGATGGCCGCCTGAAGCTGACCAGCGACATCGGCTGGAGCCGCACCCGCGAAATCAACCCGGGGCAGCTTCGCGACCAGCGCAGGCCGCTGCGCGAGGAGAACGGCTTCTCCCAGCGCCACGGCTTCGAATTCACGGCGATTGCGCAGCCCGGGCTGCGCTGGCAGATCGACGGCGCGATCAGCCGCAGCAGCCAGGACTTTCGCACTGACAGTTTGCTGGGCATCGCCACCCAGTTAGCTGGCGACGGCGATTCCGACCGGATCGCCACCCGGCTGGACGTGGGCAAGCTGAAGCTGCGCGCCTCGCTCGCCGACATGCGCACCGTAGTCTCAGAAAACAGCACCCGCTCGCTTGCGCTGGGCTACGGCGGAGTTTCGCTGTCCCTGGTCAAGCGCCGGGGGCAAACGCTGCCGTAGGAGGGTTTTGGCGGCAGCCTGGCCCGCACCAGCGGGACCAGTGTCGCGCTTGATTTCGACCTGCTGGCGCTTGCTCCGATGACGATTGGGCACGGCAAGGGCCTAGCCCTGCTCCTGCCGCAGCAGTTCACCCTGACCGCAGACAGCCGCGAGGTCGAACGCCCCGGCAGCGCGCTGCGCCCCATGTCCATGCGCAAGAGCCTGGGTGCCTTCGCCCTGTGGACCACCCCGCTGGGCGACACGATGGTCGATTACACCCGCGACCGCCTCCGCGACCCGATGGGCAACGGCATCGAGCGATCCAGCCAGCTGATGATCAACCACACCATGAAGCTGGGCGGTTGGGGCGTTCGGCTGGACGTGCTCTCGCTCAAGACCCGGGCCACCAATGGGGATGATGACAGTACGCTCTATTACAGCGCCGCGCTCAGCCGGAATTTCCGCAGCGGAGCGCGGCTCAAGCTGGAACTGGGGCGCGACGCGCAAAGCTTTGGCGGCCTGGCGAGCGACTTCACCCTGCGTGACAAGAGCCACCGCGCCAAGCTGGAACTGGATCTGTCCGCGCCGCTCCAGCGCCGCCTGGCGAATCCTTCGGTCCATTTCACCCTTGCCGCTCAGGTGCGGCTGAGCAAGTCGGACTATCAGCTCCGCTTCATGGACGAGGTGATCGACCGGGGCAGCGATGGCTATGCCCGGCAGGGCGTGCTCGCCTCGTTCGGCTACCGGTTCTGACCCGCCAGCACGGCGAAACGCCCGAAACAATTGCGCCGCGCCCTCCCCCCTGTTACCGGCGCCCAACCTGATTTTCGGCGCGATTCCCGGGAGCCATTGACCATGTCCGACATCAAGAAAGTCGTCCTTGCCTATTCGGGCGGCCTCGACACTTCCGTGATCCTCAAGTGGCTCCAGGTGACCTACAATTGCGAGGTGGTGACCTTTACCGCCGACCTCGGTCAGGGCGAGGAACTGGAACCGGCGCGGGCCAAGGCCAAGCTGATGGGCCTGCCGGACGAGAACATCTACATCGACGACCTGCGCGAGGAATTCGTGCGCGACTTCGTCTTCCCGATGATGCGCGCCAACGCCCGCTACGAAGGCGACTACCTGCTCGGCACCTCGATCGCCCGCCCGCTGATCTCCAAGCGGCTGGTCGAGATCGCCCATGAAACCGGCGCCGACGCGGTCGCCCACGGCGCGACCGGCAAGGGCAACGATCAGGTCCGCTTCGAACTGTCGGCCTATGCGCTCGATCCCTCGATCAAGGTCATCGCCCCGTGGCGCGAATGGGACCTCACCAGCCGCACCGCGCTGATCGACTGGGCCGAAAAGCACCAGATCCCCGTGCCCAAGGACAAGCGCGGCGAAAGCCCATTCTCCACCGACGCCAACCTGCTGCACACCTCGTCCGAGGGCAAGGTGCTGGAAAATCCGTGGGAAGAGACCCCGGACTATGTCTACAGCCGCACGGTGAACCCGGAAGACGCGCCCGACGCGCCGGAATACATCACCATCGATTTCGAGCGCGGTGATGGCGTGGCGCTGAACGGCACGGCGATGTCGCCCGCCGCGCTGCTGACCGCGCTCAATGACCTCGGCCGCAAGCACGGCATCGGCCGGCTCGACCTGGTCGAGAACCGCTTTGTCGGCATGAAGAGCCGCGGCATGTACGAAACCCCGGGCGGCGAAATTTATGCCCGCGCCCACCGCGGGATCGAGCAGATCACGCTCGACCGCGGCGCCGCGCACCTCAAGGACGAGCTCATGCCCAAGTATGCGGAGCTCATCTACAACGGCTTCTGGTTCGCGCCCGAGCGCGAGATGCTGCAGGCCGCCATCGACCTCAGCCAGGAGAAGGTGAACGGCACCGTGCGGCTGAAGCTCTACAAGGGCAGCGCCAGCGTGGTCGGGCGCAAGTCGCCCAACTCGCTCTATTCGGAACGTCACGTGACCTTCGAGGACGATGCCGGCGCCTATGACCAGAAGGACGCGGCGGGCTTCATCAAGCTCAACGCGCTGCGGCTCAAGCTGCTGGCCCAGCGCGACCGCTAAGCCGGTCTGAAATTGCGAAACGGCGGCCTCTGACGGCCTCCGCCGATTCTGTCCACTGACAGCACGGGGTTATCCACCGCGAACTGGCGCGTCTGTGGATAACTTCGTCGCATTGCGCTTGCGCGACTCAGGTTCGAGGCGCAGCTTCAAGTCATCGAGACGGTGAAACCTGACTTGAAGTTGAAGTGGTAAAACACGGAAAATGAAAGGAAAAGGTGCAGCCAATCGATCAGGCAGCGATGCCCGCAGCAGTATCGGAAAACACGCCTCAGGATGTCTTCGGACTGAATCTGGCGAACCGCAGATGCAGTGAGTGGCGCGCTACCTGATGGCCGACCGATGCGGCCAGCTTGGGTAAAAGGATCGAAGCTTCGGCAACGATCGGAAGACCTGGAACGGCTGGATCGGAACCGGTCACGGAACCGCCAGGTGGATCGGGGAAAGCTTTCGGGCTGGAACCACCACCTGACGGAACCACACACCGGCCAGGGCGCCGGAACGGATGGATGGACGGAACCTTCGGGAACCGCCGGAACGTCAGGACGCGAAGCTCGAGGGAAAGGTCCCTGTACCCGATCTGAGAGCGGCCCGATGCGACGAGCATCAGGATGCGGCACCCACGGTGCGATGGCATGCGAGGTGCTCTGAAGGCATCACAGCGGCAGGCGGACTGCGAACCGGATCAACACTTCCATCGAGGACCGGAACCCGGGGCGGGTGAGCGTGGGGCTGGCGGAAACGCCGGCCCCATTTGCTTTTCGGCCCGCAGCGCCATAGTCCCCCGGCGATGGCCCGCCTGATCCTGTTCAACAAGCCCTATGGCGTCCTGTGCCAGTTCACCGATCCGGGCGGGACTTCTGCCCATGCGACGCTGGCGGATTACGTCGACGTGCCGGGAGTCTATCCCGCCGGGCGACTCGATACCGACAGCGAAGGGTTGCTGGTCCTGACCGACGATGGCCGCTTCCAGGCCCGCATCGCCGATCCGCGCCACAAGCTGGCCAAGACCTACCTCGTCCAGGTCGAAGGCGTGCCGGACGAGGCCGCGCTGGATACTCTGCGGCGCGGGGTACGACTGAAGGATGGCATGACCCGCCCGGCGAAGGCGCGGCTGATCGACGATCCCGACCTGTGGCCGCGCGATCCGCCGATCCGGGTGCGCAAGTCGGTGCCCGACAGCTGGATCGAACTGACCATAACCGAGGGAAAGAACCGCCAGGTTCGCCGGATGACGGCGGCGGTCGGCTTCCCGACCTTGCGCCTGGTGCGCTGGCGGGTGGGCGACTGGACGGTCGAAGGTCTGGCGCCGGGCAAATGGCGCGAAGTCGCCGTCAGGTAGTCGGCCGGTAAGGTTCCGCCTCGCTGGCGAAGGCACCGAACAGCGGGTTCCACTCGGTCACCGTCAATTCATCGATCAGACCCTCGATTGCAAAGGGATCGGCCGCGATCAGCGCATCCAGCTCCGCCCGGTCGGCGACCGAAAAGACCAGCAGACCCGCGCGCTTCGCCTGCCCCGTCACCGGCCCGGAAGCACGCAGCTTGCCCGCCGCAATCAGCCCGTTGAGATATTCGACATGGGGCTTCACGTGCTCGCCCCAGCCAGGGCCATCGGGATGCGACATGGTCACGACGTAAAAGGTCATTCGCTGCCTCCCAGCACGAACAGGCTGGCCAGTTCGACATGGGTCGACCAGCGGAACTGGCCCACGGGGCGCAGTTCCTTCAGCACGTAACCAGCCTCGACCAGCAGCGCCGCATCGCGCGCCCAGCTGGAGGGGTTGCAGCTGATGTAGACGATCCGCTCCACCGTGCTGTCCGCCAGCCGCTCCACCTGCTCGCGCGCACCGGCGCGGGGCGGGTCGAGCAGCACGGCGGCAAAGCGGTTCAGCTCCTCGACCAGCAGCGGATTGCGGAATAGGTCGCGGTGAAGGCTATGGACCGGCAACTGATGACGGGCAGCTGCGGCCTTGCAGGCGAGATGCGCCTCGCGCGCGGCTTCCACGGCCAGCACCTTCGCCCCCTCGCCAGCCAGCGCGAAAGCGAAGGTGCCAAGGCCGGAGAACAGGTCCGCCACGCTGGCGCAGCCCGCCAGCCATTCTCGCGCGGCGGCGACCAGCGCCTCCTCGCCGTCCTGGGTCGCCTGAAGGAAGCTGCCGGGCGGAAATGGCACCGCTATGCCGGACAGGGTGACGGTCACCGGCTCCGGCTCCCACACCACTTCCGCGCCGTAGCCGCTATCGAGCGCCAGCCGCGCCAGCGCGTGGTCACGGGCGAAATCGAGCAGCGCCTCGGTAAGCACCAGCCCTTCGGCGCTGAGGCCCTTGATGCCGAGATCGACACCCTGATCGGTGAGGGTCAGCTCGATATCCGCCGCCAGTTTCGCGTGGACATGCTTGCCTTTCGCCTTGCCCCGTCCCTTCGGCGCGGCCTGCCCCTGCCCCAGCTGGATCAGCAGCTTGCGCAAGGGCGCCAGAATCGCGACCAGTTCCGGCGCGAGCACCGGGCATTCACCCAGTTCCACCACCCGATGCGACTTCGCCTCGCGGTAACCGATCACCACCCGCCCCTGCGAGCTTTCGGCGCGCAGCGAAGCCCGGCGTCGAGTGCCGGACGGCGAGAGATGCGGCGGCGCGATCAGCTCCGCGCCCAGCTCCTGCGAGGCAGAGGCGTTGGCGACCCGCGCCTCGACGAAACGGGTCAGGCTCTCTTCGTCCAGCTGTTGCAGCTGGCAGCCGCCGCACTGACCGAAGTGGCGGCACGGCGGGGTAACGTGATGCGGCCCCCATTCGACGCTGCCATCCTCGCGCAGCAGGTCGCCCGGCGCCACGCCCCATGCGAAGCGGCCCGAAGCGGTAACGCCGTCTCCCTTGGCGGCAATGCGGATGATCGGTTCGTCCATGCCCGCCCCTATAGCTGGAAAGCCGCGCGCGTCGAGTGCGCCTCCCCTCTCCCGAACGGACGGAGGTTTCAGGTCAGAGGCAGCTGGCCAGCGCGGGCTGGATCGCGGCGGCGAGTTGCATCGCGGTGAACGCCGCGCCGGACAACCGCGCCGCCTCGCTGTGGAGCCACACGCCCTCACAGGCGGCATCGAACGCATCCCGGCCCGTGGCGAGACGGCTGGCGATGGTCCCGGCCAGCACGTCCCCGGTGCCGGCGGTGGAAAGCCAGCTGCAATTCTGCGGCGCCACGGCCAGCCGCCCATCCGGCGCGGCAATCACGGTGTCCGGTCCCTTGGCGACGATCACCATGGAGCTGAGGCGGGCCAGATCGCGCGCACGATTGATCCTGGTGCCGCTGAGACTGCACCCGAAGATCGCCTGGAGCCGGATGAACTCACCTTCGTGCGGCGTGGCGATCACCGGGCGCATCTGGCGTTCGAGCAGCGCCGGAAGCCGCCCGCACAGCGCATCGGCATCGACCACGGTCGGCAGATCGTGGCTCATCGCCCGATCCAGCAGGTCGGCAGAGCGCGCTCCCTGCCCCAGCCCGGGACCGATCAGCAGCGCCGAGAAGCGCGGATCGGCAAGCACGTCGGCGGGATCGCGGCTGTCGACCACCAGATCGTCGGGCACGTTGACCGCCCCGCCCCGGATCAGCTTGACGTAACCCGCACCCGCCCGCTGCGCCGCCCGCGCCGAAAGCCGCGCAGCGCCCGGCATCGCCCCCTGCACCACGCCCAGCAGCCCGCGCGTGTACTTGTGCGCATCCTTGGCCGGTGCGGCGATGCGCGGCTTGAGCAGCAAATGCGCGAAACCGGGACGGCGCTCCAACCCAAGCGGAACCAGTCGCTGCTGGCCGAGCCGCTCACGCGCGGGAGAGAGGACGTGGACTGGCTTCCACGCGCCCAGCGCAATCGTCAGGTCCCATGGGCGGAAATAGCGCAGCAGTTCATCGCCGCTGTCGGCGTCGAGGCCACTCGGCAGGTCGATGGCCACGCGGTAGCGGTGCGCCTCGAACAGGTCGATCAGCAGGACCTGGTCCTCGATGTCGAGCCGGCGCGTGATCCCGGTGCCGAACAGGCAATCGACCAGCACGTCGCCCGCCGGCGATGCGGTCCGGTCCAGCACCTCGCCCTGATAACGCCCGCGCGCGGCGATGGCGGCGGGGCTGCGCGGTTCGTGCGCGGCGATCACGCTGACTGCGGCGCCGCGCTCGCGCAGCGCCTGCGCGATGACATAGCCGTCGCCGCCGTTGTTGCCGGGCCCGCAGACCACGGTGATCCGCCGCCCGCCGCTGGCGCGCCAGATCCAGTCCGCCGCGCCGCGTCCGGCGCGTTCCATCAGTTCGTCGACACTGGTTCCGGCATCGATCAGCGCCTGTTCGGCGCTGCGCATCTGCGCACTGTCGAGAACGAACTCAGCGGGGCGCATGGCTTGGCGCGGCTTCCTGCGCGGCGGGGAAGCGGTAGCGATCCGTCCCCGCCTTGACGATGAATTCGCCTCCGTCGCGGGTCATCTCGACCTCATCCGCGCCGTCGGCAGTCGCAATCCGGGTGGTGTTGTCGATCATCTGGAAACGCCGGAACCCGCCATCGGGGTGCCAGACGATCCAGAAGGTCTGCCCCTCGACCACCTGCTCCTCGACCTTGCAGGCGGGAGTGAACTGCTGCGCATCGCCCAGCGCGCAGGGGATCGTCTTGAACGCCGCCTTGGCGGCGTCCGCGCCCTTCTCCGCCACGCCTCCCTGCCCGCAGGCGGCGAGCGCCAGCAGCAGCAGGGGCGCGGTGCGGATCACTTGCGCTCCAGCTGCGACAGATCGCGCACCGCGCCGCGCGCGGCGCTGGTGGTCATCGCGGCATAGGCCTGGAGCGCGACCGAGACCTTGCGCGGGCGCTCCTTGGCGGGCTTCCAGCCCTTGGCGTCCTGGGCGGCGCGGCGGCGGGCGAGTTCATCGTCCGACACGGCAAGGTGGATCGTGCGCGCGGGAATGTCGATCTCGATCCGGTCGCCTGGTTCGACGAGCCCGATCTCGCCGCCTTCCGCCGCTTCGGGCGAGGCATGGCCGATCGACAGGCCCGACGTGCCGCCCGAGAAGCGCCCGTCGGTCAGCAGGGCGCAGGCCTTCCCCAGCCCCTTCGACTTCAGATAGCTGGTCGGATAGAGCATTTCCTGCATGCCGGGGCCGCCCTTCGGCCCTTCATAGCGGATCACCACCACGTCGCCCGCCTCGACCTGTCCGGTCAGGATCGCGGTGACGGCGGCGTCCTGGCTTTCATAGACCTTGGCGGGTCCGGCGAATTTCAGGATGCTTTCGTCCACGCCCGCCGTCTTCACGATGCAGCCATCGCGCGCGATGTTGCCATAGAGCACGGCGAGGCCGCCATCCTGGCTGAAGGCGTGTTCCTTCGAACGGATGACGCCAGTTTCGCGGTCGGCGTCGAGTTCCTTCCAGCGGCGGTCCTGGCTGAAGGCGGTCTGGGTCGGCACGCCGCCCGGCGCGGCCTTGAAGAAGGTCTGCACCGCCGGATCGTTGGTCCGCTTGATGTCCCACTGGTTGAGCGCATCGCCCAGCGTGCGGCTGTGGACGGTCGGCAGGTGGGTGTGGAGCAGGCCCGCGCGGTCGAGTTCGCCCAGGATCGCCATGATACCGCCGGCGCGGTGGACGTCCTCCATGTGAACGTCGTTCTTGGCCGGCGCGACCTTGGACAGGCACGGCACCTTCCGGCTCAGCCGGTCGATGTCCTTCATGGTGAAGTCCACTCCCGCTTCCTGCGCGGCGGCTAGCAGATGAAGCACGGTGTTGGTCGACCCGCCCATCGCGATATCGAGGCTCATCGCGTTCTCGAACGCGCCGAAGCTGGCGATGGCCCGCGGCAGGACGCTGGCGTCCTCTTCCTCATAGTAGCGGCGGCAGAGCTCGACCGACAGGCGACCGGCTTTGAGGAACAGCTCCTTGCGGTCGGCATGGGTGGCGAGGACCGAGCCGTTGCCCGGCAGCGACAGGCCCAGCGCCTCGGTCAGACAGTTCATCGAATTGGCGGTGAACATGCCGCTGCACGATCCGCAGGTCGGGCAGGCGGAACGCTCGATCTCGGTCACTTCCTCGTCGGTGTAGCTTTCGTCGCCCGCGGCGATCATCGCGTCGATCAGGTCAAGCGCCACTTCCTTGCCGCGCAGCACGACCTTGCCGGCCTCCATCGGCCCGCCCGAGACGAAGACCACCGGAATGTTGATCCGCATCGCCGCCATCAACATGCCGGGTGTGATCTTGTCGCAGTTGGAAATGCAGACCATCGCGTCGGCGCAGTGGGCGTTGACCATGTATTCGACGCTGTCCGCGATCAGGTCGCGGCTCGGCAGCGAATAGAGCATCCCGTCATGGCCCATCGCGATCCCGTCATCGACGGCGATGGTGTTGAATTCCTTGGCGACGCCGCCCGCAGCCTCGATCTCGCGCGCGACCATCTGGCCCAGGTCCTTGAGGTGGACATGGCCCGGCACGAACTGGGTGAAGCTGTTCACCACCGCGATGATCGGCTTGCCGAAATCGCTGTCCTTCATCCCCGTCGCGCGCCACAGGCCGCGCGCGCCCGCCATATTGCGGCCGTGGGTGGAAGTGCGGGAACGATAGGCAGGCATCGGGCTTCTCCGGTAACGGGATTCGGCGATTTCGCGCCCTATTACACGTAAAATTGCGCCGCGCAGGGCAAAACTTTGTCAGATGGCCGGTGGCGGTCCGAAGCGGTTATCGCCCGGTGTGCCGCGCCCGGCGAGCAGGACCACCAGCAGGACAAGACTGGCGATGTAGATCAGGTTGTTGGCGAACAGCAGCGCGAACAGGCTGAAATCCGGGTCGGCCATGTGGAACCGGCGCGGCATCAGGGCGAGCCCGCTGGCGAGGAACGGCAGCGGCAGCGCGCCCCACCAACCGCGCCGCCCGCAGTCGTGCAGTCGGCGGACGACCGCCGCCGCCAGCAGCAGAACGGCTACGGCAATGACGAGTGCCATGCCGCCGACCAGCGCATCGATGTCCGGCATCAGTTCGGGGTGATAGCCGTGGACCTGCACCGAATAGCTACCCGGCCCGCGCGTTTCGGTGACCTGATCGGGATGTTCGATGGCAAATCGGCGGACCTTCGCGAAGGAATCCAGCAGCACCGGAACCATCGCCGCGAGCATGCCGCCGATTGATCCGACGATCACCAGCCCTGCCCAGGGCCAGAACCGCCTGCGATCCTCGCGCCCGCTGAAGTTTGCCAGATTTTTCAGATGGTAACCGACCAGTTCCGCAAAGCCCATCCGCGCCTCCCCTTGGGCGCACTTATCGCTTCAGGCAACTTCGAGGGCAAGCCGGTTGCACAGGCGCGCCAGCCGCTCGGCCCATTCGGCCTGTCCGGCAGCCTCGGCAATCAGGTCCTGGCGAATCTCGATCCCGACATAGGGTCGCCCCTCTGCCTCGGCATGGCGGTCCATCGTCGCGTTGAGCAGGCGGCCGGAATAGGGCTGCTGGTCGCCGACGATCAGCCCCGCTTCCTCACCCAGCAGGCGCAGGGCAATCCGTGCGGCGCGCTCGTCCTCGTTGTAGAGCACGCCACAGTGCCAGGGGCGCGGTTCGTCCGGATGGCTCGCAAGGCACGGCGTGAAGCTGTGGAGCGAGAGGATCAGCGCCGGCGGGGCCTCGTCCAGCAGCGCGGCAAGCGCGGTGTGATAGGGGTGGTAGAACCGTTCGAGCCGCGCGAGATGGTCCGCGTGGTCGAGCAGGTTGCCGGGGATCGCGTGGCCGTCGCTGGCGATGGGGATCACGGCGGGGGCGTGTTCCTCGCGGTTGAAATCGCACACCAGGCGACTGACCGCGCCCTGAAAGGCCGCGATGCCCGGTCGCCCCGCCATCAGCGCGCCGACTTCCGCCACGCCGATATCGACCGCGATGTGCTGGGTGAGCAGTTCGGGCGCAATGCCCAGGTCGATGTCGGCAGGGACATGGTTGGACGCATGGTCCGACACGACGAGCACGCCGCCGAAGCGCGGGGTGCCGAGCAGGCGGTAGGCTTCACTCACCACCACAATCCCTCTCCGTTCGTGTCGAGCGCAGTCGAGACACGGTGTC
>JAYRMP010000067.1:11199-16845 GCA_041912655.1 Novosphingobium sp. | reverse complement strand
TCGACTTCGCTCGACACGAACGGGAGGGAGGGCTTTCGATCGATCCTAGAACTCCGTTGCCAGCCAGGCCTGGACGTTCCGGCGGATGTTGTAGCCGTAATAGCCGCCGCCCACCGGCACCCAGAACTGCGTGTCGAAGATGTTGTAGACGCCGACCCGCGCGGTCACCGGGCGGCCCGCGATCTTGAAGCGATAGCGCGCGCCCGCGCCGACGCGGGTGGCGCCGGGCACCAGCACGGCGTTGTCCACCGTGCCATAGGCGCTGCTCTCGTGGTTGACATAGGCGTCCAGTGTCACCGCCGGGGCAAAGGGCAGGGTCCAGTTGACGTTGAAGCGGGTGCGCAGGCGCGGCAGGCCGACGGGCCGCGCGCCGACCGGCTGGGCGATGGTGCTGGAGGCGGTCACCTTTGGGTCCTGCCACACCCCGCCCGCGACGATCCGCAGGTTCTTCGTCACGTTGCTGGCCAGGCTGAGTTCGATCCCTTCGTGGGTGTCGCTCCCCAACACGCGGTAGGAATTGTTCACGTCGAGGTCGATGTAGGGCTTGGAGATATGAAAATAGCCGAGGATCAGCGTGGTGTCCTTCACCGGCGACCAGCGCAGGCCGAAATCGTACTGGCTGGTGCGGATCGCGGGGAGGACCTGGTTGGCGTTGGCGGCATAGCCCGGCGCGGTCCCGGCATCCTCCAGCCCGCGCACATAGCTGCCGTAAAGCGCGAGGCGGTCGGTCACCGGCACGGCGGCGCTGAAGCTGGGCAGAGTTACGTCGCTGGTGCCTTCGGCCAGCGGCACGCCCGGGGCAGCGACCCGCTTGACGTAGTGGCTGCGCTGAATGCCGACGGTAACCTCGCCGATCCCGTCCCAGCGCAGGCTGTAGGACAGGCCGACCGTGGCCTGCCGCGTTTCGTCATCGGTCTGCGCACCAAAGTTGAAGGCCGGGCGCGGCGGGCTGATCCGCTGGTTGAGCGCGGCGCTGCCGAACTGGACAAGGTCGCCCCCGCCATAGTGCGCGTCGATCGAACGCCCGCGCAGCGATGCGGTGATCAGGTGCGCCCGGTCTCCATCCGGAATGCGGCGCGACAGGCGCAGCTCGCCGCTCCACGATGCGGCCTTGCTGCCCGGGAAGGCATAGACCATCCGGTTCGTGCTGGTGTCGGGGTTGATCTCGATGAGGTTGGCGTAGCCGAAGTCCTGCGAAAACTGCGAACGGAACACGCCCGCGCGCACCGTCCAGTCGCCCAGGTTGGCGTGGCCGGCCATGCCATAGGTGGTGCTGCGGTTGTCGCTCTTCGCCCAGTCCGGGCCGGGGTGGTTGTTGCGCGCGACATAGGCGGGAACGAAGCTGCCGCTGGCGGAATAGAGCGGCTGGGCATCCTGGTTGGAGGTGCGCCGGTGGTTGTAGAACGCCAGCACCTCGACATTGCTGGAGGGCCGCCAGCGCGGGACGATCCCGACGCTGAAATCGTTCGCCCCGCCGCCCGTGCCATAGCGGCTGCGCCCTATCCCGGCCCCGGCGGCCAGGGTCAGCTCCTTGCCCGCGAGCGGCACCTGCGCGTCAAGCTCGAAGCTGCGCGAACCGAAGCTGTCGACCGAGGCGAAGGGGGCAAAGGTCAGCTTGTCGCCCGCCTTCTTTAGCTGGAGGTCGACGATGCCGGTGGGCGCGGGAAAGGCATAGCCCTGCGCCGCCGGGCCGACGCGGATGGTCGAGCCTTCGATCACCCGGTTGCCGAGCCCGCCCTGGATGTCGAAATACATCCCCTCCATCCGGTAATTGCCCGCCGTTCCGGGGGAAAAGCCGCGCACGTTGCCTTCGTCGTAGACGCCGATCTGCTCGTGCCCGGTGAAGGTGCCGAAGGCGTCCTCGGCGGAGGCGACCGCGTTCTCATCGGTGCTCTGCGCCCGGGCCGCGCCCGGCAGGGCGGCGGCGAGCGCAAGGGTGGAGGCCGCCAAGCGGTGAAACGAAACCATGAATACTCCCCGTGATGCCGCGCAGCTGGCGGCCTTTCCTTCAGCATCGGGCCTAGCTGCGGCGGTGGACGAATGCCCGCCTGCTTCGATGGAGGGGGCAGGCCGCCGGTCAGCGGTCGAGTGCATTCGACGAACGGCCTAGCGGGGACGACAAGCTGTCATCGCGCGGCGCGCTGGTCTATGCGCGCAGACATGACCAGCACCGCGACTCGCCTGACCATCCGCCAGCCAGACGACTGGCACGTCCACCTGCGCGACGGTGCGGTAATGGCGGGCGTGCTGCCCCACACCGCGCGCCAGTTCGCCCGGGCGATCGTGATGCCCAACCTCTCGCCGCCGATCAGCACGGTCGATGCGGCGGCGGCCTATCGCGACCGGATCCTGGCCGCGCTGCCCGGGCATCTGGACTTTGCGCCGCTGATGGTTGCCTACCTGACCGACGGGATCGACCCGGACGAGCTGCGGCGCGGCCATGCGGAGGGCGTGTTCACCGCTGCCAAGCTCTACCCCGCGCATGCCACCACCGGTTCGGCCCACGGTGTCACCGATGTCGCCAACATCTACCCCGCACTGGAGGCGATGCAGGAAATCGGCATGCCGCTGCTGGTCCACGGCGAAGTGACCGATCCGGCGGTCGACATCTTCGACCGCGAGGCCGTGTTCATCGAGCGGGTCATGGCGCCGCTGCTGGCGCGCTTTCCGGCGCTGAAGGTGGTGTTCGAACACATCACCACGGCGGACGCCGCCCAGTTCGTGGAGGCCGCCGCGCCGCACGTGGGCGCGACGATCACGCCGCAGCATCTCCACATCAACCGCAACGCGATGTTCGCGGGCGGCATTCGCCCCCATGCCTATTGCCTGCCCGTCGCCAAGCGCGAGCATCACCGCCTCGCGCTGCGCAAGGCGGCGACCTCGGGCAATGCGAAGTTCTTCCTCGGCACCGACAGCGCCCCCCACGCCGTTGCCGCCAAGGAAGCCGCCTGCGGCTGCGCCGGTATCTTCAACGCGCCCTATGCGCTGGAAAGCTATGTCGCCGTGTTCGAAGAGGAAGGCGCGCTCGACAAGTTCGAGGCTTTCGCATCGCTCAACGGTCCGGCGTTCTACGGCCTGCCGGTCAATCCCGCGTCCGTGACGCTGGAAAAGGCTCCGTGCGAGGTGCCGACGGTGATCGACGCGAACGGCACGCCCATCGTGCCGTTCCACGCTGGCGAAACGCTAGGCTGGCGCTTCGTCGGCTGATCTGCGCCGCGCGGCGATCAGGTCCCAGACGAACAGGGCGATCGCCGCCCAGATGATCGCAAAGCTGGTCAGCTTGATCGGATCGAGCGGCTCTCCGAACACCGTCAGGCCCAGCAGGAACACCACCGCGGGCGAGGTGAACTGGACCATGCCCAGCGCGGAAAAGTCCATCCGCCGCGCGGCGATGGCGAACAGCAGCAGAGGCACGGCGGTGATCGCCCCTGCCGCCGCGATCAGCGCGCTGGTCGGCACATCGTGGCCAAAGCTCGACCCCGCGGGAGTCCCTGCGAACCACAGCACGCCGCCAAGTGCGGGCAGGGCCAGCACCATCGTTTCCACCGTCAGCCCGGGCAGCGGGCCTACGGGCACGAAGCGCCGCACCAGCCCATAGCTCGACCAGCTGAGCGCCAGCGCCAGGCTGACCCCCAGCATGTCGAGCGCGCCGCGCGCCAGCAGGGCGACGCCCAGGCCCGACAGCAGCACCGCGATCCACTGGCGGCGGCCGAGCCTTTCCCCGAGCAGCGCGGTGCCCGCCACCACTTGCAGCAGCGGGGTGATGTAATAGCCCAGGCTGGCGGCAAAGACGTGGCCCGCCTGGATCGCGGCGACGTAGATCGTCCAGTTCGCGCCGATCAGCAGCGCGCTCAGCACCAGCAGACGCAGCACCTTCCAGTTGGTCAGCGCTGCCAGCAGTTCCGGCCCCTGTTTGCGCAGCGCAATGATCACCAGGCAAAAAGGCAGCGTGAATAGCACGCGCCAGGCGACGAATTCGAAGGCCGGAACATGGCGTACCAGCATCAGGTAGAGCGGCAGCAGCCCCCAGACGAGATGCGCCCCCAGCGCAAAGGGGAGGCCGCCGCGCGGGGGTTGGGGGGCGTTGGCGGACATCGGCGGCATGTGCCTGCCTACCGCGCGGTGCGCAAGCCGCGATTGTTTGAAAGCTGACAGGCGCGTTGCGGGCCGTTCAGGTTTGAAGGCTTAAAGCTGAACGCAACGAATCACGGAGTACGTGCCATGACCCTTCGCTTCCAGACTGCCATGCTCGCCCTTGCCGTTCCCGGTGCGCTGGCCGCTGCCACTCCGGCCCTTGCCGACGGCGACCACTACCGCGATGGCTATCGCGGCGATCAGTACCGCAGCGATTACGGGCGCGGGGATTACCGGGGCGATTACCGCCGCGGCGATCAGTATCGCGGCGACCGCTATGGCAGCCGCTGGGGCGGCGAGTACCGCGGTTCCTACGGCGGTGCCTACAACGGCAATTATGGTCGCTATGACGGACGCTATGGCGAGCCGGTCTATGCCAGCACCCGCGTCTGGCGCGGCGACAATGGCAACTATTACTGCCGTCGCAAGGACGGCACCACCGGTCTGCTGGTCGGCGGCGCGGTCGGCGCGCTGCTGGGTCACGAAGTTGCGGGTCGTCGCGGCGACCGCACCCTTGGGGCGCTGCTCGGCGGGGCCGCGGGCGCGCTGCTGGGCCGGGAAATCGACCGCAGCGATTCGCGCTGCCGCTAAACCGGCACAAACCTGACAGCAGCACCGGGTCGCGCTGTTGTGCTGCGGGGAACGCCTCCGGCCTTCGGGCCGGGGGCGTTCTTGTTTGCTTTGCAATTGCAGGGCAGAAGGAGGGGATCGAAGGGGATCCCGCTTGCGCTCTCAATCTGCCATCGCTGTCCTGCTCTGCTGCCTGCTGCTCGCTGCCTGCGGGGAGAAGGCGGACCAGGCCGACCCGCGCGGAGAACGCGATCCGGCGGTCAGCGCGGCGCTGTCCGATCCGCTGATGACCGATCCCGATCTGGCAACGCAGAACCAGGGCGGCGCGGCGCTGACGGGCGGAGGACCCGCCAGCGCCGAGATCGCCCCGCTCAAGCAGGGCGTCGAGGAAGTGGAATCCGCGCGCGAGGCGGCAGAGGCGCTGCTGGGCGGCAAGGTGCCGCCAGCGCCCGCGCCTGCCGTCACCCAACCGGAATCGCGGCTGGCCGGGGCGATCACCCCGCAGGCCATGGCCGAGCGGCTGGGGCTGGTCCCGCCCGCCTGCATGGCCGGGCTCAGCTATGGCTTCGGCTGGGCCGCCGTGCTTCCGCCTGAACTGGCGCCCTATCCGCGCGGCCACGTGCGGGTTGCGGCAGGTAGCGATGGAACGGGGTGCAAGCAGCGCGCGGTCAGCTATCTTACCCCGGTGCCGGTGGGCGAGGTGGCCGATTTCCACTATGCCCGCGCGGCGAAGCTGGGTGCCGAACGCCGCCGCGAAGGCGCGGACGAGGTGGTGACGGGAGGGAAGGGCGCTGCCCGCTTTGCGATCTATATGCGGGCGGTGGAAGGCGGATTTACCCAGGTCGACGTGGTGACTGGGGGGTTTTGAGCTAGCCTTCTATTATCATCGTCATTGCGAGCGAAGCGAAGCAATCCAGTGGCGGTTTACGCGACTCCTGGATT
>JAYRMP010000067.1:0-11189 GCA_041912655.1 Novosphingobium sp. | reverse complement strand
TCGCAATGACGAAAGTGTGTGAGTTCGTAAGCCGAATGCCCCGCCTCAACCCTCGCGCAGGCCCACGCCGATCATCGCGCGGGGTTGTTCCATCTCGTTCGAGGCGACCGGGTAGGCGCAGTAATCCGCCGCGTAATAGGCGCTGGGCCGGTGATTGCCGGACAGGCCGACCCCGCCGAACGGCGCGGACGAACTGGCCCCGTTGGTCGGGCGGTTCCAGTTGATCACACCGGCGCGGACATTGGCCCAGAAGCGGTTGTATTCCTGCGGCGTGCCGCCGATCAGCGAGGCGGACAGGCCGAACCGGGTGTTGTTCGCCTCGGCAATCGCCTCGTCGAAGTCGGTTACCTGAACGACCTGAAGCAGCGGGCCGAACAGTTCCACGTCGGGGCGCTCCTTCACCGCCGTCACGTCGATTATCGAGGGCGAGAGGAACGGAAGATCGTCGCGCGGGCGGACCAGGTGCTTGATCGCCCGCCCGCCATGGCTGAGCAGGTACAGGAAGCTTTCGGTGAGGCCGTCCGCTGCCTGGTTGTCGATCACCGGGCCCATGAACGGGCTCGGATCGTCGAACGGCGCGCCGACGATGATCCGGTCGGCCAGCCGCTTCACTTCGCCGACCAGGGCATCGTACATCGTCGATTTCACGATCAGGCGGCGTCCGGCAGTGCAGCGCTGCCCGGCGCTGGTGAAGGCCGATTGCACCACCAGCGCGGCGGCGTCGGTCACCTTGGGGGTGTCCCAGACAACGATCGGGTTGTTGCCGCCCATTTCCAGCGCAACGATCTTGTCGGGCCGGGCGGCCAGCTTGCGGTTGATCGCGATGCCGGTGTGGGCCGACCCGGTGAACAGCACCCCGTCGATGCCTTCATGCGCGATCAGCTGCTGGCCCTCTTCCGGACCGCCGACCAGCAATTGCACCACGGCGGCGGAAACCCCCGCGCGGTGGAAGCACTGCAGCAGCAGTTCGCCGGTGGCGGGGGTCTTTTCCGAAGGTTTGAAGACGATTGCGTTGCCCGCGATCAGCGCAGGAATGATGTGGCCATTGGGCAGGTGCGCGGGGAAATTGTACGGCCCCAGCACGGCCATCACCCCGTGCGGTTTGTGGCGCAGCGCGGCCGTGCCCTGCATCGCGTTGTCGAGCTTGCGCTGCGAGGTCCGCTCCGCATAGGCGCGGATCGAGATCTCGACCTTGTTGATGACGCTTTCGACCTCGGTGCGCGCTTCCCACAGCGGCTTGCCGGTCTCACGCGCGATCAGGGTGCTGAGTTTTTCGTTTTCCTTGCGCACTTCGTTGGCGAAGCGGCGGACCAGTTCCATCCGGGTGGCGAGCGGCTGCGCCGCCCAGGCCGGCCAGGCCCGGCGGGCGCGACCGACGATGTCATCGACGTTGCCGCGCTTCCCGCGCCATAGTTCGGCGCCGGTGGCGGGCTCATAGGAAACGATGTGCGCGCTGCTCAAAATTCCACCCCGTCAATTCCGGATGCGACCCCGGGTTTTCCATGGTCTGCCCCCTTAGACCCTGTGCCCGCAAATCGAAAGACTTGTGATACGTGTTAGCCCAGAAGCCTGATCAATCGCTTAACTTCCGCCAAGTGCCTGCCCGAGGCGGCGAATCGCGGAAATCCGGTCGGCCAGCGGCTGCCAATCGTCGCGTTCCGCTATGGCGGACCAGATTGCTTCGACCTGCTCGATCACCAGGCTGGGCGGGGCTTCTTCGGCCCACAGGGGATGGTCATCCCCGGCGGCGGCATAGCGGCGCAGCGCCTCGCCAAACGGTCCTTGCGGCGGATTGCGGCCGTGGCGGTGCCGATGGAAGAAGACATCGGGACTGGCCTGGCCTTCGCGCATATGGCGCTCTGCCTCGCCGATCAGCGCGGTGTCGGCCTCCAGCCCCTGCGATTGCAGCCCCAGCCGCCACAGGAAGCGCTCCGCCAGCGCCGTTTGGTAGAGCGGCCCGAAGCGTTCCAGCGCGGCGACCAGCGGCGGCGCCTCGGCCATGGTGCGCAGCGCCACGGCCAGCTGCCCGCAGTTCCAGTACAGCGCTTCCGGCTGGCGGCCGAAGGCATAGAGCCCGGAATGATCGAAATAGGCGGCGGTGAAGGCCGGGTCCCATGTCGGCAGCCAGCGCCACGGGCCATAGTCGAAGCTTTCGCCGGAAATGTTCATGTTGTCGGTGTTGAGCACGCCGTGGACGAAGCCGGCGGTCATCCATTCCGCCGCGAGCCGGGCCAACCGTTCCACGACCTGGTGCAGCAGGATCGCGGCGGGCTCGTCGCGGCCCGGCGCGTCCTCGGGCGGGGGCGGGCCGGGAAATTCGCGCAGGCAATAATCGACCAGCGCGGCCATGTGCTCCTGCTCCTGCAGGTAGGCGAGCCGCTGGAAGGTGCCGATCCGCACGTGGCCGTGGCTGAGCCGCACCAGCACGGCAGAGCGCGTGGGGCTGGGTTCGTCCTGGCGGAACAGCTCCTCGCCGGTCTCGACCACGGAAAAGGTCTTGCTGGTGTTCACTCCCAGCGCCTCGAGCATTTCGGTGGCGAGAATCTCGCGCACCGCGCCCTTCAGCGTCAGCCGCCCGTCGCCCTGTCGGCTCCACGGGGTCTGGCCCGATCCCTTGGTGCCAAGGTCGAGCAGCCGCCCCGCGCCGTCGCGCAGCTGAGCGAAAAGGAAGCCGCGTCCGTCGCCCAGCTCCGGGTTGTAGGTGCGGAACTGGTGCCCGTGATAGCGCAGCGCGAGCGGCTGGGGGAGGTTTCCGGGCAGCGGCTCGAACCGGCTAAAGTGCTGGACCCATTCGTCGTCGTCCAGCGAATCGAGCCCGACCGCCCCGTCCCAGCGCCGGTTGCGAAAGCGCAGCTGCGCCGCCGGGAACTGCGCCGCGGCGACCGGATCGGCCAGCCAGGGCGCGAGCGCCGCGATCGGTGTGTCGGGACGATACGGTGCGGCTAGCGGTGCTGCTTGCGGTTCGGGTCGCATCCGGCGATAGTGGGGGCGAACAGGATCACTTACAAGCCAGGCGGTTCGGGCCAGTCGTCCTGCCTGCCGCTTGCCACGGGGAATCGCGAACCATCCCATGACCGAATTTGCCGACCGTTTCTGGACGAGCCGGGACGGGCTCAAGCTGCATTACCGTGACTATGCGGGGCGCGCTGACCGGCCGCCGGTGCTCTGCCTGCCCGGACTGACCCGCAATGCCCGCGATTTCGCCCATGTTGCAGAGCGGCTGGCGGGCGAGTGGCGGGTGATCTGTCCGGACCTGCGCGGGCGCGGCGACAGCGCCTATGCCAAGGATTCCGCCACTTACAACCCCCTGCAATATGTCGATGACGTGTCCCTGCTGCTGGAGCAGGAGGGGATCGAGCGGGTCGTGGCATTCGGCACTTCGCTTGGCGGGCTGATGACCATGATCATGGCGATGATGGCGCCGCAGCGGCTGGCGGGCGCTCTGCTCAACGATGTCGGACCGGAAATTGAACCCGAGGGGCTGGAGCGGATCCGCGGCTATGTCGGGCAGGGGCGCAATTTCCCCACCTGGATGCACGCTGCACGCGCGCTGGAGGAAAGCCAGGGCGATGTCTTCCCCGATTGGGAGACCGCCGATTGGCTGGCCATGGCCAAGCGCTGCATGGTGGTGGGCAGCAATGGGCGGATCCATTTCGATTACGACATGCGGATCGCCGAACCGTTCAACAAGCCGGGCGGCGAGGCCGGGGTGGACATGTGGCCGGGCGTCGCCGCGCTGGCCGGGCGGCCGGTGCTGCTGGTGCGCGGCGCGACCTCGCAGATCCTCTCGGCCCCGACGCTGGAGCGGATGCTGGCCATGCTGCCCGATGCCGAGGCAGTGACCGTGCCGCGCGTCGGCCATGCGCCGATGCTGGACGAACCCGAAGCGGTCGCCGGGATCGACCGCCTGCTGGCGCGGATCGGCTGAGGCAGCGTGTCGGGGGGCACGAAAACGCAGGGCGGGGCAAAGGCGGGCGGGCAGAAACCGCGCCTGCTGCACCTCCATTCCAGCTTCGACCCGGGCGGCAAGGAAGTCCGCACGGTCAAGCTGATGAACCTGTTCGGCCCGGGGGTCGAACATGCGCTGGTCTCTTCCGTGCCCGAGGCGCGCGGTGCGGCGGCGCTGATCGACCCGCGCCTCAGCGTGGACTGGCCCGCCTTTCCCGACCTGGCCGGCAAGCCCTTTCCCCGCCGCCTCCAGCGCCTGGCCGAAGCGATGCGCGGCTATGACCTGGTGCTGACCTACAACTGGGGGGCGATGGACGCGGTGATGGCCCACACCCTGTTCGGAGAATGGCTGAAACTGCCGCCGCTTGTCCACCACGAGGACGGCTTCAACGAGGACGAGGCCGAGCGGCTGAAACCGGCACGCAACTGGTATCGCCGCCTCGCTCTGGCCCGCGCCCAGGGGCTGGCGGTGCCTTCGCGCGCGCTGGAACGGATCGCGCTGGAGGTATGGAAGCAGCCGCGCGCGATGGTCCGCCGGATCGTCAACGGCATTCCGGTCAGGGCCTATGGCACCAAGCCGAAACCCGACGCCCTGCCGCGCGTGATCAAGCGGGAGGGCGAGCTGTGGCTGGGCACGCTGGCGGGGCTGCGCGCGGTCAAAAACCTGCCCCGGCTGGTCCGCGCCTTCAGCCAGATGCCGCCGGAGTGGCAGCTGGTGATCCTCGGCGAAGGGCCTGAGCGCGAGGCGATCCGCGCCGAAGCGATGCGGCTCGACATCGGCCACCGCGTCCACCTGCCCGGCCATGTTGCGGACCCCGCGAAGGTTATGGGGCTGTTCGACATGTTCGCCCTGTCGAGCGATAGCGAACAGTTCCCGATTTCGGTGGTCGAGGCGATGGCGGCGGGCCTCGCGGTCGTCTCGCCGCGCGTCGGCGATGTCGCGGCGATGGTAGCAAGCGAAAATCTGCCGCACCTGACCGAACCCGGTGACGAGGCGGAACTAGCCGCCGCGCTCGCCGCGCTGGCAGTCGATCCCGCAGCGCGCGCCGCCATCGGCAAGGCCAACCGCGCCCGCGCCGAGGCGGAGTACGACGATGCCGCGATGCTGAAGGCCTACGACAAGCTCTACGCGGGAGCGATGGGTAGGGTGAGCCTGCTTGGCTGACCTTCATCTCCATCCCGTTCACCCGTGCTTCAGCGGGGGAAAGCCAGATATCTTGCGTTGAAAAGGATTGCCTATCCGCTAAACAGCGCGGCACAGCATTTTACCAGCCAGTGAAGGCATTCAGAACTTGGCCCTGCCTCCCGACCGCACCCCGCCTGCCTCTTCGAACAAACAGGACCGCGACGCCGCGCAGCAGGACGGATTCCTGCGCGAGGTGGACGAGGCGCTGCGCCAGGACGAGATGCTGGGCCTGGCCAAGCGCTATGGCCGACCGCTCGCCGCCGCAATTGTCCTCGGGCTTGCCGTGCTGGCGGGCTATCTGTGGTGGGATCATTCGCACAAGCAGGCGGCGGCGGAACGCTCTGAAAAGATTGTCCTCGCGCTCGGCCGTCTCGGCGCGGGCGGCCCGGCCTCGGAAGCCGTGTCGAAGGAACTTGAACCGCTGACGACCGAAGGCAGCGATGGCAGCAAGGCCGCCGCCGCGCTGCTGCGCGCCGCGCTCAGCCAGGAACAGGGCAAGGGCGAGGACGCCGCCAAGGCCTTTGCCGCGATCGCCGCCGATCAGGAAGTGCCTGCGCCGATGCGCGACTACGCCGTGGTCCGCGAAACGGCGATCCGGTTTGACAGCCTGCCGCCGCAGCAGGTGATCGACCGGCTGAAGCCGATGGCCGTGCCGGGCAACCCGTGGTTCGGCAGCGCCGGGGAAATGACCGGCCTGGCCCAGCTCAAGCTGGGCAAGCCGGATCTCGCGGGCGCAATGTTTGCCGCCGTCGCCAAGGACAAGGACGCGCCGGCATCGCTGCGCGACCGGATGCGCCAGATGGCCAACCAGCTGGGTGCGGATGCCGGCGAAGCTCCCGCGCCCGCCCAGCAGCCCTGAACGAACGAATTGAGTTAAGGATCCGCCGCATGACCTCGAACACGCACTCCCGCCGCCTCGCCGCTCCGCTTGCTCTGGCGCTCGCTTTCGGCCTTGCGGGCTGCGGCGTGTTCGGCGGCAAGGACAAGCCGTCCACTCCAACCATCGGCAACCGCGTCCCGATCCTCTCGCGGATCGAAACCGGGGCCAAGGTCGATCCGGCGCAGGCCGGGGTTTCAGTGATCGTGCCGCCGGCTGCCGCCAATCCGGAATGGGCGCAGGCCGGCGGCACCGCCAGCAAGAGCTATGGCAACCTGGCGCTCGCCGCTGCGCCGCAGCGCGCCTGGACCGTTTCGGTCGCTGGGTCGAGCTCGTCGCGTCGCCTTGCCGCCTCGCCGGTGATCGGTGGGGGGCAGATGTTCGTGATGGACACCGACGGCGTGGTCCACGCATTCGACGCGGCGACCGGGCGCGAGCGCTGGACCCGCAACTTCAAGATCGAGGGCGACAGCGCCCCGGCGGTCTATGGCGGCGGCGCCTCTTATGCCGACGGGCGCGTCTACATCACCACCGGCATCGGCGAAGTCGCCGCGCTGGAAGCCGCCGATGGCAAGCAGGTGTGGAAAGTCAAGCCCGCCGGCCCGCTGCGCGGTTCGCCGACCATCGCCTATAACGCCGTCTTCGTGATGACCCAGGACAACCAGATCATCGCGCTCAATGCCGCCGATGGCGCCGTCCAGTGGACCAAGGCTGCCGCATCGGGGCAGAGCGGGGTGTTCGGCGTGGCCGCTCCCGCCGCCGGCAACGGCACCGTGGTGGCCGGCTATTCGACCGGTGAACTGATCGCCTATCGCTATGAAAACGGACGCGAACTGTGGTCGGACGCGCTGGCGCGGACCTCGCTGTCCACTTCGGTCGGCGTGCTGACCGACGTTGACGCCGACCCGATCATCGATCGCGGCCGGGTCTTCGCGCTGGGGCAGGGCGGACGCATGGCGGCCTATGAACTGGTCACCGGCCAGCGCATCTGGGAACTCAACCTCGCGGGCATTTCCACCCCGGCGGTGGCGGGCGACTGGGTGTTCACCCTGACCGACGATGCCAAGCTGCTGTGCATCGCCCGCGCCACCGGCAAGGTGCGCTGGATGACCCAGCTGATGCACTACCGCAACGAGAAGAAGAAGAAGGACCAGGTGTTCTGGACCGGCCCGGTGCTGGCCGGCGACCGCCTGTGGATCGCCAATTCGCGCGGCGAGGTCCATTCGGCCAGCATCGCCGATGGCCGCGTTTCGTTCGCGGCCGAGGTCGGCAGCCCGGTGACGCTGGCGCCGGTGGTAGCGAACAGCACCCTCTACGTGCTCGACGACAGCGGCAAGATCACCGCGCTGCGCTGAGCCTGAGCCAAAACCGTCGTTACCGGTGACTTAACCCTTTCGCGCTAGGGCGAAAGGATGAGCGCCAATCCCGCCAGTGCCGATCCGCGGCCAGTCAGCGACGTGTCCGCACCGGTCGGCTGGCTGGGCGTCGCGGGCCTGTTCGCGTGGATCATGGTCTGCCACTATTGGCCCCAGATCGCCGATCAACTTGCCCTGTCTGGCCCGCGTGAGCGGCTGACCGGGCCCTATGCGGCGCTGACCGGGCTGGTTTTTACCGCGTTGCCGATGGTGGTGTGGTCGCTGGCCGTCGACAAGGTCCACCGCCGTCCCTCCACCGGGCTCGACTGGTCGCTGAAGCGGCCGCTGGGCGATGTGCTGGACGTGTCGATCACCAAGCTGGCCGGGCTGTGGACCACCTGGGCGGTGATCGCCGCGCTCTATTGCCTGGGGCGCTGGTACTGGGCCGACCCCTATTTCATCGCGATGGAGGTCTTGGGCACGCTGGCGGTGCCGCTGTTTGTGCTGTCGGTGCCCTATGTGCTGTGGCTCGACCGTTCGATGGTCAACCCGCGCGATCCCTGCTGGCATTTCGGGGCGCTGCTGATCGGGCGCGAGCCGTTCGATATCGAGCAGGTCAGGATCCATGGCCGCGCCTGGGCGGTAAAGGGGTTCTTCACCGCGTTCATGATCTCGATCGTCCCGGGCGGCTTCGCCAACCTCGTCGCGCCGGACTGGGGGACGTTCCTCGACAGCCCGGTGGCGCTGGCGATGCTGCTGGTGACGCTGATGTTCGTGCTGGATGAGCAGATCGGCTCGGTAGGCTACATCCTCACCATGAAGCCGCTCGATGCGCAGATCCGCTCGGCCAATCCCTATCTTGCCGGCTGGCTGGCGGCGCTGCTGTGCTATCCGCCGTTCCAGATGATGGCGCCGGCAGACCGCCCGCTGTTCTACCTCTACAACACCCAGGGCGATGACAACTGGATGCACGTGCTGGACGGGCACAACGCGCTGTTGTGGGGCTGGGCGCTGCTGCTGGTCTTCCTGACCTTCTGCTACGCCTGGGCGACTGTGGCCTTCGGCATCCGCTTTTCCAACCTGACCTACCGCGGCGTGCTGACGAACGGCCCCTACCGCTTCACCCGCCATCCGGCCTACCTTGCCAAGAACAGCTTCTGGTGGTGCGCCTCGATGCCGTTCTTCGTGACCAACGGTTCGGCGGTGGATGCGGTGCGCAACACCTTCTTCCTCGGCTGCGTCAGCGCGATCTACTACTGGCGCGCCCGGACCGAGGAGCGGCACCTGCTGGACGAGGATCAGAAGTACCGCGACTATCACGCCTGGATGGCGCGCAACGGCCTGATCACCGCCCCGCTCCACCGGCTGGGTCAGGCGCTGATGAAGAGCCGCGCCGAACTTGCGGCGCGGGGAGCGCCCTAGAGCGCCTGTCCTTCGTCCGCCTCGAACACGGTGATCGCGCGCCCCGTGAGGCCCAGCGCGGCGCGTTCCTCGGCCCAGACGGCCATGTGCGGGGTCTTCATGTGCACGCCGAGCTGGGCGCGGCTGGCCCAGACTTCGCTGACCCGGATCAGCCCGGGATCAAGCACGTCCTCGGCATAGTTGTATTCGATGCAGCCGTCTTCGGCGCGGGTGGCTTCCATGACCTTGCGCATCGCCCCGCGCGCTTCGTCCATCCGCTCGGGGGGAAGCCGGAACTGGCCAACCACGACAACCGCCATCACATCTCCTCTTCGTAGACGCGTGAGAGGTCGCCGCCCCATTCGCCGTGATACTTGTCGAGCAGACGCTGGGCCGGAACCTTGCCGCTGGCGACGATCTCGTCGAGCGGGCTCAGGAAGCCGCTTTCGTTGTCGCCCGCGCTGTTCAGCCGCGCCCGGGCGTTGAGGCCGGAGCGGGCGATCGCCAGCACTTCGGCTGCAATGTCGCGCAGGGTGCCGCCGCCGGGCAGCGGTGCGTCGAGGCCCAGCTTCGGCACGGATGAGCGCAGCGCCTCGCGCCCGGTCATGTCCCAGCCCTTGACCAGGTCCCACGCGGCATCGAGCGCGCCCTGGTCATAGAGCAGGCCCACCCAGAAGGCGGGCAGCGCGCAAATCCGGTTCCACGGCCCGCCATCGGCGCCGCGCATTTCGAGAAAGCTCTTCAGCCGCACTTCGGGGAAGGCGGTGGACAGGTGATCCTGCCAGTCGCTTTCGGTCGGGAATTCGCCCGGTAGCGCGGGCAGCTGGCCCTTGAGGAAGTCGCGGAAGCTCTGCCCGGCAGCGTCGATGTACTTGCCGTCGCGGAACACGAAGTACATCGGCACGTCGAGCATGTATTCGACATAGCGGTCATAGCCGAACCCGTCCTCGAACACGAAGGGCAGCATGCCGGTGCGCGCGGGATCGGTGTCCGACCAGATGTGGCTGCGGTACGAGAGGAAGCCGTTGGGCTTGCCTTCGGTGAACGGTGAATTGGCGAACAGCGCCGTGGCGAGCGGCTGGAGCGCGAGCGAGGTGCGGAACTTCTGCACCATGTCCGCTTCCGACGCGTAGTCCAGATTGACCTGGATGGTGCAGGTGCGCAGCATCATGTCGAGGCCCATGCTGCCGACGCGCGGCATGTGCCGCAGCATGATCGCATAGCGCCCCTTGGGCATGATCGGCAGCGCCTCGCGGGTCTTGTCGGGCCACATGCCGAGGCCGAGAAAGCCCTTGCCGGTGCGCGCGCCGATTGCCTTGACCTGATCGAGGTGACGGCTGGTTTCGGCGCAGGTCTGGTGGAGGTTCTCCAGCGGCGCGCCGGACAGTTCCAGCTGGCCTGCCGGCTCCAGGCTGACCGCGCCGTCGCTGCCAGACAGGGCGATCACGTTGCCGCCTTCCTCTACCTCGCTCCAGCCGAAGTCCTTCAGCGCCATCAGCAGGTCGCGGATGCCGCCGGGCTCGTCATAGGAGGGGGCGTGGTGATCGGCGCGGTCAAACACCAGCTTTTCGTGCTCGGTGCCGATCCTCCAGCGCTCACGCGGCTTCTCGCCCTTGATCATCGGGGCGACCAACTGGTCGCGGCTTTCGATCACGGGATCGTTGCGATCTGAAACCTGTCGGGTGCTCATCGCGGGGGAGTTACGGCTTTGCAGAGCCTTGCGCCAGCAAATTTGTGCGCCCCGCTACCAATCGCCGCAGGTGCCCATCCACAGCGCGGTGGCGGCTATGGCTGCGGTTTCGCCGCGCAGAATGCGAGTGCCAAGGGTGATGGCGCGGGCCTGCGGCAGGGCGCGGATCGCGGCGCGCTCGGCCTCGTCGAACCCGCCTTCCGGGCCGGTCAGCAGCGCGGCGGGGCCGGGGTTGGCGCCGAATTGCTGCGCAGCATGGTCGCCGCCGTTCTCGTCCGCGAAGAACAGGGTGCGCTGTGCGTCCCAGCCTTTCAGCAGCGCGTCGAGCTTCAGCGGTTCGGCCAGCTGCGGAAGCGCGGTGCGGGCGCATTGCTCCGCCGCTTCGACCAGCACCGCGCGGGCGCGCTCGAGGTTCAATTTGTCCGCCACGCAGCGCCGGGTCAGCACCGGCTGGATCCGCCGCACGCCCAGCTCGCAGGCCTTTTCGAGCACCAGGTCGAACCGGTCCTTCTTGAGCAGCGCGGCGCAGAGCGTGAAATCGGGCACCTCTTCGCGCGGGCGGAGCTGCGTTTCGAGTACGAGGCGCACCTCGCGCTTGCCCGCATCGATCACCTGCGCGGCCCACTCGCCGGTCAGATCGTCGCACAGCACCACCGCATCGCCCGGCGCAGCCCGCATCACGCGGGAGAGGTAGTGCGCCTGCCCACCCTCGATGGAAACCTGCGCGCCAAG
>JAYRMP010000066.1:0-16986 GCA_041912655.1 Novosphingobium sp. | reverse complement strand
CTCCTTTCGTGTCGAGCATTGTCTAGACACGCTGGCGCACCCGTGTCTCGACTATGCTCGACACGAACGGTGAGAGCGGGTGGGTTGGAGCCGCTCAGTCGAGCAGCATGACCCAGCCGTGGGTGTCCGGCGCCTCGCCGCGCTGGATCGCGGTGAGGCGGGCCTTGAGCTTCTGGGTCAACTGCCCCGGGCCGCCCGAACCGATCACGAATTCGCCGTCGGTGCCCGCGACCTTGCCGACCGGGGTGACCACCGCCGCCGTGCCGCAGGCGAAGGCCTCGATCAGCTTGCCGCTGGCCGCATCCTCGCGCCATTGATCCAGGCTGTACCGTTCCTCGCGTACGTTCAGCCCTTCCTCGCGGGCGAGGTCGAGCAGGCTGTCGCGGGTGATGCCGGGCAGGATCGTGCCGGTCAGCGGCGGGGTGATCAGGCTGCCATCGGCAAAGGCGAAGAACAGGTTCATGCCGCCCAGTTCCTCGATCCAGCGATGCTCCGCCGCGTCAAGGAACAGCACCTGATCATGCCCGCGCGAAAACGCTTCGGCGGTGGGGACGAGGCTGGCCGCATAGTTGCCGCCGCACTTGGCCGCGCCGGTTCCGCCCGGGGCCGCGCGGGTATAGTCCGACACCCAGATCGACACGGCGGGGGCGCCCGACTTGAAGTAATTGCCCGCCGGGCTGGCGATGACGATGAACTTGTATTCCTTGGCCGGACGGACGCCGAGGAAGGCCTCGGTCGCGATCATGAACGGGCGCAGGTAAAGCGAGCCGCCCTCGACCGAGGGGAACCATTCGCGGTCCGCGCCGACCAGTTCGCGCACCGCGGCGACGAAGGTCTCCACCGGCAGTTCCGGCATGGCGAGGCGGCGGGCCGAGGCGTTGAAGCGCTCCGCATTGGCCGCCGGGCGGAACAGGGCCATCGACCCGTCCTTCAGCCGGTAGGCCTTCAGTCCTTCGAAGATTTCCTGGGCATAGTGCAGCACCGAAGCGGCGGGATCGAGCGCGATCGGCCCGCGCGGCCCCAGCGTGGGATTGTGCCAGCCTTTGCCTTCCGACCAGTCGATCGTGATCATGTGGTCGGTGAAATGGGTGCCGAAGCCGGGGTTCGCCAGCACCTCCGCGCGCACCTCTGCCGGGACCGGGGCGGGGTGGGCCAGGCGGGCGAACTGGGTGCTGGGTTCGGCGAGCGTCGCCATGATTCGGATCCTCGGTTAAGCGAAGCGCGCCCTTTGAACGAAAATTACGCGCAAGGCAAGGCGGATGAAATAAATGACAAGTCACCTCGTCTGCGTCCCAGTCTAAGGGCCGCTGCCGGGGTTGGGCAAGGGGTGCTTGCCCGCGCCGCATTGGCAAGCGCGCGGCGGGCTGGCAAGCTGCGCGCACGACCTGGGGAGAATAGCGGCATGACATCAGCATGGACCCTGCGGTGCTGCGCGGCGCTGCTGCTGGCCGTGCCGGGGCTGGCCGCAGCGGCCCCGCCCAAGGGCAAGGTGGCGGCTAAGCCTGCCGCCAAGGTGGTGAAGATCTCCCCGCTGACCTGCGCCGCGCCGATCGGCAGGCTCGATTCGGGCAAGGCGCTGGAACGCCGCTTTGGCGACAACGCCACCGCCAGCACCCGCCCTGACGAGCGCGGGATTCAGGTGTTCAAGGTGACGCTCTATCCCGACGAGCCCGCGCGGCGGATCGAGGTGCTTTATCCGGATGCGGCGATGCGGGCGCCGCTGGGGATCAGGATCGACCGCGTCGCCTCGACCTGGTCGGTCGGCGGGCTGAGGGTCGGGGAAAGCCTCGCGGCGGCGGTCTCGCGCAATGGCGGGCCGTTCGCGCTGCGTGGCTTTGCCCCGGGCGATGGTGGACGGGTGACCGACTGGAAGGGCGGCAAGCTGGGCGCGGCCTTGCTGGGTGGCTGCACCGTGGGGCTGCGGCTGATCGCGCCGCTGCCCGAAGAGGTGGCCGCTGCGGCCAATGGCGCGAAACGGACGCTGCGTTCCGATCAGGCCGAAGTGCTCGCGGCCCAGCCGATCATTGCGGAACTGTCGCTTACATGGCCCGCCGCGCCGCCCGCGACGAAGCCCAGAAAGCGCAAATGAGAAGGGCCGCCCCGGCGATCCGGGAACGGCCCTTCACATGGTCAGCGGCCGGAAGCGCCGCTCACGAAGCCTCTATCGCTGCTGGATCAGAGATAATGCCTCGCGCTGCGGTTTACCGACCCCTCTGCTGAACCATGAGACATCGGTCACCTCCTTTCGCGCTGTTGAGCCAAACGCCCCCGGGCGGGGACTGGACCAGAGCGGCGGGTCGCCTTGGCCGTAGGGAAAATCTAGCGATTCCGCACTGCACAACAAGACTTGCGTTGAATTATTTTGGTGTCAGTATCCATGCCTTCGCGCCGGGCCGTGCGGACCTTCCGCCACACCACTCACCGTCACCTCATAACCCAGGTCGTCACCCTGAACTTGTTTCAGGGTCCATCGCGCCGACTGATCGGCCATCGCCGTTGCCGCCCCGACCTACCGGTTTGCGCCCACCACGATGCCTGTGGCCAAACTGACGGATGGACCCTGAAACAAGTTCAGGGTGACGTTGGTTGAGACGAGGGAAGGGGATACCAGATCCCAAAGCGGGACCCCGGATCAGGTCCGGGGTGACGGGCTTGGCTTCAAGCGGCCTAGCGGCAATCCTCGATCACCCGGCCCACTTCCGGCCAGCTGGGCAGGTAGAGCGGCGCATTGCCCGCAAGATCGAAGGCGAAGCGCCCGCGCGAGAAGGCGATGGCGTCGAGAATCGGGTCCTTCGCCCGGATCGCGATGGTCACGCGCCCGGCGGAGGACAGCTCCGGATCGCTGACCAGCGGACGGGTGCCGCTGGTGGTGGAGAGCGCGGCGGGAACGTGGCCGGTGCCGGTGCCGGCGCGGCTGATCCACACCTCGCCATCGGTCTTGTCGCAGGCGATGGTCACCAGCGGGGCCGCGCCTGGGCGGCCATAGCTGGCGGTGGAGCGGCCTGCGACGATTCCCCAGGTCCAGTCGCCCGGAGTGGCGGGCTGGTCGATCCAGTTGGCGGGCGGGCGCGGCAGGGGCGCGGGCGTGGGAGTCGCCACTGCCACCGGGCGCGGCGCGGGCGGCGGGGGCTGGACCGGAGCCTGCCGCGGCGCGGCGCACGAGGCGATCAGCGCCGTCAGCGCGGCGACCACGGCGATAGTGCTGAGGGGACGAACGTTTGCCTTCACGCTCCTCCTATGGAATGAGGCGCCACTCCTCACAAGCCCTTCCGGTCCGATGTCCGCAACGCCCGATCCCAAACGCAAGACCGCCAAGCAGCGCGTCGACCAGTTGCTGGTCGAACGCGGCCTTGCAGAAAGCCGCGCCCGGGCGCAGGCGCTGGTTCTGGCGGGGCTGGTGTTCAGCGGCGAGGCCAAGGTAGTGAAGTCCGGCCAGACCCTGCCCGCTGACGCGCCGCTGGACGTGCGCGGGCGCGATCATCCGTGGGTCTCGCGCGGGGGGATCAAGCTCGCCCATGCACTGGAAGCTTTCACCCTCGATCCCACGGGCGCGACCGCGATGGACATCGGCAGTTCGACCGGCGGCTTCACCGACGTGCTGCTGAGCCATGGCGCGGAGCGGGTCTTCGCGGTCGATTCGGGGACCAACCAGCTGGCGTGGAAGCTGCGACAGGACCCGCGCGTGACCGTGCTGGAACAGACCAGCGCGCGGGTGCTCACCCCCGAACTGATCGATGCGCCGTGCAACTGGGTGGTCTGCGATGCCAGCTTCATTGGCCTCGCCAAGGTGCTGGAAGTGCCGCTGCGCCTCGCCGCGCCGGCCTGCCAGCTGGTCGCGCTGATCAAGCCGCAGTTCGAGGTGGGGCGCGGCGAGGTCGGCAAGGGCGGGGTGGTGCGCGATCCGGCGCTGCATGCTCGCGTCTGCGGCGAAGTGCGCGAATGGCTCGAATCCGGCGGCTGGCAGGTCCAGGGGATCGAGACCAGCCCGATCACCGGGCCGGAAGGCAATGTCGAATTCCTTATCGCCGCGCGGCGGGGGTAGGGCGTCATCCCGGGCTTGACCCGGGATCGCTGGGAGGTGCGAAGCGGCGAGCTATGGGCCCAGACCGCCACCGGTCCCGGATCAGGTCCGGGACGACGCAGTGCCCAAACCGGGACACCCGCCGACACCCCAGGCATTGCGCCGCGCCCGCTCCCTCGCCAATATCCGCTTGCAACGCATAGCGAATCGGGGTCGTGGTTGAATGACTGAGCTTGCATCGCCCGGGCAATTGCGGGCCAGCTTCCTGCGCTGGGCGCTGGTGCTCGTCCCCGGCGTGGTGCTGCTGGGCTTCGTTTCGGGGCGCATGGCGCAAAGCGGACCGGGCAATCCGTGGTTCGCCGAGCTGGTCAAGCCGGAGATATATCCGCCGCCCGCCGCCTTCGGGATCGTCTGGACGATCCTCTATGTCCTGATGGGCCTTGCCACCGCGATGATCGTCACTGCGCGCGGCGCCCCCGGGCGCGGACTGGCGCTGGGTGTGTTCGCCATCCAGCTGGTGCTCAACCTGTGCTGGTCGCCGCTGTTCTTCGGCATGCAGCAGATCACCTATGCGCTCTACCTGCTCTTCGCGATTGACGTCGCGGTGCTGCTGACGCTCGTGCTGTACTGGCGGGTGCGCCCGCTCGCCGGGGCGCTGCTGCTGCCGTATCTCGCCTGGGTGCTGTTTGCCACGCTGCTCAACTGGCAGTTCCTCGCCGCCAATCCCGGCGCCGACGGTCCGCTGACCGGGGGCGAGGCGGTGCAGACGGTCGAGTTCAAGTAACCTCTTGCGCGCCGCGCGCTGCGGGACCATCTAGCGGCCATGCAAAGCGAAAACCCCCTGTTCGCCGATATCGCCAAGCTGCTCAACAGCGCGGCTGGCACCATGGCCGGTATGGGCCGCGAAGCCCGCGAGGCCGGGCGTGAGCGCCTGAAGGAAGCGATGGGCGGGCTCGATTTCGTCAGCCGCGACGAATTCGACGCGGTCAAGGACATGGCCGCCAAGGCGCTGGACGAAAACGAAAAGCTTGCCGCGCGCATCGCCGCGCTGGAAGCAGCGGCCAAGCCCAAGGCGAAGAAGCAGGACTGATCGCGACCCGCTGCGGAGGTTGAACCTCCCGGCGTTTCCCGCCACACCGCGCCCATGCAACTGCGCGCCGAGGCCATTGTCTGTGCCGTCCGTCCCCACGGCGAGACGGCGGCAATCGCGCGCATCCTGACGGCGGAGCGCGGGCTGGTCGCGGTCTATGTCGCGGGCGGGCGGGGACGGCAGCTGCGTCCGGTGCTGATCCCGGGCAACCTGGTCGATGCCGACATCCGTTCCCGGTCGGATACCCAGCTGCCTTTCGCGCGGATCGAGCTGCTGACCAGCCGGGGGCCGTGGCTGACCGAGCCGCTGCCTGCCGCCGCGATCGGCTGGGCCTGTTCGCTCACCGCCGCCGCCCTGCCGGAACGCCATGCCTATCCCGGCATGTTCGCCGCGCTCGCCGCGCTGCTCGATGCGGTGTGCCATGCGCCCTCGGCGCGCGGCTGGTTGCCGGGCCTCCTGACCTATGAGGCGCTGCTGCTGCGCGAGCTGGGCTATGGCGGCGATGTGGTGCGCGCCTCGGGCGAGGAATGGAGTGCGCAGATGGCCGCCTTCGATATGTCCGGCGCGCGGCTGGAGCGCTATCCGCTTGCCGATCGTCGCGGCGATGTTATGGGGGCGCGCACCATGCTGCGCGAGCGGCTGGCCCGGATTTCTTAGAAGCGGAAAACCCATGAAGATTGCGGTATTCGCCGGCGACGGCATCGGTCCCGAAGTCACGGCTCAGGCCGTCCGCGTCCTCCAGGCGCTGGACCTGCCGGGCCTCGAACTCACCGAAGGCGATGTGGGCGGCGCGGCCTACAAGAAGCACGGCCATCCGCTGCCCGAGGCCACGCTGGAGATCGCCCGCCAGTCGGACGCGATCCTGTTCGGCGCGGTCGGCGATTTCGACTGCGACCACCTTGAGCGCCATCTGCGCCCTGAACAGGCGATCCTGGGGCTGCGCAAGGCGATGGGGTTCTTCGCCAACCTGCGTCCTGCCAAGCTGTTTGCGGGACTGGAAGACGCCTCGGCGCTGCGCCCCGAAGTCGCCAGCGCGATCGACCTGCTGATCGTACGCGAACTGAACGGCGACGTCTATTTCGGCGAAAAGGGCATCCGCACGCTGGACGATGGCCGCCGCCAGGGCTGGGACATGATGTCCTATGCCGAGGACGAGGTGCGCCGCATCGCCCACGTCGGCTTCAAGGCCGCGCAGGGCCGCCGGGGCAAGCTGTGCTCGGTCGACAAGGCCAACGTGCTTGAAACCTCGCAGCTGTGGCGGGACGTGATGATCGAGGTTTCCGCCGAATACCCGGACGTCGAACTCAGCCACATGTACGTCGACAATGCGGCGATGCAGCTGGTGCGCAATCCCGGCCAGTTCGACACCATCGTCACCGGCAACCTGTTCGGCGATATCCTGTCGGACCAGGCCAGCATGTGCGTCGGCTCGATCGGCCTGCTCGCCTCGGCCAGCCTCGCGGAAGGGACCTGCGGGCTCTACGAGCCGATCCATGGCTCCGCCCCGGACATCGCAGGCAAGGATCTGGCCAACCCGATGGCCACCGTGCTGTCCGCCGCCATGCTGTTGCGCCACTCGTTCGCCTTGGAAGCACAGGCCGCGCGGATCGAGGCGGCGGTGGGCAAGGCGCTGACCGACGGCATTCGCGGCGGTGACCTCGGTGGCTCCATGGGCACCCGCGCCATCGGCGACGCGATCCTGGAGCGGCTGTGACATGACCCTGCGCCTCGGCATCGTCCTTCCGACCTACAACGAGCGCGGCAACCTGCGCGGCATGGTCGAGCGGCTCGATGCGGCGCTGGCCGGGATCGGCTGGGAAGTGATCGTCGTTGACGACAACAGCCCGGACGGCACGGCGGACGAGGCGCGCGCGCTGGGCCGCGAGGACAGCCGCGTCCGCGTGATCCAGCGGATCGGGCGGCGCGGGCTGTCCTCCGCCGCGATCGAGGGGATGTGCGCCACTGCTGCCCCCATCGTCGCGGTGATGGACGCCGACCACCAGCACGATCCCGCGCTGCTGCCAGGGATGCTGGAAGCGATCGAGAGCGGGAACTATGACCTCGCCTATGCCAGCCGCTTTGCCGAAGGGGCGAGCACCGAGGCCTGGGGCCGGCCCGACCGGGTCAAGGCTTCGGGTATCGCCAACCGGATCGCCAACAAGGTCACCGGGGTCGAGCTGTCCGACCCGATGAGCGGCTATTTCATGCTCCGCAGCGAAGTGCTGCGCGCTGATGCGCATCGCCTGTCGGGCGTGGGCTTCAAGATCCTGCTCGATATCCTTGCCACGGTCGAACAGCCGCTTCGGATCAAGGAAGTGCCGATGCATTTCGCCGCCCGGGCGGAAGGGGAATCGAAGCTCGACCGCACGGTGGTGTTCGAATTCCTCGTCGGGCTTTACGACAAGTGGCTGGGGCGGATCATCCCGACCCGCTTCGCGCTGTTCGGGACCATCGGCGGTCTGGGCGTGATCGTCCACATGGCCGTGCTGGCGACGGTGCTGAACCTGTTCGGCGCGGAATTTGCCGTGAGCCATTACCCTAAGGAAACCGCCTTCATCGCCGGTCAGACCACGGCGGCGCTGGTGGCGATGACCTTCAACTTCGTGCTCAACAACGAACTGACCTATGCCGACAAGCGGCTGCGCGGGTTCGTGCCGCTGCTGACCGGCTGGGTGCGCTTCCTGCTGACCTGCGCCTTCGGCCTGCTCGCCAACATCGGCGCGGCGACCGCGCTCGTGCGGATCGGGTTCAACCCCTATCCTGCGGCGATTGTCGGGATCGTGCTGGGTTCGGTGTGGAACTTCGCGCTGTCGAGCAAGTTCGTCTGGGGCAAGTATTGAGGCACTCGTCGTCCCGGACTTGATCCGGGACCGCTGGCAGTTGCGAAGCCGCAACGCCGAGTGACAGTTGCCACCGGTCCCGGGTCAAGCCCGGGACGACGTCAGCGCCAGCTTCTCAGCCACATCCACTGCTCGAAACTTGGCCTGCCGCAGCACAGCGGCGCGGCGGAGATGATCGGGTAGAAGTACAGGAACATCGCCCCGCTTGCCCCCAGCGCGGCGGGCATAAGCCAGCGCCAGCGATCCTGCCGCCGCCACAGCGCCTCCAGCGCGAGGGCCAGGCAGGCCATCATGAAGGTCGCGGGCAGCAGGTAGTGGTAATAGAACTGGATCGGCTTGGTCGAGACCGCCCACATCCCCAGGCTGGTCACGTAGAGCAGGGCAAAAGCCAGCGCGTCATGCCGCCGCCGCCACACCCCGGCCCACAGGCACCACAGAACTGCCGGAAGGCCCGCCAGCATGGTGAAGGGGTTGCCCACCAGCACGATCCCGCGCTGCGCCCCGTCGACCGGCTGGTAGAGATACCAGATCGCCCGCCAGTTCCCCATCCACTGGTACCAGACCGAGCGATAGGGATGCAGCCGCTTCACGCTGTCCTGCAACTCCAGCATGTAGCGGTGCCAGCCGATCGGGTCCCACGGGTTCACCGCGTCCTTCGCATAATGGAACGCGGGCCAGAAGGTCAGCCAGTAGACCACCAGCGGCAGCAGGCCGAGCCACACGCCCGCCTCCAGCAGCGAAATCCCCGGCACCGGCGCGCCCTCTCTTGCCCACAGGAAGCGCGTGCGGTGCTGCCACAGTCGCAGGATCAGGAACAGGACGCCGGGCAGGGCGATGGCGACGGCAATCGACCACTTCGCTCCCAGCGCCAGCCCTGCCAGCAATCCGGCCAGCGCGAGGCGCCAGCGCCCCTGATGCGGCAGGCGCGTGGCGGCGGCGAACTGCCACAGCGCCATCATGCCAAGGCAGGCCATGATCATGTCGAGCATGGCGATCCGGCTCTGGATGAACCACAGGAAGTTCGTCGCCAGAAGGCCCGTGGCGATCAGTGCGGCGTTCCGCCGTCCGCTGGCGAACCAGACCAGCCGCGAAAAGGCGAACAGGCCGAGCGCCCCCGAAATTGCCGAGGGAATCCGCCAGTTGAGCGGCTTGTCGCCCAGCCACTCGATCGACCAGGCCAGCACCTGCTTGGCCAGCATCGGATGTTCGGGATTGGCGCGCAGCCCCTCGATCAGCTTCCTTGCGGCGGGGACGTAGTGGACCTCGTCGAAATAGATCCGCGAGGGGATGCCGAGGTGCCACCACACCAGCGCGAGGAAAAACACCGCGATCACCGCGCACCAGTCGGCCGGGTCCTGCTCGTGCGTGAAGGCTGGGCGCATGGCGCTTCGATTATCGGGCGTGGCGGGGGAGCGCAATGGGGCTGCACCACCCCCAACCCCCTCCTCTGAAGAGGAGGGGGCATTTCGCGCCGCGCCTGCATCCCCCCTCCTCTTCAGAGGAGGGGCCGGGGTGGTGGAGGGCTTGCCCCCGCTGCCCGCCACTTCTAAAGCCCCGACCCATGAAGCGCACCACCGGAACCGACCGCTCGATCACCCGCAACTGGCGCAAGGCCACACAGGCCGTCCGCGCGGGCACCTGGCGCAGCGAGCAGGGGGAGACCAGCGAAGCGCTGTTCCTCACCTCCGGCTTTGCCTACGACAATGCCGAAACCGCCGCGGCGCGGTTCCGGGGGGATCAACAGGGGATGACCTATTCCCGCCTCCAGAACCCGACCGTGGCGATGCTGGAGGAACGCATCGCCATGCTCGACGGGGCTGAGGCGTGCCGGGTGCAGGCATCGGGCATGGCGGCCATGACCGCCGCGCTGCTCTGCCAGCTGAGCGCGGGCGACCACGTGGTTGCGGGCCGCGCCGCCTTCGGTTCGTGCCGCTGGCTGGTCGACCAGCTGCTGCCGCGCTTCGGGATCACTTCCACCACCATCGACGCGCGCGACAACGCGGCGTGGGAAGCGGCGATCCAGCCCAACACCAAGGTGTTCTTCTTCGAAACCCCGGCCAACCCGACGATGGACGTGGTCGACCTCGCCTTCGTCTGCGGTCTCGCGAAATCGCGCGGGATCGTCTCGGTGGTCGACAACGCTTTTGCGACGCCCGCCCTGCAGCGCCCGATCGAATGGGGCGCGGACGTGGTCGCCTATTCCGCGACCAAGCTGATGGACGGGCAGGGCCGCGTGCTCGCCGGGGCCGTCTCCGGCTCGGCGGAGTTCATCAACAACGTGCTGCTGCCGTTCCAGCGCAACACGGGGCCGAACCTTTCGCCGTTCAACGCCTGGGTGGTGCTGAAGGGCCTCGAAACGCTCGACCTGCGTGTCAAGAAGCAGAGCGAAAATGCGTTGCAGGTCGGGAAATTCCTGGAAGGCCGGGTGCCGCGGATCAACTTCCCGGGCCTGCCCAGCCATCCCCAGCACGAACTGGCGATGAAGCAGATGGACGCCTGCGGCCCGATCTTCTCGTTCGAGGTGGAAGGGCGCGAACAGGCCCATGCGCTGCTCGACGCGCTGGAACTGATCGACATCTCCAACAACATCGGCGATTCGCGTTCGCTGATGTGCCACAACGCCTCGACCACGCACTTCTCGGTCAGCGCCGAGGCCCGCGCCGAAATGGGGGTCAGCGAAGGGATGCTGCGGCTCAACGTCGGGCTGGAAGACCCGCTCGACCTGATCGACGACCTCGACCGCGCGCTGAGCGTGGTGGGGCTGTAAGCCGCTCGCGCGCGACGACCTGTCTGATTGGCCCATTGCAGCCTTCACCGGCGCGCACTACCTTGGCGCGCATGAAGGAGCTGTTCCAGCACCACGCCATGACCGAAGGTATGATCGTGCGCGTCGCGGTCAATTTCCTGCCCGATCAATCGCAGATCGAGGCGGGCAAGTGGTTCTGGGTCTATCACATCCGGATCGAGAACCACGGGGACGAGGCCGCCCAGCTGATCAGCCGCCACTGGCGCATCACCGACGGGCGCGGGATGATCCAGCTGATCGACGGCGCGGGCGTGGTGGGCGAACAGCCGGTGATCGAGCCGGGGCGCAGCCACGATTACGTTTCCGGTTGCCCGCTCGGCACGCCGCACGGCTCGATGGAGGGGTTTTACACCTTCCGCCGCGGCGATGGTTCGACCTTCGAGGCAGCGATCCCCTACTTTCCGCTGGCGGCGCCCGCCGAGGCGGGGTGACGTCGTCCCGGGCTCGACCCGGGACCGCTGGCAGGTGCGAAGCCGCAAAAGTGCCGGTCAGCGCCCAGCCGCCACCGGTCCCGGATCAAGTCCGGGACGACGCTTTCAGGCGAGCTCGTCCATCCAGTCTTCGTCACCCCGGACTTGCTCCGGGGTCCAGCTTGCCTGCCGACGCGGCGCTGAAAGAACAGCTGGGCCCCGGGTCAAGCCCGGGGCGACGGAGAGGTGAGGGCCGGCGCTCGCCGGTTTGCCGCTTGCCCCGCGCCCCCGCGCGCCATAGGGAAGTGGCATGAAGCGGACCCATCTGCCCCTCAACGCCCTGCGCGTGTTCGATGCGGCGGCGCGGCACCTGTCGTTTACCCGCGCGGCGGACGAACTGGCGGTTACCCCGGCGGCGGTCGGCCAGCAGATCCGCGCGCTGGAAGACGTGCTGGGCGTCGTCCTGTTCCGCCGCACGCCCAAGGGTCTGGAACTGACAGAAGAGGCGCAGGCGGGGCTTGAGGCGCTGCGCACCGGGTTCCTCCACTTCGAGGATGCGGTCCAGGCGATGCAGGCCGGGCAATCGAGCCATGTCTACACCATCGCCGCCCCGCGCGAATTCTATGCCGTGTGGCTCGCGCCCCGGCTTGCCGCGTTCCGCGCGGCCAACCCGGAGGTCCAGTTCCACCTGCTGGAGGGTGAGGCGACCGACTTTACCGAGGCCAATCTCGACCTTGCGGTGCGCTGGGCCGAAGGGCCCGGCGAACTGGAAGGCGCGCAGCTGGGCGACGCCGCGCGCTGCGTGGTGGGCGAGGGCGAATGGATCGCCTGGCCCGGCGATCCCCAGCCGGGTGGTCCGGGCAGCGAGCTGCCGCTGATCGTCGGCGATGCGGGGCTGGCGCTGGCTTCGGCAGCAGCGGGCCTCGGCAAGGCGCGGGTGCCCGCGCTGCTGGCGGAAAGCTGGCTCAGCCTTGGCCGGCTGGGTCAGGCCGGCGCAATCGAGCCTTGCCGGCGCGCCTATTGGCTGGTCGCCCCGCTGCCGCAGTGGCGCCAGAAGAAGGTCAAGGCGCTGGTCGCGTTCCTGACGGCCTGAACCTGCCCATCCACCGCACTTTCGCGTCGCCCCGGACTTGATCCGGGGCCCAGCTGTTCCTTCAGCGCTGCGCCAGCAGTCAAGCTGGACCCCGGGTCAAGCCCGGGGTGACGCGAAGTTTAGTTGCGCCCTCTTTCTCCCATCGCCGCCGGTCGGTTGCACGGGCGAATTCATTTTCCATTCAGTGGTTCAGGCGCCATCCTGCCTTCGGAAGGATCGAAGGGGGATTTCCAATGAAAACTGCGCATTATGCCCGCCTGATGCTGATGCCGCTGGCGGCGCTGCTGGTGCCTGCTGCGGCGCAGGCGGCGGAGGGGCCTTCGCTGCTGGCGCACGTCAACGGCGTGCGGGCCGAGCGGGCCGAAAGCAAGGCGCTGGAAATCGCCGACATGGAGGTCAAGGTGCGCCTGCGCGGCAGCCTGGCCGAGACGGAGATCACCCTGCGCTTTACCAATCCCTCGGGCGACGTGCTGGAAGGCGATTTCGCGCTCGACATGCCCAAGGGTTCGGTGGTCACGGGCTACGCGCTCGATGTGGGCGGCACCATGGTCGATGGGGTGCTCGAATCCCGCTACAAGGCGCAGGAAGCCTACCAGAGCCGCGTCGCGCTGCGGGTCGATCCCGGGCTGGCCGAGGTCGACTATTCCGACCGCTTTTCCACCCGCATTTTCCCGATACCCGCGCGCTCGGGCCGCACGGTGCGGCTGCGCTTCGTCACCCCGCTCGACCCGACGGAGGGCTACCGCCTGCCGCTGGGCATGGACGGTGCGATCGGCAAGCTGCGGCTGGTTATCGAGACTTCGGGCCTTTCCGCCGCGCCGCGCATCACCCTGCCGCGCGGGGTTTCCGGGCAGCTGGCGGGCGGCGCGCTCAGCTTCAGCGGGGAGCAGGTGCAGCTGGGCGGCGATCTGGTGATCGCTCCGGCTGCCACCACCGCGCTGCTGGTCAGCGAGCATCCGGGCGAGGGCCGGTTCTTCGAGCTGAACGACAAGCTGCCCGCCCTGCCGCCCAGCGGCGCGCCCGCGGCTGCGGTGCACGTGTTCTGGGACCGTTCGGTCAGCCGGCTCGACGACGATCTCGCCGCCGAACGCGCGCTGCTGGGCGACTGGCTGCGGGCGAAGGGGGCACAGAAGGTTTCGGTGACCCTGTTCGACAGCGCGGCGCCCGAAACCCATGCCGACCTGACGCCGCAGGCCGCGCTCAGCCTGATCGCCGGTCAGCGCTATCGCGGCGGCACTTCCTATGCGGGGCTTGGCGAAGTGAAGGTCGCGGCTGGAGTGCCGTGCCTGCTGTTCAGCGACGGGCGTCCGACCATCGACGGGCAGGGGCAGGGCCTGCCCTGCGCCGCGCGCGCGGTGACCAGCGGGCCGGAGGCCGACCGCGCGCTGCTGAGCGAGCTGACCGGCAATGCGCCGGTCGAACTCGATACGAAGAACCACGCCGCCGCGCTGTCGCGCCTGCTGGGGCCGGGATCGCCGGTCGCGCGGCTCACCGACGAGGCGGGCCGCGCGGTCGACTATGTCCTGCTGGAAGCCGCGCCGGGCGCCTGGCGGATCGCCGGGCGGATGCCGGACAGTGGCGGCCTGCGCCTGACGCTGGCCAATGGCGAGACTCGCAGCTACCGCGCCGCCAGCCCGGTGACGCCGATGTTTGCCGGCCCCGGCGCACTGTGGGCCTCGCGCCGGCTGGCGGCCATCGGGGATGACGCCGGGCCGGACGAGCGGATCGCCTTTGCCCGGCGCTATGCCGTGGCGAGCCCGCAGGCGGCCTTCGTCGTGCTGGAAACGCCGGCCGACTATGCCCGCTCGGAAATCGAGCCGCCCGCCAGCTATCCCAAGGACCTGCGCGCCCAGTACGATGCCCTGCGCGCCGATCAGGCCCGGCAGAAGGACGCGCGCCAGCAGCAGCTGGCCGGGCAGGTGCGCGGCACCTGGGCCGACGTTGTGCGCTGGTGGGAGACGAAGTTCGATCCCGATGCCCGGCCCACCCGTGAGGAGCGCAAGCAGGAGGCTGCCGCCTTGGGCATCAGTGATGACAACGATTCTGTTGTCGTGACCGCGCAGCGCTCGTCGAGCAGCAGTTCGCGTCCCCGGCGCGAGAACCGCCGCGATGCACCGCCGCCGCCACCCCCTCCGCCGCCTCCCGCCGCCATGGCGATGGCGCCCGTCGTGGCAGAGGGCACGGTGAGCAGCAATGCGGCTGCCGATGCCGCTCCCGAACAGCAGCGCCCGGGCGGTTCGATCGCGGTCGAGCCGTGGTCGGCCAACCGGCCCTATATCGCCGCGTTCGAAGCGGCGGGTGCGGACTATGAAAAGGCCGTCGACGAACAGCGCGTGAAGCACGGTTCGATCCCGCTGTTCTGGTTCGATCTCGCCGAATGGCACTTCGCCGCAGGGCGCAGGGCCGAGGCGGCGCGGGCGGTGGAAGCCGCGCTCGATCTGCCGACGCGCGACAACCAGACGCTGCAGATCGTCGCCTCGCGGCTGCTGCGCTATGGCAGCCAGGACCGCGCGATTGCCCTGCTGGAGCGGCTGGTGAAGCTGGAAACCGACCGCCCGCAGCCTCGCCGCACCCTGGCGCTGGCGCTGCTCGAAAGGGCGAAACTGCGCAGCGGCAAGGAGCGCGAGGCGGACCAGCGCCGCGCGCTTGCCCTGCTGGAAGAGGTCATCACCACGCGCTGGGGCGACCAGTACCAGGGCATCTACGCCATCGCGCTGGTCGAGGCGAACCGCCTGATCGCGCAGCTCGGCGGGCGCGAGGCGAGCGGGACGCGGCTCGATCCCGCTCTGATTCAGCCGCTCGATGCCGGGGTGCGGGTCAGCGCCGAATGGAACACTCCGCGCACCGACATCGACCTGTGGGTGCGCGAGCCTTCGGGCGAGGAGGTCGGCTATTCGCACCGCCTATCCGCGCGCGGCGGGCGCTACAACCAGGACATGACCCAGGGCTACGGGCCAGAGGAATACATGCTGCGCGTGGCCGGCAAGGGCGAATACGAGGTCCGCGCCAAGACCTTTGCGGCGGATCGCAACAACCCCAACGGGCCGTCCAACCTGACCTTGCGGATCACCTACGACTTCGGCCGCCCGACCGAGCGCGAGGAACTGGTGACAGTGGAGATGAAGCCCGAGGAAAGCGGGATGCGGCTGGTCGGCCGGGTCAAGGTGGACAGGTAGACCCGGTCCTCGTCATTGCGAGGAGCGCAGCGTCGAAGCAATCCAGTAGCGTCCTGTCACGGCGCTCCTGGATTGCCGCGCGGCTGCGCCGCTCGCAATGACGGGTGAAGGGGGCGAGGGGCGCCTTACGGCGCCACCACCACCTGGCCGCGCGCCATGACGAACTTCATCGCCTTCAGCACTTTCACGTCGACCAGCGGATCGCCGTCGACGGCAACGATGTCTGCCGCCTTGCCGGGCTCGATCGTGCCGGTTTCCTTGTCGACACCCAGCAGTTCCGCCGCATTGACGGTCGCGGCCTTGATCGCCTCGGCGGGGGGCATGCCGAACTTGACCAGCAGCTCGAATTCGTCGGCGTTGCGGCCGTGCTTCGATACGCCCGCGTCGGTGCCGTAGGCGATGCGGATGCCTGCCGGGTAGGCCTTCTGCAGCGACTTGCCGGTGATGCCGATGCGCCAGTCGATCTGTGCCTTGATCGCGGGGGGATAGGCGTTGGGATTGGCGGCGAGCCGCTCCAGATAGCCGTTCACGGTGGACAGCGTCGGCACGTAGAAGGTGCGGTGCTCCTTCATCAGTTTCAGGATCTCGTCGTCCATTACCGTGCCGTGCTCGATCGAATCCGCGCCCATCCGCACCGCCAGCTTGATCCCTTCGGCGCCGTGGGCGTGAACCGCGACCTTGCGGCCATAGGCATGGGCGGTTTCGACCAGTGCGCGGGCCTCGTCCTCGGCCATGCGGGTGGCGAGGCCGGTGCCGGAGTTCACCCCGCCGGTGGTGGCGAACTTGATCACGTCGACGCCGCGCCCGACCTGGCGGCGCACGGCGCGGCGGCAGTCGTCGGCCCCGTCGCACAGGTTGTCGGTGTGGACCAGCGCCTCGCCCACGTCATCGGCGAGCCCGACGCGCCCGTCCATATGGCCGCCGGTGGTGGAAATCGATTCGCCCGCATCGACGATCCGCGGCGCCATCAGCCAGCCCCGGCGCGAGGCTTCCTTCAGCGCCAGCACCTTGCCGTGTTCATCGCCAAGGTTGCGCACCGTGGTGAACCCGGCGCGCAGGGTCTTCATCCCGTTCCAGTAGGTTTCATAGGAATTGAGCGGCAGCCCATCGGTCATCGCCGCCGCCAGCCCCTCGTTCCCGGCGCGGTCGCTGGCGAGGTGGACGTGGCTGTCGATCAGCCCGGGCAGCACGGTGCGGCTCTTGAGGTCGATCACCGGCGAGCCTTCGGGCGCGGGGACGTGGCCATCGAGCACCGAGACGATCCTGCCCTCATCGACCACGATGGTCGAGGGACCGCGCGCCGGTAGGCCCGGTACGGCGATCAGCTTTCCGGCGTGGATATAGGTCGGCGCGGCATAGGCGCTGGCGGCGCCCAGCAGGCTTGCCGCAAGCGCGGCGACGGAACGGAACATGGCGGAATTCTCCCCGAAAACGGTTGTCTGCGGGCCAGACTATCTGGGGCAGGGGCGGCGGGCAATGGGGTGGAAGGGGAAGGAGACTTGGCTCCCCCTCCGTTCGTGTCGAGCGCAGTCGAGACACGCTGGCGCCCA
>JAYRMP010000065.1:0-17024 GCA_041912655.1 Novosphingobium sp. | reverse complement strand
CCCCTGCACTCGCACTGGAAGCAGTGCCTCGCGGCCTGTTCTGCCAAGGTAGTCGCTGGGTAAAATGATAGATGGACCCTGAAACAAGTTCAGGGTGACGGATTTACGCCAGTGTCTGTTCATCACCAACGAAAAGGGCGGAAGGTTGCCCCTTCCGCCCTCTCGTTCCGTTCAGTCCGGCCTGATCAGCTGACCGTCGCCTTGACGATCTTGCCCGGCTCGCGCGGGGGTTCGCCCTTGGGCAGCGCGTCGACGTGCTCCATGCCTTCCTCGACCTGGCCCCAGACGGTGTACTGGCGATCGAGGAACGTCGCGTCGTCGAAGCAGATGAAGAACTGGCTGTTGGCCGAGTGCGGATAGTTGGTCCGCGCCATCGAGCAGACGCCGCGCACGTGCGGTTCCGCATTGAATTCGGCCTGGAGGTCGGGCTTGTCCGAACCGCCCATGCCGGTGCCCTGCGGGCAGCCGCCCTGGGCCATGAAGCCGGGGATCACGCGGTGGAACTTGACCCCATCGTAGAAGCCTTCGTTCGCCAGCTCGGTGATCCGGGCGACGTGGCCGGGGGCCAGATCGGGGCGCAGCTTGATCTTCACGTCACCGCCGGTGCCGTTGCCGGTATCGAGCGTGAGGGTAAGGTATTGGTCGGCCATGGGGGGTCTCCTGTGATTTGCCAGCGGATATAGGGCGCGGCGCCGTAAAGTCACGCCTTGTACGTCTGGCCCGGTTGCTTTTGGCACCGACCGGCCTAGACCACGCGCGATGACTCCCGAAGAACTCGCCACCGCCGAGCTTGAAACCGCCCTGTCGGCGGCCGAGCCGCTGCGCGAGTCGGAAAGCCTCGACGACGAGAACACCCTGAAGAAGAACTTCGTCCGCCGCGTCCGCGAGGCGCTGGAAGCGGGCGAGAACGAACAGGTCTACGAGCTGGTCGAGCCGCTCCACCCGGCGGACATCGCCGACCTGTTCGAACTGCTCGACGTCGACGAACGCCCCGCGCTGGCCCGCGCGATCAACGACCTGATGGGTTCGGAAGTCTTCGCCGAGCTTAACGACCACGTCCGCGAACTGCTGGTCGAATCGCTCCCCGCCGAGGCGGTGGCCGACATCGCCGAACAGCTCGACACCGACGACGCGGTCGCCATGCTGGAAGACCTCGACGAGGACGACCAGCAGGCCGTTCTGGCCGAGATGGAGCCCGAGGACCGCGCGGCGATCGAAACCGCACTGTCCTATCCGGAAGAATCCGCCGGCCGCCTGATGAGCCGCGATCTGGTCGCGGTCGGCGAGCACATGACGGTGGGCGACCTGATCGACTTCCTGCGCGACGGCAAGGAACTCGCCAACGAGTTCTGGGAAGTTTTCATCGTCGATGCGCGCCATCACCCGATCGGCACCTGCGCGCTGTCGTGGATCCTGCGCACTCCGCGCCACATCGCGCTGACCGACGTGATGAAGCGCGACCAGACGCTGATCCCGGTGGACATGGACCAGGAAGAGGTCGCGCTGCGCTTTCAGAAGTACGCGCTGATCTCTGCCGCCGTGGTCGATCCCGACGGGCGGCTGGTCGGCCAGATCACCGTCGACGACGTGGTCCACATCATCCAGGAAGAAGCCGGCGAGGACGTCCTGCTGCTGTCCGGTGCGGGCGAAGGCGACATTAACGAGCCGATCCGCGAATCCTACCTCGCGCGGGTGCGCTGGCTGATCGCCAACCTGCTGACCGCCTGCCTCGCCTCGGTAGTGATCGCCACGTTCGAGGGCACGATCGAGAAGATGGTGGCGCTGGCCACCCTGATGCCGATTGTCGCCGGGATTGGCGGCAACGCGGGAACGCAGACCCTGGCGGTAACCGTCCGCGCGCTCGCCACCAATCAGCTGACCGCATCGAACGCCTGGCGCGCGGTCCGGCGCGAGCTGGGCATTGCCCTGCTCAATGGCGCTACCGTCGCCGCCGTGATCGGCGTGGCGGTCAGCCTGCTGTTCGCCAATCCGCAGCTCGGCGGCGTGATCGCGGCGGCAATGCTGGCCAACATCCTGATCGCCGGTCTTGCTGGCGTGTTCGTGCCGCTCACCCTTGAACGCTTCAAGGTCGATCCGGCCATTGCCTCGTCGATCTTCGTGACGATGACCACGGATTCGATGGGCTTCCTGGTGTTCCTTGGCCTCGCCACGGTCAGCGGGCTGGTGGGCTGAGACATGCCGCTGCACCTCACCAAGGTCGCCTATGGGGCGCAGTCGCTGGAAGAAATGCGCAGCTGGTTTTCGCAGCGCGGAGACATGGCCTATCTTACCACCCGCTACCTGCCCAAGCGGCATGAGGAGATCGTCCCACCCGATGGCTCGCCGGGCGGATCGCTGTTCTGGATCTTCAAGCACCAGCTGGTGATGCGCAGCCCAATCCTGCGCTTCGAGGAAGCCGAGGGCGGACGCACCAACATCGTCATCGCCAGCCGCCTGATCGAGGTCCACCCCCAGCCGAAGCGCGCCCACCAGGGCTGGCGCTATCTTGAGGCGGACAACGCCCCGGCCGACCTGGCCGATGGCGAGAACGCGGGCGACGCCTTGCCCGGCAATATCGCCAGCGAGCTGGCGCGGCTGGGTCTGGTCTAGCCCCCCTTCGCCACCACCCGGCGCAGCGCATTGGCGTAGGTTTCCGGCTCCTGCGCGCCGGGGATCAGGTACTTGCCGTTGACCACCATCGCCGGCACGCCCGAAATGTTCATGTCCCAGGCCTGCGCTTCCTCGCGCCGGACGATCGCACCCAGCGCCTCGTCGGCCAGCGCCGCTTCGGCGCCCGCGCGGTCAAGGCCCTGCTCCGCCGCGACATCGATCAGCACCTGCGGGTCGGACATGTTGCGACGCTGCTGGAAATGCGCATCGAACAGCGCGCGCTTGAGCCGGGTCTGCACCTCCGGCCCGTGTTCGATCAGCGCCCACTTGAGCAGCTTGTGGGCCTGGAACGTGTTCCAGATCATCGCCTTGGGCGGCTCGCCTTCGCCGGAATAGGCAAACGAGTAGCCCGCCCGCTCGCCAATCTGGAGCAGCTTGTCGCGGTTCGCTTCGGCCTCCGCCGGACTGCGGCCGTACTTCCGGGCGATATGCTCGGCTTGTCCCTCGCCCTCGGACGGCATGTCGGGGTTGAGCTCGAACGGCAGCCAGCGGATCTCGGCTTCGACCTCCCCGTCCAGCTGCGCCAGTCCCTTTTGCAGCTGCGAATAGCCGATGATGCACCACGGGCACATCACGTCGGACCAGATGTCGATGGTGAGTTTGGCGGGCGCGGTCATTTGCTGAGCCACCAGTCGAGCAGGTGATGGGCGATGGCGTGGGGCGGCGGCGCGATGAAGCGCGCGTCCTCTTTCCCGGCCATCGCAGCGGTCACTTCTTCGCGCGTGAACCAGTCCGCCTCGTCGAGTTCGGTGGTGTCGATCGTCAACTGGTCGTCCAGCGCCTGGGCGTAGCAGCCGATCATCAGGCTGGACGGGAACGGCCAGGGCTGGCTGGCAATGTAGGACACCGGTCCGACCTTGACCCCGGCTTCTTCCAGCACCTCGCGCGCCACGGCTTCCTCGATGCTTTCGCCGGGTTCCACGAAACCCGCCAGCGCGGAAAAGCGGCGCGGGGGAAAGCGCGGCTGACGGCCAAGCAGCAGGCGGCCGCCGTGTTCCACCAGCATGATCGTGACCGGATCGACGCGCGGGAAATGCTCGGCCTTGCAGCCCTCGCAGCTTCGCTGCCAGCCGCCCTTGGCAAGGTGGGTATGACTGCCGCAGCGCGCGCAGAAGCGATGCCGGGCATGCCAGTCCACCAGGCTGCGCGCCCCGCCATAGGTCGCGAGTTCTTCCGGAGAGAGCGCAGCCATCGCTGCCCAGACGCGCGGGTTCGCCGGAGCGACCGAGCCCTGCAGCTTCGTCTGGACCTCGGCAAAGCAGCCGCGCCCGTCGGCCAGGCCCAGGAACACCAGTTCGCTGTCAGGATCGGCGTCCGCAAGAGTGCCCCATTCGAGCGCGTTGTCCGGCGAGATCACGGGATCGAGTCCGTCCAGCTTCAGCAGCCGCGCGCGCCAGTTCATCAGTCCTTCGATCGCGGCGGGATCGGTGCGGATATGATCGGCCCGGTCGAGGTGCGATCCGGCAAAGGCTATCTTCATCACTTGCTTCCCTGCATCCGCGCGGCAAGGTCAGCCCCCACCGCCTGCGGAAATTCCTTGAGCACCGGCAGGCTATCCTGCGGCATGTATTGCACGAACAGGCCGGAACGCAGCTTCAGCCGGGTCTGGGCATAGCCCACCGTCCCCGCCGCGCCGGACCAGCCATAGAGCCCTTCTTCCTTGCCCTTGCCCGAGATGCCACCCGCGCCAAAGCCGTTGCCTTCCACCCAGGTGCCTTTCAGGTCGGCGCCTTCGGGCAGCAGATCGGAAGTGCCGAGACGAACTGCAGCCTCGCTCATCACCCGGCGTCCGCCGAGCGCGCCGCCGTTCACGATCATCGCCATGAAGCGATCGTAGTCAGCCGGACTGGTGACCAGCCCCGCCCCGCCGAACGCAAAAGGGATCGGGCTCTGGTAGATCGATTTGCCCGGTCGGTCGATGGCGATCGGCAGGCCCTTGAACAGCACGTAATTGGTGGTGAGGTGCGGCGTCGCTGTTTCGGGCACCTGGAAAAAGCTGGAAGTCATGCCCAGCGGCTCAAAGAGCCGTTCCGCGACGAACTGCTCGAAGCTGGTGCCCGCGATCCGCCCGATCACGATGCCCAGCACGTCAAGGCTCATCGAATAGGACCAGCGCGATCCCGGCTCCGCCACCAAGGGCACCAGCGCCGCGCGGCGCAGGAACTCGTCCGGCCCGGGGGTGAGCGGACCGTCGTTGACGCCTGCCAGCTTGCGCTTCGAAACCAGGCCGGGGTTGACGCCCAGTCGCTTCAGTTCATCGCCCACCTTGTTGCGGCCGATTACGGCATAGCCAAGGCCGGAGGTGTGGGTCAGCAGGTGGCGGATGGTGATCAGCTTTTCCGCCGGGCGCGCGGCCAGGCTCTTTGCCGGATCGATGGCTACCTGCATCTTCGCGAATTCCGGCGCGAAGTCAGCCAGCGGCTGGTCAAGCCCCAGCCTGCCCTCGTCGATCAGGATCATCGCCGCCATGCCGGTGATCGGCTTGGTCATCGAATAGGCACGGTACAGGCTTTGAGCGCTGCCGGGATCGGGGTCCTTGAAGCCTTCCAGCCCGCGCGCGATGAAGCCGGGCTCCTTGTCCCCCCAACCCAGCGCGGCGACCATGCCCGCGACCTTGCGTGATTTGACATAGCGTTCGACCAGCGCGGTCACGGCGGGCCACTCGCTCTCGATTCCGGGTACCTGGGCGAATGCCCGCCCGCCCAGCAGCGCGCCCGCGCCAAGCATGGCCGCACCGCGCAACATGGCGCGGCGCGTCAGCGCATGATGATCTGCAATCGCGTTCATTCGTCTCCCCGGGCGCGCATTGCGGCCTTGGCGAACAGCGTCGGCAATCCTGCCGCCTCGATCTGCTCCACCGGCCACCATTCGCCTTGTTCGGAGCCAAGCCTAGCCCAATCGCTTCCCGAATAAAGCATCAATTGCAAATCGAGATGGAAGTGGGTGAAGGTGTGGCGCACCGATCCGCCTGGCTGCCACGGCCCGTCGAGCGGAGCCGGCGCCGCGCCATCGGCACGGGCGCTCCAGCCATCGTCGGGCAGCGCGCGCATGCCCCCCAGCATCCCCTTGCCTTCACGCCGCACCAGCCAGACCGCGCCATCGCGCTCGATCCAGAAGGCCCTTCCCCTGCGCTCGGGCTTGGCTTTCTTCGCAGGCTTGACTGGAAAGCGCTCCGGCCCCGCCACGCGGCCCTTGCAGCCATCGGCGAGCGGGCAAAGCAGGCAGCGCGGGCCGCGGGCCGTGCAGACGGTCGCGCCAAGGTCCATCATTGCCTGCGCGAAATCGCCGGGGCGTTCGGCTGGGGTCAGCTCGGCAACGCGCTGACGAATGCGGGTCCGCGCCTGGGGCAGCGGCTCGTCCAGCGCCTCCAGCCGCGCCACCACCCGCTCGACATTGGCATCGACCACCGCCGCACGTTCGCCAAAGGCAATCGCGGCGACTGCGGCGGCGGTATATGCCCCCAGCCCCGGCAGGCCGCGCAGGCCCTCTTCGCTGTCCGGGAACACTCCGCCCCGCTCCGCCACCGCGCGGGCGCAGGCGATCAGGTTGCGGGCGCGGCTGTAGTACCCCAACCCCGCCCATGCGGCCATGACCTCCGCCTCGTCCGCTGCGGCAAGCGCCTGCACGGTCGGCCAGCGGGCCGTGAACTTTTGGAAATAGGGAATCACGGCGGCAACCGTGGTCTGCTGCAGCATCACCTCCGACAACCACACGCGGTAGGGATCGGGCGGCGGTGCGCCGGGCGGGCTGCGCCACGGCAGGGCGCGCGCGTGGCAATCGTACCAGCGCAGTAAGTCTGCGGGAATCGTCTGCGCGCTGGCGTCCATAGGCGCGCTATGGCATTGCCTGCGGCCTGATGGAACGGGACGATCGCAAGCCGCCAAAACCCAAGGCCCCGCGCCGTTACGAACGGCCGCGCGGCGGCGCGCCGCGCACCATTGCCGAACTGATGCCCGAAATCGGCCGCACCGCGTTCCGCAAGTTCGGCTTCGTCCAGTCGAGCGTGGTCACCCGCTGGCCCGAAATCGTCGGCGCCGCCCACGCCCGGATCTGCGCGCCCGAGGCGATCCGCTTTCCGCCCGGAGAAAAGGCCGACGGTATCCTCGATCTGGTTGTGGTCCCGGCCCATGCGCCGATGATCCAGCATGTCGTGCCCGAGATCATCGAGCGGGTGAACCGCTTCTTCGGCTACAAGGCCGTGGCGCGGGTCAAGCTGCGGCAAGGTGAGGTTAAGCCTCCGGCTGGCACACGCCCCTCCGCGGCCCCGCCTTCGCTGCGTCCGATCCCCGTGGAACTGGGGGATTCGCTGCGCGACATCGGCGATCCGGAGCTGCGCACGGTGCTGGAATCGCTCGCCCGCAGCCTGGGCGAACAGGAACAGGGGGACAAGTGAAGGCCAGGAACATCACGCGCGCCGCGCTGCTCGCCATGGCAGCCTTGCTGACCACCGGCGCCGCCGCGGGCGGCTGGAACCAGACCGTGGCGCAGACCGCCAGCGGCAGCCACGTGCTCGGCAACCCGGCGGCGAAGGTAAAGCTGATCACGTTCGTCAGCTACACCTGTCCGCACTGTTCCCATTTCGAGACCGAGGCAGATGCTCCGCTCCGCCTCAGCTATGTCGCCCCCGGCAAGCTTTCGATCGAGGTCCGCCACGTGGTGCGCGATCCGGTCGACCTGACCGCCGCGATGCTGACCAATTGCGGGCCGAAAGAGAAGTTCTTCCTGAATCACGCTGCCTTCATGCGCGGCCAGTCGCGCTGGATCGCCCCGATGGGTTCGGCCAGCGCCGCGCAGCAGCAGCGTTGGCGCAATCCCGACATTGCCCAGCGCAACCGCGCAATCGCCAGCGATTTCGGGTTCTATGCCATCATGGCTTCGCGCGGTTACGATCGACAGACGGTCGACAAGTGCCTGATCGACAAGGCCATGGAAGCGCGGCTGATGAAGCAGAGCCAGGAATCGGTCGCGCTGGGGGTCAAGTCCACGCCCAGCTTCGCGATAGATGGCATCGTGCTGGCCGGGACCAACGATTGGGCGATGCTGCGCCCGCAACTCGACGCGCGCTTCTGAGCGGGCTAGAACCGGCGCGATGACCCGCCTGACCTTCGCCATCGCGCTTGCCGCCCTGATCACCGTGGCTCCCGCCACCGCCGCGCCGAAAAAGCCTGTCGTGCCAGCCGCGCCTGCCGTGCCCGTGGTCCGCACAGCCGAAGGCGGCTATCTGCTCGGCAATCCCCACGCCCCGGTCAAGGTAGTGGAATTCGTCAGCTACACCTGCCCGCACTGCGCCCATTTCCACGCCGAGTCCGCCGGACCGATGCAGGCGCGCTACATCGCCCCGGCCCGTGTCTCGCTCGAAGTCCGTCCGTTCCTGCGCAACGCGATGGACGTGACCGCGACCCTGCTGACCAATTGCGGGCCGGCGGACCGGTTCTATGGCAACCATTCGCTGGTGCTCCAGCGCCAGGCGGAATGGCTGCATGCGCCCAATGCGGCCGAACTGAAGCGCTGGCAGCACCCCGATTTCGCCACCCGCACCCGGAACATGGCGCATGACCTTGGCCTGTACAAACTGATGCTGACGCGCGGCTACAAGCCGGCGGAACTCGACCGCTGCCTGTCCGACCGCGCTGCTGCCGAGCGGATGGCCGAACAGACCGAAGCCGCCAGCGAAAAGATCGGGGTGCGCGGCACCCCGAGCTTCACGATCAATGGAACGCTGCAGAACTTCTTCGATTGGGACAACCTGCGCGAGGCGCTCGATGCGCTGACCCAGGGTTTCAGCTGAATCCTTGGGATGGAGCTGTGGAGAAGCCCTTCGCCGCTCCATCCCGTCCTTCTTCCGCGCTGGCCGCTCGGCTAGCTTTCACGACTCATCAGCCAGGGAAACGCCCGCAACCATGACCGCCAATCGCTTCTCCCGCCTCGCCTTTGCAACCGCTCTCGCGCCGCTCGCGCTGGGCCTCGCCGCCTGCAACAACAAGGGCGACGAGGCTGCCGCCGGCCTGTCCGGCGATCCCATCGCCAAGGTTGCGCCGCCTGCCGGCAAGGCCTGGTCCGACGTGGTGACCATCACGCCGGAACTCGGCTACCGGATGGGCAACCCCGAAGCGCCAATCAAGCTGGTCGAATACGGCTCGCTCACCTGCCCGCACTGCGCCGAATTCTCGCACGAGGCGACCGCCGAACTGCGCGACCAGTTCGTCGCCAGCGGCCGGGTCAGCTATGAATTCCGCAACATGATCCGCGACGGGGTCGACCTTTACCTCACCCAGCTGACCCGCTGCGGCGCACCGGAAAGCTTCTTCGCGCTGACCGACCAGACCTTCGCCAACCAGGCCGAATTCTTCAGGAAGGCGCAGGAAGCCGGCAAGCCCGCGCAGGAAGCCGCCTTCTCGCAGCCGCCCGAAAAGCGCGGCCTGGCGATCGCCGAACTGGCCGGCATGACTGACTTCTTCGCCGCACGCGGCATTGCCAAGGAACAGGCCGCCAGCTGCCTCGCCGATACGGCCAAGGCCACCGCGCTTGCCGCCGCCTCGACCGAACAGGGCGAGAAGCTGAAGATCGAAGGCACGCCGACCTTCCTGGTCAACGGCGCCAAGCTGGACGTCAACACCTGGCCGCTGCTCAAGGTCGAGCTCGAAAAGCTCGGGGCCCGCTGACCGGAACGGGAGCGGACAGGGGGGCTCCGCGATGCGCATCAAGCGGCTCAAGCTCAGCGGTTTCAAGAGCTTCGTCGAGCCTGCCGAACTGCGCATCGAACCCGGCCTGACCGGGGTTGTCGGCCCCAATGGCTGCGGCAAGTCCAACCTGCTTGAAGCCATCCGCTGGGTCATGGGCGAAAGCTCGGCCAAGTCGATGCGCGGCGGCGGCATGGAAGACGTGATCTTCGCCGGCACCGCGCAGCGCCCGCCGCGTGATTTCGCCGAAGTCGTGCTCCACGCCGATGCCGGCGACAATGACAGCGAACTGGAAGTCGTCCGCCGGATCGAGCGCGGAGCGGGCAGCGCCTACCGCGTCAACGGGCGCGACGTGCGCGCCAAGGACGTGGCGCTGGTCTTTGCCGACGCGGCAACCGGCGCCCACTCCCCAGCGCTTGTCAGCCAGGGCCGGATCGCCGCGGTGATCGCCGCCAAGCCCGCGGAGCGGCGGATGATGCTGGAGGAAGCGGCGGGGATCGCCGGGCTCCACGTCCGCCGCAAGGATGCCGAGCAGAAGCTGCGCGCGACCGAGGCGAACCTCGCGCGGCTCGAAGACCTGATGGGCCAGCTCGACCAGCAGATCGGGTCATTGCGCCGCCAGGCCCGCGCGGCGGAACGCTACAGGGCGCTGTCCGAGCGCATCCGCCTTGCCGAGGCACGGCTCGTCTTCGCCCGCTGGCGCGATGCGGCCGAGGCCGCCGAAGCCGCCCGCGCCGAAGCACAGGGGGCAGAGGCACGCGTCGCCCAGACCCAGGCGGCGATGAAGGCCGCGCAGGATGCCCAGCACGCCAGCGCCGAAGCGCTTGCCGAAGCGCGCGACGAACTCGCCGACCGGCGCGACGATGCCACCGCGCACGGCCACCGCATGGCCCAGCTGACCAGCCAGCTCGAAGCCGCCGAACAGCGCCTCAAGGACCTCGACCGCCAGCGCCAGCGGCTGGAGGAGGACCAGCAGGAGGCCGACCGGCTCACCCGCGATGCCGCCGATGCCCTCGCCCGGCTGGAACGCGACCTGGCGAGCGGCGAGGAAGCCCTGCAGGCCGATGAGCGCCGCCGCCCGCTGGTTGCCGCCGCGCTCGACGATGCCGACCGCAGCCTGCGCGCTGCCGAGCTCGCGCTGGCCAAGGCTACCGCCGATCAGGCCGGGGTCGAAGCGGAGTGGCGGGTGGCTGATGCCGCGCTGTCCGCCGCACAGCAGCGCTTGTCGCGCCTTGATGCGGAGGTCCGGCGGCAGGACGATCTGCGCGCCGCGCTCTCCCGCGAAGGCGATCCCGACGCTGCCTTGGCCGAAGCCCAGCAGCGCCGTGCCGCCGCCGAAGCCGCCGTGGTTGACGCCCGCGCCGCGCTGGAGGCCCAGCAGGTCCGGCGCGGCGAACTCCAGTCGGCCCGCGATGCCGCCTCTTCCGCTTTGGCCGAAGCGCGGGCCGAACTGTCCGGGATCGAACGCGAACACGCAGCCCTGCTCCGCGACCGCGAAGCGCGGGCCAAGCAGGCCAGCGCGAAGCATGGTCTGCCGGTGGCGCTAGACCGGGTGCGCGCTGCGCCGGGCTATGAACGCGCGCTCGCCGCCGTATTGGGGCGCGATGCCAAGGCGCCACTGGGCGCGGCGCCGGACGACGGCGACGGGCGGTTCTGGACCGGGGCTGCGGCACCCGCACCGGTCACCGACAGCCTTACCAACCATGTCGCTCCCGGTGAATGGCTCGTGACGCTCTCTGGTCGCCTGCGTCGCTGGGACGGTTTCGTCGCGCGCGGCGAAGGCGCGGCGGAAGCGGCGCGGCTGGAAGCGGACAACCGCTTTGCCGCGCTTGAAGCCGAGCTCCCCCCGCTGCGCGCTGCGCTCGCCGAAGCCGAATCCCGCGCTCAGACCGTGCAGGCGGAACTGGCCGCGATCCAGACCGGGGCTGTCGCCGCCGAGCGCGCCCTTGCCGCCGCTGCCGAAGCCGAACGCGGCGCGCTGCGTGCGGTCGATCAGGCCGAAGCCGCCAAGGCGCGGCTGGAAGCCCGCCGCGCGGAACTCGCCGCTGCCGCCACGGACCTCGCCGAACAACGCGCACAGGCCGAAGCCGAGCGCCAGGGTGCCGAAGAACGCCGCGCCGCCCTGCCCGATCCCGCCACCGGACGCGCCCAGCTCGCCGCGGCACAGGCCCGCCACGATGCCGCGCGCTCGGGGCTTCAGGCCGCCACCGCCGGGCTCGCCGCGCACGATCAGGCCATCGCGGTTGCGCGCGAGCGGACCAATGTCCAGCGCGCCGACATCCGCTCATGGCAGGCCCGCGCTGGCGATGCCGCCAGTCGCCTTGCGCAGATGACCCGGCGGTTCGAGGAGATCGAGGAGGAACGCAGCGTCGTCGCCGCCAAGCCGGCCGGACTGATGCGTGAGATCGAAGATGGTGAGGCCGTCCGCACCCGGCTCGCCGCCGAACTGGCCGCGGCCGAAACCCGCGTCGGCGAAACTGCCGAGGCCGCGCGCCGCGCAGAACAGGCCTTTGCTGCCGCCAATGAGGCGCTCGCCTCGGCCCGCGAGGCCCGCGCCGGCGCTGCAGCCCGCGCCGAAAACGAGGAAGCGCGCCGCGCCGAGATGGCGGGCATTTCCGGCGAACGCTTCCAGTGCCCCCCGCCGCTGCTGCCCGAGCGCTTCGGCTTCGCCTCGGCAGAGGTCGGCCCTGCCCCGCAGGAAAGTGCCGAGCATGACAAGCTGATCGCCGACCGCGAGCGGATCGGCCCGGTCAACCTGGTTGCCGCCGACGAACTGGCCGAAGCCGAGGCGCGACACGGCACTTCGCTTGCCGAACAGGCCGAACTGACCGAGGCCGTCCACCGCCTGCGCGGCTCGATCGGTAATCTCAACCGCGAGGGCCGCGAGCGGCTGCGCGCCGCCTTCGAGGCGGTCGACCAGCACTTCCGCCGCCTGTTTACCCGCCTGTTCGAAGGTGGCCAGGCTCACCTCGCGCTGGTCGACAGCGACGATCCGCTGGAGGCGGGGCTGGAAATCTATGCCCAGCCGCCGGGCAAGCGGCTCCAGTCGCTCACCCTGCTATCCGGCGGGGAACAGGCGCTGACCGCGGTCGCGCTGATCTTCGCGCTGTTCCTCACCAACCCCGCGCCGATCTGCGTGCTGGACGAAGTCGACGCCCCGCTCGACGATGCCAACATCGAGCGGTTCTGCGACCTGCTCGACGCGATGGTCGGGGAAACCCAGACCCGCTACCTGATCGTCACCCACAACGCCGTGACGATGAGCCGCATGCACCGCCTGTTCGGCGTGACCATGGTCGAACGCGGGGTCAGCCGCCTGGTCAGCGTCGACCTGCAGGCTGCCGAACAGCTGCTGGCGGCGGAATGACTATTCCAGCACGAAGCGCGGCCCTGTGCCCCCTGCCCCGGCGCGGTCGTCCTTGTTGTAGAGCCGGCAGCGTTCCAGGCTGAGGCAACCACAGCCGATGCATTCGTCCAGCTTGCTTCGGGTGCGGGTGAGCAGCTGGATCTTCGCATCGATCGACTTGCGCATCGAGCGGCTGATCTTCTGCCAGTCGTTCACCGTCGGGGTGCGGCCCTGCGGCAGCTTGGACAGTTCCCCTTCGATCTCGGCAAGACCCAGTCCCAGTTGCTGCGCAATCAGGATGAAGCTCAGCCGCCGGATATCGCTGCGCAGGAAACGGCGCTGGTTGCCCATCGTGCGGAAGGCCTGGATCAGGCCCTTGTCCTCGTAGAAGCGGATCGCCGACACCGCGAGGCCGGTGCGCTTCGCGAGTTCGCCGATGGGTAACAGGTCGTTGCGGTCCATCGCGCCATCCTTGCGCAATAATGCTTGATCTCAAGTTAACTTGAGGTTGCACGCTGATAAAGCGATTTGATTCGTTCGCACGGTAAAGCCTTCCAAGAAAGGAATTTCACATGCCGACCGGTTACCTGGAGCACGCCAATATCACGGTCAGCGATCCCGAGCGGAGCTCTGCCTTGCTCCAGAAGCTGTGCGGCTGGCACGAACGCTGGCGGGGGCCGGCTTTGAACAACGGACGGACGATCCATGTCGGCAATGACCGCGATTACCTCGCCATCTACACCCGCGACGACCTGCCGCCCCGCCCGTTTGTCAAGGGCGTTCCGCTCAACCACATCGGGCTGGTGGTGGACGACATCGTCGAAGCCGAACGGCTGGTCGTCGAAGCGGGATTGGAACCGTTCAACCACGCGGACTACGAACCAGGGCGCCGGTTCTACTTCTTCGACTGGGACGGCATCGAATTCGAGGTAGCGAGTTATGATTGAACCCCTGACCCCGGTAGAGCTGGAGGTTTATTTCCAGCGCATCGGCCATTCCGGCCCGCGCGACGCCAGCGTTGCGACGCTGACCGCGCTGCACCGCGCCCACGTGCTGGCAATCCCGTTCGAGAACCTCGACGTCCAGTTCGGTCGTCCGCTCTCCACCGATGGCCGCGCGGCCTTTGCCAAACTGGTCGAGGCCCGGCGCGGCGGCTGGTGCTACGAACAGAATGGCCTGTTCGCCCGCGCGCTGGCAGCGCTCGGCTTTCCCGTCACCCGGCTGAGCGGCGGAGTAATGCGCGCCGTGCGGGGCGAGGAAGCGATGGGCACGCACCTCTGCCTCAAGGTCACTGCCGAGGGACGCGACTATCTTGCCGATGTCGGCTTCGGTTCGACCCAGCTCGAGCCGGTGCCGCTGGCGGAGCATGACTGGCGCCAGGCACCGATGGCAGGCCGGGTCCAGCAGACGGAGGACGGGCTGTGGCAGTTCGCGATCCTCGACGGGCCGATGCCGCTGTCCTACGACTTCCACGCCGATCCCGCCGACGAAGCGCTGCTGGCGCGGCTGTGCGACTGGCAGGCGAGCGATCCGGAATCGATCTTCGTCCAGAACCTGGTGGTCCAGCAGCGACTGGCGGATGGCCACCTGATGCTGCGCGGCAAGGTCCTGACCGAGACCGGGCCGGACGGCTCGACGACACAGGAATTGACCTCGGCCGAGGAACTGGTGGACCTGCTGCGCACCCGTTTCGCGCTTGATGTTCCCGAGGTTGCGGGCCTGTGGCCAGCAGTCGAGGCGCGCCACGCGGCGTTGTTCGATCCTGCCTGACCCATCGTCATCCCGGGCTCGACCCGGGATCGCTGGCTGCCTGATCCGCCGCCGCGCCTGACCGCCACCGGTCCCGGGTCGTGCCCGGGACGACGCAGGGAGCAAAGTGGTCACAGCAGCGCCTGCTGCACCGGCCCGCCGCCTCCCCCGGCCCAGCGTTCGGTGGTGCGCTCGACCGTGAGTGCGTCCTCCCAGGTCTGGCACAAGGCCAGCGCCTCGCGCGGGTCGCCCTCGATCCACTGCTTCTGCGCGGCGTGGCTGAGGATCAGCGGCATCCGGTCGTGCACCTCGGCCATCTGCGGGTGGCCGTCGACCATGACCACGGTGTAGACATCACCCCATTCGGCGCTCGGCCGCCACAACCCGGCCACCGCGAAGACCTCTTCGCCCGGCAGGCCATACCAGGTCCGGGTCATCCGACCCTTCTCACCCTCGGCCTCGGCCCACTGGCTGACGGGGACAAGGCAGCGGCGCGCGGCAAAGCTGTCGCGCCAGAACGGGGTGAGCAGCTTGTCCTCGCGCGCGTTGGTGACGGGCTTGGGCTTCAGCGCCTGGCCCTGCCTGCCCTTCAGCACCAGCGGAAAGCCCCAGGTCATCGCCCGGGCGCGGCCCCCTGCCACCACCAGCCCGGGATAGCCGGGATAGACTTCCGCCGCGTAGTTGGCGGAGAGGTCCGGCTCCACCTCGAACAGCCTGGCCACCTCGACGGTGCCCTTGGTCATGCGGTAGAGGTTGCACATGGCTCAACGCTCCCGTGCGCAACCTTCACGGACGGGGTCGTCGCCCCAGGTGAAGGTCGCCTTGTAGGGATAGACCGTGTCGCTCATCCCGTCGCTGCACTGGCCGGCGCGGATCGTCAGGCCGACCGGCCTGCCGCCCATCCGCCCTTCGTACAACAGGCCGCCATCGCCATGCTTGCCCACGGCAGTCAGGTGAGCCTCGATGGTAACCGGGTCCGGCTGCTCGGGGCTGGTATAGGCCAGCCGCTCACCCACGATCTCGAATGACCAGAAGGGTTCGGTGCCGAGCGCCTGCATCCGCTGCGGTAGCGGGCTTGCCGTCGTCGCGGGACTGGGCGGTGCGGCGGGCTGCTCCGCCGGCTTGCACGCCGCCAGCGCCAGCAGCGCGAGGAGCGCGGCGCTACGCATTACCCACCACCCAGCAGGCCAGCGCCACCAGCAGCCCGGCCATGCGGTTGGCGCGGAACCGGGCCAGCGCATTGTCACCCTCATCCGCCCGCAGGGTGAGCGCCTGCCAGCCGAGGTGCAGCGCGGCGGGCAGCAGCGCCAGCAGCGCCAGCCAGTCCGGCCGCAGCAGCCACACCGCCCCGCCCCAGCACAGCAGTGCCAGCGCATAGAACCCCGCCACCCCCGCACGGACGTGCCGCCCCAGGGTCAGCGCGGAAGAGCCGATGCCGACCAGCGCGTCGTCCTCGCGGTCCTGGCAGGCGTAGATCGTGTCATAGCCCACGCACCAGGCCCAGGCCCCAACATAGAGCAGACCCATCACCTCCAGCCGGTCGCCGCGCAGCGCGATCCACCCCACCGGCACGCCCCAGGTGAAGACCAGCCCGAGCCAGGCCTGCGGGAACGGGGTGAAGCGCTTCATGAACGGATAGGCAGCGACCAGCGCCAGACTGCCCAGCGCCACCAGCTGCGCCTGCCAGCGCAATTGCAGCAGGACGACAAGACCGACGAGGCACAGCGCCGCCAGCCAGACCCAAGCCGCACGCTTGCTCACCCGCCCGCTGGCGATGGGGCGGCTGGCCGTGCGGGCGACCTTCGCGTCAATATCCGCGTCGACAATGTCGTTGTAGACGCAGCCCGCCCCGCGCATCGCGATCGAACCCAGCAGCAGCCAGCCGAGCAGCGCCCACTGCCCCTGCCCGCCCGCCAGCAGCACGCCCCAGGCGCAGGGCCAGAACAGCAGCCACCACCCGATCGGCCGGTCGAGCCGTGCCAGCTGGGCAAAGTCCCGCAGGCGCGGCGGGAGCAGAGCGACCAGACCCTTGTGCTCGCTGTCCGGCACCACGGCGGAGGGGGCGGTCATTCAGGATACTCCGGCATTTGGTGAATCGATGGACACAGTGGACAGGGTCCTTGGAAGAGAAACTCTGGGCCTGAATGCGGCCTTGCTCGCATGGCTGAAGCAGGGTGAGGCGAGGCGATCATGGGCTGGACCATGCCACATCTGCGGCAGGTAGGACAGCGCTGGACCGCGCCCCGGATCTGTTGCGGGGGACGGTGGAGGATACGTCGTCCCGGACCTGATCCGGGACCGGTGGCCGCCCCAATGCAACGCCGCGGGCCAAGACTGCCAGCGATCCAGGGTCGAGCCCGGGATGACGGCGGAAGCAAGGCTGCCCGAACCTGCCCCGGGGTCCAGCTTGCTCTCCCTCCCCGCCATCGGCTAGGCACGCCCCATGCCCGCTACCCCAGCCTGGCCTCCGAAAAGCGCGCCGCGCCTGTTCGTTCCCGGTCCGCTGGCCCTTGGCGCGCAGGTTTCCATCGAGGGTGGGCAGGCGCACTACCTCTCCCGCGTGATGCGGGCTGCGCCGG
>JAYRMP010000064.1:0-17215 GCA_041912655.1 Novosphingobium sp. | reverse complement strand
GGTCGTGGTCTTGCCGCTCGCCTTGGTCCCGTTGTGACAGCTGGAGCAGGTGCCGTTGACATCCGTGTGGCTGACCGTCTTGACCGGGCTCCACGCGGCAGAGGTATGGCAGTTCTCGCAGGTATTGCTGGTCGAGAGGTGGGTGCTCGATTTGCCAGTGGCAGAAGTGCCGTTGTGACAGCTGGCACAGGTGCCCGAGATGTTGGCGTGACTGAACGTCGCCGGGGTCCAGCCGCTGGTCTTGTGACAGGTGCTGCACTCGGCGGTAGTCGGGATGTGGGTCGTGGTCTTGCCGCTCGCCTTGGTCCCGTTGTGACAGCTGGAGCAGGTGCCGTTGACATCCGTGTGGCTGACCGTCTTGACCGGGCTCCACGCGGCAGAGGTGTGGCAGTTTTCGCAGGTGTTCGAGGTCGCGAGGTGCGTGCTCGCCTTGCCCGAGGCGCTGGTGCCGTTGTGACAGCTCGAACAGCCCGAGGCGATCCCCGAGTGGCTGAAGGTGGCAGGCGTCCAGCCGCTGGTCTTGTGGCATGTGCTGCATTCGGCGGTGGTCGGGATATGCGTCGTAGTCTTGCCGCTCGCCTTGGTCCCGTTGTGACAGCTGGAGCAGGTGCCGCTGACATCGGTGTGGCTGACCGATTTGACCGGGCTCCAGGCTGCCGAGGTATGGCAGTTCTCGCAAGTGTTGGACGTCGCGAGGTGCGTGCTCGACTTGCCCGTGGCGCTGGTGCCGTTGTGACAGCTCGAGCAGGCAGAGGCGATCCCATTGTGCGTAAACGTCGCCGGGGTCCAGCCGGTGGTCTTGTGGCAGGTGCTGCATTCGGCGGCGGTCGGGATATGCGTCGTGGTCTTGCCGCTCGCCTTGGTGCCGTTGTGGCAACTTGAGCAGGTGCCTGAGACGTCGGCGTGACTGACTGTCTTGACCGGGCTCCATGCGACGGTGTTGTGGCAGGCCTCGCAGACACCGGACGTGGCGAGGTGGGTATTCGACTTGCCGGTCGCGCTGGTGCCGTTGTGGCAGGTCGCGCAGCCCGAGCCGATGCCGGTGTGGGTGAAGGTCGCGGGGGACCACGCAGTGGTGTTGTGGCAGGTGCTGCATTCGGCCGTGACCGGGATATGCTTGGAAGACTTGCCAGATGCCTTGGTGCCATTGTGGCAGGAAGAGCAAACCCCCTGCACGTCCTTGTGGCTGACGGTCTTTGCCGGGGTCCAGGCGGCGACGGCGTGGCAGGCCTCGCAGGTGTTGGTCGTCGCAAGGTGGTTGGTCGACTTGCCGGTCGCGCTGGTGCCGTTGTGGCAGCTGGAGCAGGTGCCGCTGATGTTGGCGTGGCTGAACGTCGCCGGACTCCATGCGCTGGTTGCATGGCACGTGCCGCACTCAGCGGTGGTCGGAATGTGCTTTGAGGACTTGCCGGGCGCCAGGGTGCCATTGTGACAGGCTGAGCATGCCGCGCTGGTATCGGCGTGGTTGAAGGTCGCCGGAGTCCAGCCGCTGGTCTTGTGGCAATCCTCGCAAGCCGAATTCACCGGCAGGTGGGCGCTCGATTTGCCGCGCGCGGCGGTGCCGTTATGGCAGCTGGCGCAATTGGTCGTGATGCCAGCGTGGCTGAACCGGGCGCCGCTCCAGCCGCTGGTCGTGTGGCACAGGCTGCAATCCTGGGTCGTCTGGACGTGGGCGCTGCCCTTGCCGGTGGCCTTGGTCCCGTTGTGGCAGCTGGCGCAGTTGCCGGTGATCCCGGCGTGGTCGAAGCGGGCAGAGTTCCACGAGGCGGACGTGTGGCAGGAACTGCATTCCTGCGCGGTTTGGATATGGTTCGATGGCTTGCCCACCGCCTGGATGCCATTGTGACAGGTCGAACAGGGGCGGCTGGTCTGCGAATGATCGAAGGTCGTGATCGTCCACTGCCGGGTGATGTGGCAGGTATCGCAGTTGGCCTCGGTCCGCAGGTGGTTGGCCGGAAGCCCGCTGGCCCGCACCGAATTGTGGCATGCGGAGCACTCCCTGGGGGTGCCCTTAAACTCGCCGCCACGATGGCAGCTTTCGCACGAAACGTTGGCATGGGCGCCGGTCAGCGGGAATCCGGTCGCGAAGTGATCGAAGGCGGCGGGCTTGGTCTTGCCCTGGGTGACGGCAGGCATCACCGCCACAAGCAGGACGGCCAGCAACCACCAAAACCAAGGCATTCGCCTTGCGACCAAAGGACCCGTCCCGCCCAATCCTGAACGCACCATCTGCCCGCGAACCGGGCGGCGATGCTTCATTCCATGTTGCGGAAAAGCCTAAACACGCGGCCAACAGGAAAGGTATAAGGGGCGGCTCGCCTCATCGCCCTGAGGAATCATTTCACCCTGATTCCACGAGGATTGTAAAGTTAAGGTCAGGTTGCCGGCTTGCGGCCTGCATCGATCAGAATCTGGCCGAAACCACTAGTCACGTGGCATCGGGCGCAATCCTCGCCGAAGCCGCCCCGGTGCCGGTCGGCGCGCCGGTGGCAGTCAATGCACTGGTTGCCCTGCTTCGCCGGATCGCCAGCACGGGTGTGGCAGGCAGAGCAGATCAGGCCGCGGTGCTTGCCCGTCAGGGCAAAGCGGGTTGCTGTATCGTGGTCGAACTTCCAGGCTGTCCAGCTGGCATTGGTGTGACAATCCTGGCAGCGCGCCGGGGTGCCCAGGCTGCCGCCGTGGTGCTTGTCCTCATGGCAATCGGCGCATGTAGTCCCCTTCGCGCTGAAGCTCTTGTCGGCGTGGCAGGAGGAACATGCCAGCGCAGCATGCTTGCCCAGCAGCGGGAAGCGCGAGAGGTCGTGGTCGAAGCGGACGGTCGCGGTCCAGCCCGCAGCATCGTGGCACCGCGCACAATCGCCGCCCAGCCGCGCGCGGTGCGGATCGTCCTTGGCGTGACACGATCCGCATTCGGTCGAGAGCCTGACCTCGCTGGCGGGCTGCTGGTGGCAGCCTTCGCAGCGCAGCGTGGCGTGTTTGCCCAGCAGCGGGAAGCTGGTCATCCGGGCGTGGTCGAAATTGGCCATCTTCCACGCGCTGGGGGTATGGCAACTACCGCAATTGAGCCCCTTGGTGCCTTTGTGCGCATCGTCGGCGGCGTGGCAGCCAAAGCAGGTGACGGGCGGGCGGACCACCTTGGCCGGCTGCTTGTGGCAGCCTTCGCACATGACCTTGCGGTGTGCGCCTTTCAGCGGGAACTCTGTCATCCGGTCGTGGTCGAAGCTCACCTGCTGCCAGCTGCGCGTGGTGTGGCACGATGCGCAGTCGGTACCGTTCGCACCCTTGTGGCTGTCATCGCGCGCGTGACAGCTGATGCAGGTGCGCGGCGGATGCTTGTTGGCATTCCCCGCCCCGTGGCATCCTGCGCAGCTCGCGCCGGCGTGGCCACCGGTCAGCGCGAAGCCGGTCGAGGCATGGTCGAAGGTGGCTGACCGCCAGGTCGCGGACGTATGGCATGAGGCGCAGTTGGCCCCCCGGCTGCCCCGGTGAGCGTCATCGCGGGCGTGGCAGGAGACGCAGGTGCTAGGCAGCCCCTTCCAGCGCTGTCCGGCATGACAGGACATGCAGCCCGCCCGCGCATGGGCGCCGCTGAGCGCAAAGCCGGTGCGGGCATGATTGAAGCCGCTCACCGGCTTCCACGCGGCCGTCGTGTGGCAGGATTGGCAGGTCCGCCCAAGCTGCCCACGATGCGGATCCTTGCGGGCATGGCAGGTCGCGCAATCGCGGGGCACCCCGCGATAATTGCTGCCGGGGCCGTGACAGCCCGCGCAGGTCGCGCGCTGATGGGCGCCGGTCAGCGGATAGTCGGTGAAGGCATGGTTGAAACTCGCCCGGTCGAGCCGGATCAGCGCAAACCCGCGGCCCTTGTGCTCGCTGTGGCAGCTCTTGCAGGCTGCGCTGCGCGCCGGAGCATGCTTGCCGTGGTATTTCGTGCCGGTGGCGATATCGCTGCCCACGCCCTTGTGGCAGGCTGTGCAGCGGCCGTTCTGGGCGGTCTTCTGGAACGAGGTGTGGCAGGCGTCGCACTTGCTTTCCAGCCGGGCATGGGCCGCCGAGAGCGGACCGGGCGTGACCAGCCGCTCCATCACCGACTGCGCCAGCAGCGGCGAGGCGACCAGCAGGAACGCCAGCCAGACAAGGCGCCACCAGCGGTGCATCAATACATGTGCACCGCGACGATATGCAGCACCGCCGCCGCGACCAGCAGGATGAACAGCGGCAGGTGAAGCAGGTGCCACAGCCGCAGCAGCCGGTCATAGAAGGCAAATTCCGCGGCCCGCCGCACTGCCTGGAAGTAGGCGGCAAGCAGGTCCCGCGCATCGGCTAGGCCTTCGCCGCCGCGCGGCAGCGCGTGGAGGATGCGAGAATGGGCGCGGCGCGTCGCAATCCCCAGTGCCACAACGGCGCGGGCGCTGGTCCAGAAACTGCAGCCAGCGGCGACCGCGCGGTCCTCGAAGGACTGGAGTTCGTGCAGGATCGCGTCGCCCGCCACTCCGCGCTGCGCCAGATGGGCCAGCAATTCCTGCATTTCCTCGCGCAGCGAACGCAGTTCCAGCTTGCGCCCGGAATAGCCCCTGTGGACCCGCGAATAGAAGAACCGGCCGATCAGGCCGCTGCTCGCCACCACGATCATCGCTCCCAGCGCGGCGGCGCTGTTCAGCGCGCCCCAGCTGAAACGCGAATGGTAGAGGATTGCCAGCGGCCCGATCAGCCCCAGCAGCATGTGCAGGCGAAACCAGAAGCCGACCGTGCCCGGCGCCCGGGTGGCCGGGCGCGCCCGCTTGCGCAGGGGATAGCCCAGCAGGAGCAGCATCATGCTGCCCCCGACGATGCCCAGCGCATAGCCCAGGCCGCGCTCCGGATCGATCGTACCGTCATGGCGGTGGAGCCAGCCCCAGGCGATCGCCGCCGCCACGGCAAGCGCCACCAGTGCCGAGACGAATCGTTCGACCGCCCCCGGCGTTAACCTTGGATATTGGGTCGCTGTTGGCAATTTCTGGGCTTTTGACGCCATTTGCAGTTGCAATCCTTGCTGGCCCGACAATGCCTTGGTGCCAAAGCGTGCTTAGCGTCAGGTTTATGGCCGGTGCATTTTCGGCGACTCGGTTCGTCCTGCGCGCGGCCCGGAACATCGACGTTTGCGCGCTTTGACAAGCTGGTGTCAGCTTCGGGTTGGGAACTGCGCCAAGCTGGGCAATAGGCGCAGCGACCGCGACAGGAAGTGGCAAGCAGGAGCCAGATGCAAGTCATGATGCCCTATCTTTTGACCGGCCTTGCCGGAATCGCGCTCGGAATCGTGGCAATGCGGGTGTGGCAGGCGCGCAACCCGGCAGAGGCTGTCGGCGGTGCGGAAACCGAAGCGCCCGCCTCGGACGCTGCTCCGAAGGCTTCGGCGATTGGCGCAAACAAGCTGCTGATAGGGACCGGCGCGATGGTCGCCGTCGCCCTGGCGATCTTCGCCCTGCGCCCCGACGACGAAGTCGGCACCGGCGCCGCGACCATGCCCCTCCCCAGCGTGCCGGGTGGCGGGTCGCAGCAGGCTCTCGACGATGTCGATACGATGATCAACCGGCTCGCCGCGCGGCTTGAGAAGGAGCCGGACAATGGCGAAGGCTTCCGGATGCTCGGCTGGTCCTATGTGATGACCGGCAAGCCCGACAAGGCCATCGCCCCGTATCAGCGGGCGCTGAAGCTGTTGCCGCAGAACGCGCTGGTCCACTCGGGCTACGGTGAAGCGCTGACCGGGGTCGGTGGCGGCAAGGTCACGCCCGAGGCCAAGGCAGCCTTCGAACGCGCCGTCGCGCTCGACCCGGCGGAACCGCGCGCACGGTACTTCCTGGCGCTGTGGCAGGCTCAGAATGGCGGCGAACGCGAGGCGCTCGACAAGTGGATCGTGCTGGCCAATTCCGGCCCGGCCGACGCGCCGTGGCAAGCGGATGTGCGCCGCCAGATCGATCAGGTATCGAAGCGTCTGGGGATCGACGTTTCGGGCAAGCTCAAGCAGGCCGTGCCGGCAAGCACCGCAGCTGGCGCCGCAGTCCTGCCCCCGCCCGATCCTGCTGCGGTCCAGGCCGCCAGCCAGATGGCACCAGCCGATCGCCAGGCCATGATCGACGGCATGGTCAATGGTCTCGCCCGCAAGCTCAAGGCCAACCCGGCCAACCCCGAAGGCTGGGTCAAGCTGCTGCGCTCGCGCATAGTCCTGGGGCAGCCGGATGTTGCCGCAACCGAGCTGAAGGACGCGCGCAAGGCGCTGGGCAGCGATCCTGCCGGGCTGAAGCTGGTCAACGATGTCGCCCGCGAGATCAAGGTGCCGGGCGCCTGATGCCATTCAATCCGCTGCTGCTGGTCTACCTGCTGCCACTGCTGGGGATCTGGCTTGTCTGGACCCTGTTGGCCCGGCGCAGTTCACGGCGCCACCTGGCGGTGCTGAAAGACAACATCCAGGCCGGGCTGGACCAGCCGGCCTCGCTGCACCCGGTGATCGATCCGGCGCGCTGCCTGGGCTGCGCTTCGTGCGCCCATGCCTGCCCGGAAAAGACCGTGCTGGGGATCATCGATGGCAAGGCCGCACTGGTCGAGCCGGCCCTGTGCGTCGGACACGGGGCCTGTGCGGCGGCCTGCCCGACCGGGGCGATCTCGCTGGTGTTCGGTACCGCAACCCGCGGGGTCGACATTCCGCTGCTTACGCCGGAGTTCGAAACCAGCGTGCCCGGCCTGTTCATTGCCGGGGAACTGGGCGGGATGGGCCTGATCAAGAACGCGATCGAGCAAGGGCGCCAGGCCATCGCCGCGATCGCCGCACGGGCGCGCAAGATCCAGGGCGGCGAAGGCGTGCTCGATGTCGTGATTGCCGGCTGCGGCCCGGCGGGAATCGCCGCCAGCCTGGGGGCAATGGAGCGCGGCCTGTCGTTCGTCACGGTCGATCAGTCCACGCTGGGCGGAACGGTCGCCCACTTTCCGCGCGGCAAGCTGGTGATGACCGCTCCCGCCGTCCTGCCGCTGATCGGCGAAGTTCGCTTTGGCGAAATCAGCAAGGAGCGCCTCCTCGCCTTCTGGGAGGACGTGCTCGGGAAAACCGGGCTCCAGCCCCGGTTCGAGGAGGAAGTGACAGCCGTGCGCCGGTCCGGAAGCCACTTTGAAGTGGAAACCGCACGCAATGTCTACCGCTCAAAGCTGGTGCTGCTGGCAATCGGGCGGAGGGGTACGCCGCGCACGCTGGGCGTTCCGGGGGAGCACCTGGGCAAGGTCGTCTACCGTATGATCGATCCGCAGCAGTATGCCGGCCGCCGCGTGCTGGTGGTGGGCGGCGGCGACAGTGCGCTGGAGGCGGCAGCGCGGATCGCCGAGCAGCCGGGCGCGGAGGTGACCTTGTCCTACCGCGGCAGCGCCTATAACCGCGCCCGGCGCAAGAACCGTGAAGACGTTGTCATGGCAGTTGCGGAAGGTCGGATAAGGGAGCTGCTGGGCAGCGAAGTGCTCTCGATCGAACCCGGACAGGTCAGTCTGTCGCAATCCGGTCAGGAGATGAAGATCGCCAACGATGACGTGATCATCTGCGCGGGCGGCATCCTGCCGACTGCCTTCCTCAACGAGGCAGGGGTCGAGGTGGAAACCAAGTTCGGCGTCGCCTGAACCTTTTGCACTCCGTTCTTGTCCTGCGCCAAATGATCTGGAAGCAAGGTGGCCTTCCGGCGCATAAGGCTCGGTGACGGACCAGCCGGCACCCGATCGCAGCGGGTACGGCGTTCGACTTCTGGAGGCCAGGATTGTCCGAACAGCACACGGCCCTGCCCCCGCAACTGACCAGCGGCCTCAGCGAGTCCGAGGCAGCCGGACGCCTGCGGAGCGAGGGGTTCAACGAGCTTCCGCGGCAGGGTCGGCGCAGCTTCGGGCGTATCGTCCTCGACGTGCTGCGCGAGCCGATGCTGGCCATGCTGCTGATCGCCGGGCTGATCTACATGGCGCTGGGCGATCTGCAGGAAGCCCTGATCCTGGTCGCTTTCGCCGGCCTGTCGATCCTCATCACGGTGGTCCAGGAAAGCCGAACGGAACGCGCGCTCGAGGCCCTGCGCGATCTGTCCAGCCCACGCGCGCTGGTGATCCGCGACGGGGTGCGCAAGCGCATCGCCGGACGCGAAGTGGTGCGCGGCGATATCGTGGTGCTGGGCGAAGGCGACCGGGTGCCCGCCGACGCCTGGCTGGTGCAGAACAATGGTCTGCAGATCGACGAATCGCTGCTGACCGGGGAATCGGTGCCGGTGCGCAAGGTGGCAGCCAGCGGGACCAGGCCGGCCGACGCCGCGCGGCCCGGGGGCGACGACCTACCCTTTGTCTGGTCAGGATCGCTGGTGGTGCGCGGATCGGGACTGTGCGTGGTCACCGCGACCGGGCCTGCCAGCGAGATCGGCAGGATCGGCACGGTGCTGTCCACGCTCGAAACCGAAGCACCGCGCCTGCGCGTGCAGACCCGCCGGTTGGTGCTGTGGTTCGGCGCAGCCGGGCTGGCGGCCAGTGTGCTGGTGGTCCTGCTCTATGGTCTGCTGCGCGGCTCATGGCTGCAGGCGGCTCTGGCTGGAATCGCTATCGGCATGTCGATGCTGCCCGAGGAATTCCCGGTCGTGCTGACCATCTTCATGGCCATGGGCGCGATGCGGATGTCGCAGAGCCGCGTGCTGACCCGCCGCGCCGCCGCCATCGAGACACTCGGTTCCGCCACGGTCCTGTGCACCGACAAGACCGGCACGCTGACCCTGAACCGGATGCGGGTTGCCGAACTGCGCCTGCCCGACGGACGGGCGCTGCTGCCGCAAGAAGTGCAGGAAACCGTACGGGACGAAGAATTTCACCGGCTGGTCGAGCTGGGCATCCTGGCCAGTGCGCCGCAGCCCGTCGATCCGATGGAAGTCGCCTTTCACGAGCTGGGAGACGGGCTTGCACCGGCGACGGCCAGGCAACTGCAGGAGGCAGGCTGGACGCTTGACCGCCACTATCCGCTCGATCCCGCGCTGCTCGCCATGTCGCATGTCTGGGGCAGCGGCAATGGCGGCGAGGAGCGGATCATCGCCGCCAAGGGTGCGCCCGAAGCCATTGCCGACCTGTGCGGCGTGACCGGGTCGGAATGGCAGCGACTGCAGCAGCTGGTCGATGTCATGGCCGGGCGGGGCCTGCGCGTGCTTGGCCTGGCCGAAGCCAGCTGGCAGGACGGCGCACTGCCCGCTTCACAGCGTGACTTCCCGTTTGCCTTCCGCGGGCTGGTCGGACTTGAAGATCCACTGCGCGACGCTGTCCCGGATGCGGTGCGCCAATGCCGCGAGGCGGGAATCCGCGTGGTGATGATCACCGGCGACTATCCGCAGACCGCGCGCGCCATCGCCCGCCAGGCCGGAATTGACGCAGAAGAGGTGCTGACCGGCGAAGACATGGCGGGCATGCCGGACGAGGCGCTGCGCCAGCGGATCGCCAGCGTCGGTGTCTGCGCGCGGATCATGCCGGAACAGAAGCTGCGGCTGGTCGAGTTGCTGAAACAGGCCGGCGGGATCGTGGCCATGACCGGCGACGGGGTGAACGATGCACCTTCGCTCAAGGCGGCGCACATCGGGATCGCGATGGGCGGACGCGGCACCGACGTTGCCCGCGAAGCTTCGGCCATCGTGCTGCTCGACGATGATTTCCGATCGATCGTCAAGGCGGTGCGGGTGGGACGGCGGATCTATGACAACCTGCGCAAGGCGATGGGCTTCATCGTCGCCGTGCATATCCCGATTGCGGGACTGACCCTGCTGCCCCTGCTGACCGGCATGCCGCTGCTGCTGGGACCGATCCACATCGCCTTCCTGGAGATGATCATCGACCCGGTCTGCTCGCTCGCCTTCGAGGCCGAGAAGGAAGAGGGGGACGTCATGGCCCGCCCCCCGCGCAAGGCGGACAGCCCGCTGTTCTCGCAAGCGCTGGTCGGTTGGTCGGTGCTGCAGGGTGTCCTCGCCCTGGCCGTCACCGGCGGCCTCACCTGGCACTTCTGGCAGGCCGGAATGCCGGAAGAACAGCTGCGCTCCAGCGCCGTGTTCGCCCTCGTCCTCGCCATCGCCGGGCTGATCCTGGTCAACCGCCGCTATAGCGCCTCGGTCGCCGCAGCTTTCGGGCGACCCAACCCGGCGCTCGCCATGGTGCTTGGCCTTGTCGTAGCAATCCTGCTGGCAACCCAGCTGTTCCCGCCGATCACCGACCTGTTCCGCTTCGCCCCGGTCAGCCTTGCCGACATGGGCACAATCCTGCTGGCTGGCACTGCGATGCTGATCGTGCTGGAACGGCTGAAGTCCCTGTGGGGCCAGCGGTTGGTCGAATAGGCGACTCTGCCGGACCGAGTGGTGAATGGCGCAGTCCTGACCTAACGCGTCTCTGCCCGCAAATTCCCTAAGCGCAGAACAGGGAAGTTTTTGCCCGATAACAGGGAACGCATCGGTCGAAACAGGGAGTGGTTACGCGGCTTTCAGCGTTCCAAAAAAAATGCGACGAAACGAGTGTTAACGCCAAGTATCGGCGCGATGGATCGCTGATACCTGGATGGCCTTCAACGCGGGGACTGGCCCCGCGAACCATGGAGGCATCGATGACTATACCCCGCCCCGCCAGCAAGGCAGCCCCCGCAACCATCCGCCTGCCCAGGGCCGAGCTCCGGCATGTCTCGGCGCTGCGCGAGGCGCCGCGCAACGCTCGCACCCATTCCCCGCGCCAGGTGCGCCAGATCGCGCGGTCGATGAGGCGTTCGGGTTTACGAACCCGTTGCTGGTCGATGGCTCGGGGCAGGTAATCGCCGGACACAGCCGGCTCGCCGCAGCGCGGCTGCTGGGCTGGAGCGAGGTGCCGACGCTGTGCATCGACTGGCTGAGCGAGGCCCAGCAGCGCGCCTATGTGATTGCCGACAACCGCCTTGCCGAAAAGGCGGGATGGGACCGTGAGCTCTTGGCAATCGAGTTGGGCGCGCTGGGCGAGCTCGAGATCGACGAGACCCTGACCGGGTTCGACACCCGCGAGATCGAACTGATCCTCGACGCGGGAGAGAGCGGGCGCAATGAGGAGCCCGAACCCGTGTTGCCTCACGGTCCGCCGGTTTGCCAGGTGGGCGACCTGTGGCAGCTGGGGCGCCACCGGCTGATCTGCGGCGATGCGCTCGATGCTGCCACCTGGGCGGCGCTGATGGGCCGCGACAAGGCGCGCCTGGCTGTCACCGATCCGCCATACAACGTGCCGATCGGCGGCCATGTCTCGGGGCTTGGCAAGGTCCGCCACCGGGAGTTCGTGCAGGGCTCGGGCGAGATGAGCGAGCGCGAGTTCACCGCGTTCCTGACCCGCGCCTGCGAGGCCATGGCCCGCGTCAGCAAGGATGGCGCGCTGCATTACGTGTTCATGGACTGGCGCCACCTGCCCGAGCTGCTGGCGGCGGGCCGGGCGGTCTATGATGGCTGGCTGAACCTTTGCGCGTGGGTCAAGAGCAATGCGGGGATGGGCTCGCTCTACCGCTCGCAGCACGAGCTGGTCGCCGTATTCAAGAAGGGCCGGCGACCGCACGTCAACAATGTCGAGCTTGGCAGCAATGGCCGGCACCGCTCCAATGTCTGGCACTGCGCCGGGGTAAACAGCTTCTCGGCCGAGCGCGCCGAGGCGCTCGCCTGGCACCCGACGGTCAAGCCGGTCGAACTGGTGGCCGAGATCATCCGCGATGCCTCCGACCGGGGGGAGATCGTGATCGACGCCTTTGGCGGCTCGGGCACCACGCTGATCGCCGCCGAGCAATGCGAGCGGATCGCCCGGCTTGCTGAACTCGACCCGCTCTATTGCGATGTGATCCTGCGCCGCTTCATCGCGGCCACCGGGCAGATGCCGCTCCTCCGGGCCAGCGGCGAGAGCTTCGCGGCGATCGAGCGCCGGACTGCCATGGAGGTGAGCGATGTCTGAGGGCGCGGGTCCCGCCGAGCCGCCCGTCGGCTATCGCAATCCGCCTGTGCGCACCCGCTTCCAGCCGGGCAGGTCGGGCAACCTGCGCGGCCGGCCGCGGCGGCGGCGCGCGACCGAGGAGCTCGTGCGCGAGGTGCTCGATGATCCGATCCCGATCATGCTGAACGGCAAGCGCATCCGGGTCCCCGCGGGCCACGCGCTGCTGCTGCGCCTGCGCGAGCAGGCGCTGAAAGGAGACCTGCGGGCCACGGGTATGCTGCTCGCACTGATGCGCACGGTCGATGGCGAAGAGACGCAGCAGCAGGCGATGCACACTCTGGCGCAGGAGGACTTCGAGATCCTTGCCGCCGCCGGGCTGCGAATCGGCGAGGGAGGCGACGATGAGAGCGCCTGACCCTGACCTGCGCCGCCTCGACGCGCTGCTGAGGCAGGACCTCAAGGCCTTCCTGATGAAGGCCTTCTTCACGCTCAACCCGGGCGAGCGGTTACTCGACAGCTGGCACCTCGACGCGCTGTGCTGGCATCTCGAGCAGGTACGCAAAGGCACGAAAATTCAGGGGGCGTGGTGAAAGGTAAGAAAGTCTCGCCATTTGGCGGACTGGGTGGTGAGCCCTGCTGGGTTCGAACCAGCGACCTACTGATTAAAAGTTAGCGTTAGATCCCGCCTGTTGCGAGGGAGGCTTCGAGTAAGTGGCGCATTTACTAGCCTTTTAATAAGCATTGGTTGTCATAGATTGTAATTGATTGTCGCCCGCCTGATTGCTATCTGATTGCTGGCTAACAATCAGGACGCCCGCCGGCATGGCAAAAGGCTATATCAGCAAGCGCAGCGTCGACGCTGCAACGCCCGCCGAGCGGGACACCTTCCTTTGGGATGATGACGGCAAGGGCGTTGTGAAGGGCTTCGGCCTGAAGGTCTCCCCTACCGGCAACAAGGTCTACATCTACCAGTACCGGATTGCCATTCCGGGCGCGGCGGACCGCACCCCGCCCAAGCGCTACACCATCGGAAGACACGGCGACATTACGGCGGAACAAGCACGGGACCAGGCTAGGGCGCTTGCGGCGATGGTTGCCCGCGGCATAGACCCCCGCCAGCGGGATCTAGATGAGGTCGCGGCCCACCAAGAGGCCAGCAAGCAGGCGGAAGAGAAGGCGCGCCTCGAAGGCGAGCTGTTGTTTGAGAAGGTCGCCGAGCGCTGGCTAGATGCCTACGAGAACAGCAAGCGCCGCCCCTCCAGCGTGAAGCAGGCGAAGCTAGTGGTCGAGCGGCATCTAAAGAAGAAGCTCGCAGGCCGACCCATGCCGCATATAGCAAAGACGGAATTGCAGGCCGTGATCGATGCGATACCCGCCAAGCAGCGCGGAATGCGGCGCGCGGTGTATGCTTATGCCCGTGTCCTTTGGAGGTGGGCCGTTGTTCACGACTACGCCCCCTCCAATCTGCTGGAGGTCATGGAGAGGCCCGAGGCTCCCGAAGCGCGTGACCGCGTTCTATCAGATGATGAGCTGCTTGCAGTCTGGAATGCCAGCCGCGGACTTTCCCACCCGTTCGGGCATTTCTTCCGCCTCTTGATGCTCACGGGCCAGCGTCGGAGCGAGGTCGCAGGGATCATGTGGGGCGAGCTCGACCGGGCAACCGCAACTTGGACCATTCCAATCGGACGCGCAAAGAACCGCGTCGCCCATATCGTGCCCCTGTCGCCGGAAGTGATTGCCGAACTCGATGACCTATCATTGGCGGAACAGGTCAAGGCGGAGGCAGAAAAACCGGATGCTGCGAACTGGCCAAAGGCCGGTTATGTGCTGACAACAAGGCTCCGCACGCCAATATCGGGGATTACGAAGGCCAAGGCGGCCCTCGATGATGCCATTGCGAAGGCGAGGGACAACAAGCCGCTAGAGCATTGGCGCATTCACGATTTGCGCCGGACCATGGCCACCGGGTTTCAGCGCATGGGGACCAGATTCGAGGTCACTGAGGCCGTGCTCAACCACGTGAGCGGCTCCAGGTCTGGCGTCGCTGGCATTTACCAGAGGCACGACTGGAGCGTCGAGAAACGCAACGCGCTCGACGCTTGGGCGCGGCATGTCGCCGGGCTCAGGTCTCCAGTGGAACAGGGGAATGTCATCGCCATCAAGGCGGCAAAGAAATCGGCTTAGCCGATATCAGACGGGGAGCGGGGCGAAGGTACGAGCTTGCTCCGCTCCCCTAACCACCAACGACTGTGAAGGAGTCGAATGAATGGCTACGAGTCCACTAGGAGGAGCAAGCGCTCCCGTCACCCTCCCCGGAACAATTCCCCCAATGCCAGCCGTCGCGCGGATCCTTTCGCGCTATGATCGCGACAAGCTGGCGGCGTTTGTCTCGGTCGCAATCGACCTCCTTGACGTGCTCGACGGCGATGCAGACGATGAGCCTTGCGGCGATGAACAGGACGGCGGCTTCGCGGAAGACGACGCGGCCGCCAGGTTTGCCAACATGGGGCAAGGCCCTGGCTGCATCATTTCCGACTTCGACAGGGCGGTCGACGATTCAGGTTGCGATGAGGCCTTCGATGATGAGCCGGAATATCCAACGGTCCCGGACTATGGCTTGAACCAAGATTCACCGCCTCAACAACCAGACCTCGCCGCCGACCGTGCGAACATGCGCCCACACCTTGAGCGCATCCGGCGGAGCCGCTGCGATCGGACGCGCTGGGGATATGTGCTCCGCGAGGTCGACAGCGAGCCGGGTGAAAGCGCATAAACGACCTTGGGGGCTAGCAATAGGCCAGCGAAAAGAGCGTCTCCGCCGCTCCTGCCCCCACATCCAGCGGATGCCGAAGCGGAGCGCGGCATGGCGACTTATCGTAAATGGATCCCGTTCCGCGAGTTCTTCGCCCTCGCCAGGCAGGAAGGCTTGAGTCGCGAAGAGGCTGCGGAATCCCTGTTGCTCAACATCAAGGCCCCGACAGCGTTCAAGCTGGTGCGCGGCCATCTTCGGCGCTGGGAATGGTTCGAAGAGCCGGTCGAGAAGAGCCGCGCCCGGAATGAAGTGGAGTGCTGGCGCCAGCACCTTGGTTGGCAGATCCTTGATCGAGGCCCTACCTCAGATGAGCAAGAGGCATTCGCCGCGCTCCAAAAGGCCCTCGACGACATAGGAGAGGAAATCACTTCGGTGGAAATCCCTGTCCCGCCGCAAGAGGTCTACCCGTCGCCGCTATGCTGGGCGAATTTCGAAACCGTCGATCGCGACTGCATGGCTCATTGGATCGATGATGACGAAGACCCCTTTGAGGGGGGAAATGCCGACCTGATTGCGGGACGGTACGAGTACTGGTGCTCCCGCGATGATCGGGATGAGTGGTCCGCGCTGGAGATCGATGAGGCGTTCGCCAGGGCTATCATCAAGAACCGCAGCAAGCTTGCGGCGCCCTACTCCGGCGAAGAACTTGCTGGCCTCATCAAATCTTGGCCGGGCTCCAATTCCGATATCTTCTGGGCGACGGTGCAAGGCGATCCGCGCGGCTGGCTATGCACGCAAGAGCAGACCAGGGAAGATTGGCGCAGATTCCGGGAGAGGGCGACTACAGCCTGGCGATGAGGCAATCGATCGTCGAGGCGAAGAACCTCGCCGCAGCAGAGGAACAGCGCGCCGCCGACCTCACGGCCCGCGCCCGGATCACCGAGCTCACTCAACAGCAGCTCAATAAGCAGGCCAGCGCCGTCGAAATGGTGACGGCAGCAACGCAGCGCCAGGCGGCGGCAAACGACAATCTCGCCGGAGGAATGCGCTCGCAGCGCGCCGCAATGACGAACGCGGGGCAGCAGTTGCAGGACATGGCGGTGCAATTCCAGATGGGGACGGCCGCCTCGACCATTCTTGCGCAGCAGCTCCCGCAACTGTCCTACGCCCTCTCCGGCCTAGAGGGATCCGCCAACAAGACGCTCTCCGCGATCGGCGGCGCGGCCAGTTTCATGGCAGGCCCATGGGGCGCGGCGATCATGGCCGGCACGGTTGTCCTGGGGCCGTTCATTGCCAAGCTCTTCGCCACGGCGGAGGCGGCGGACAGCGTGAAGTTCGCGACCTCCGCAATGGGCGACGCGCAGTCAATTCTAGGCGGCGTGCTGGACCTCACGACCGGAAAGATTAACAATCAGAGCAGCGCCCTCCGCGCCCTCGCGGAGGCTCAGCTACTGGTTGCCAAGGTCGAGGCCACGACCAGGGCGGCGGAAGCGCGGCGTGGCGTGGCGGCAATCCAGAACCGCCCCTTGGAGTTCCTCGGCAACGGCTTCGGCGGCGGCATCGGCTACCGGGGCCCGTCCGGCAAGGAGGTTGCTCAGGCACTGCTTGAGCACGGGGACGTTGCCATCGCGTCCCGCCAGGCGATCGATGAAAACGGCCTCAGGGCTGAGCGGGACGCCATCCGCGCCGGCATTGGGGAACTGCGCCGCGTCATTTCGGACGGGTACGAAGAGGTTAAGGCCATCCGGCTGGAAACGGCCGATATGATCGGCACGGCAACGGCACCTGTCGCTGAAGAACTCACGGCAGAGTTGCGCGCAGCCGGCGAGCGGATGCTCGACCTATGGGCCGCGCTTCAGGCGCTCAACCGCGGCGCAAGCGTCCACTCACGCCCGGCGGAACTGGCGGACAAGGCAATCGGCGGGATCATCGGGAGCGGCAACCTGATCGATTGGCGCCCGGCTCATCCCGTCCCCGCTGAAATCGTCGAAATGCTCGCCAGCCTGAAGAACGCGGGCGACGCGGTACGGGTCGGCGCGCCGCGATCGATGCCGCTGCGCTAGAAATCCATCGGGCGGCGCCTGTTTCGTCATCGGGCGCCGCCTCGGATCACCCGCCAAGTCCGTGTGCGGGCAATCGGGGCGGTCGGCGGTTTCATCCTTTCACGCCGGTCGCCCTTTCTTGTTCCTAGCGCCGCCTCGACTGTTGCAGCTCCAGCAGTATGGCATCGAGGCGTTGGAGAAGGTCCTTTCGGGCTCCGTCCAAAACCAGGATGACCAGAACCCCAACCGCGACGATTGCCCAAAACTCCGCGCTCATAGGCCCGCTCCCTGTTGTCTAAGCGCAAGCTACACGGCCGGCGCGGCCGTCCAAACCGATACTTCAAACTGTCCGAATGCCTGAGATCGGGGCGTGACGGCAAAAAAGCGGGTTAGCGTCCGCGCTCGTGGTGTAATTTCCGGTGTAGGCGATGGTGTATTCCGGGGTGGGGCATGCCCCACCCCGGAATGCGGCGTCGCTGGTGGCCAC
>JAYRMP010000063.1:0-17647 GCA_041912655.1 Novosphingobium sp. | reverse complement strand
ATGGTGGCCGGATCGAACGGCGGGGCGATGGCGATGGTGGTGCGGACCTGTTCCAGCACCGCGCGCACCGGTTCGATCAGTTCCTCGGCCCGGGCGGTCAGGATCATGTGGCGGCCCTTCACCACCAGCAGGTCATCGCCGAAATAGTCGCGCAGCCGGCTGAGCGCGCTGGATGTCGCCGATTGCGAGAGGCAGAGCCGGTCTGCCGCAAGCGAGACGCTGCGCTCGGTCAGCAGAGCGTCGAGCGCCACCAGCAGGTTGAGATCGAGCCGTCCGAACCGCATCGCCATATCCCCGCGCCCTCCTTATCGCAGTGTCGCAAGGGCGCTGGCGACGAGTGTAGCAAGATCGCCGTCATGTGCAAAACCGGCGCGCTCCGCAGCCGGAGTGAACAGCGGCGGCTGCGCGGCGAAAGCGGCTTCGAGCGCGGCATCGGGGGCAAAGCTGACCAGCCCCGGATCGGCGCCGCACTGGCGCGCAATTTCCTGCTCCAGCTCTCCCAGCGCGATGCGCAGCGCGGGCAGCGTCACCGCACGGCCCGGCGGCATGAGCGCGGCATCGACAGCCAGCCCGTGCAGGCAGTTGCGCGCGGCGCGCGCCAGCGACTGCACCCAGATCGTCCCCCCGGCCGAAACCGGGCAGGTAAAGGCCCGCCCCGCCTTCAGCGCGTGGAACAGGTCAGACAGGAAAGCGGACTTCATTCCCGATGGCCCCTGCGGGCGGGCGAGGATTCCCGGCAGGCGCAGGCTGACCCCATCGATCGCGCCGCGATTGGAGAGCAGCGCGACGGCCTGCTCCATCATCGCCTTGTGCCCGCCGTAGATCAGCTTCGGCGCAATCGGGGTGGCATCGTCCACCCGTGCGGGCAGCGGATCGCCCAGCACCGCGATGGTGCTGGCATAGACCACGCGGAGCCCCGGTTGCAGCGCCGAGACATCGAGCAGCAGATCGTACATCGCATCCAGATTGATCCGGCGGCTGGCGGCGGGATCGGCCTCTGCCGCTCCGCCCGGCACCGTGGCGAGATGGATCAGCGCGTCGAGCCCGCCTGCCAGCGCAGCTTCGCGCACTGCCCGGTCGCCAAGATCGCCGGCATGGACCTCGCAGCCCGGCGGGATCGCCGCCGCCGCGGTATCGATGCCGACCACGCTGTCGCCCCGCGCCAGCAGCAGCGCCGCGATCTCTCGGCCGATAAAGCCGCCCGCTCCCGTAACGACGACGCGCATCCGCCCGTCTAGCCCGCGCTGGCCGCTACGCTCATGGGGCAGATCGGTTCACGGTGCATGCGGCATCTCCCCGCGCGCGATTGGCTGCGCACGGCGATGCCTTACCGCCGGGCGCGGCAGGGGTCGCACCGATTGTATCGATGGGCGTCCATCCATCGTTCCGATGGACGCCCGTTCGGGGTCAGGCCACTGCCCGCCCGGAAAGCGGGCGGGCAGCAGGGATCAGAACTTGAACGAGGCTTCGACGCCGAATTCGCGCGGCGGCTGGAAGAACTGCTGCACCGGGTTGCCACCGCCCGGGCTGACCGCGCCGGACATCACCGTCTTGTTGGTCAGGTTCTTGACGTAGCCGGTAAGGCTCCAGCGCTCGTCCTCGCCGACCAGCGCCAGGCTGGCGTTCACCAGCAGGGCTTCCTGACGGTAATAGGCCTCGATGTTGCTGCGTCCCCAGGTGTTGTAGCGCGGGGTGTAGCGGGCATCGGCGTGGAACTTGATGTCGCCCAGCGAGATCGGGTGGGTATAGTCCACCGCGACACTGCCGGTCCATTCGGGCGCATTGGCCAGTTCCAGCGCGGTGTTGTCGGTCGGGATCAGGTAGCTGATCGTCGAGGACCCCGCGAAGGTGAACGGCACCGCTGCGCCGCACTGCCCCGGAACCGCCGCGTTGCTCGCCGAGAACACGCCGTCCACGTCATCGCAGAAGTTGGTGTAGCGCGAATGGAGGTAGCCCACGTTCGCCGACAGGGTGAAGCGCGGACTCAGCCGGAACAGGGTTTCCAGTTCAAGCCCCCAGGTCTCCGCCGAAGCGACGTTGACGGTCACCGATTCCGCCCGGACCGCACCCGGACGGGTCACGCCGCCCTGCAGGTCCTTGAACTTGTTGAGGAAGCCGGTCAGGTTGATGCGGATCGTGCGGCCCGCGAGGTCGGACTTGATGCCCGCTTCGTACGAGGTCACGTTTTCCGGATCGTAGGGGCCGACGTTCTCAGGCCGGGTCCCGCGGCTGTTGAAGCCGCCTGCCTTGTAGCCCTTGGAGAAGTTGGCGAACAGCATCGCCTCGTCGCTGGCCTTGTACTGCAGGGTCACGCGCGGGGTGAACTTCGACCAGTCGCCCTTGAGGCTGCCGCTGAACGAGGACCCGGCGTTGAGCACCCCGTTGGCATAGACCTTGGTGTCGATCGAATAGTCCTTCTTGTCCCACGAATAGCGTCCGCCGAGCGAGAGGGTCAGCTTGTCGGTGGGGTGCAGGTTGGCGAGGGCGAACAGCGCGTAGCTGGACGAATCCTGGTCGAGCTGGGATTCGGTGCGGGTCGTCGCCGTGGTCAGCACCAGGTTGTTCTGCCGCCACTTGTCGCCCTGGGCATAAGCGCCGATCACGTAGTCGATGAAGCCGCCGGTGTTGGAGACGAAGCGCAGTTCGGCGGACTTGGAATTGCCCTTGAACTTGCGGGTCACGTCGAAGCCCGGGACCGGGGTGATCAGCCCGTCGAAGTCGCCGCGGGTTTCATAGTCCTGGTGACGCGCGCCCAGTACGGCGGTGATCGTGCCCACCCCGACATCGAGGTTGCTGGTCCAGGCCACGCCATAGGACTTGGTGCGCGAATAGGGATCGAACGGCACTGCCGCGATGCGGACGTTGGTGCGCGCCTCGATCGGCAGTCCGAGATAGGCCGCCGTGCCGTTGTCAGCCGAATGGTTGGCCGGGCCGATCGCGGTTTCCTTGTTCCAGTCGAACACCGCGGTGCTGTCGAACGTGGTCGAAGGCTTGGCGCGGATCGCCACGCGGATGCCGCCGTTCTCGCTCGCTTCCAGCTTGTTCCCGGTCAGGATGTTGCGGGCATAGCCGTTGTAGTCGCTGTAGCTGCCCGAGACCTTGGCGGCGAGCACGCCCCCAGCGAACTCGCCGGTTTCCAGCCGTCCGCGCACCTGCTTGAGCCCGAACGAACCGCCGGTCAGCCGCACTTCGCCGCCCGCTTCCTCGGCCGGGGCCTTTGTGATGATGTTGATCGTGCCGGCCAGGTTGTTCTTGCCATAGAGCACGCCCTGCGGGCCCTTGAGCACTTCCACTCGCTCCACGTCGAACAGGTCGAGCATGGTGGAGGCGACGAACGGCACGTAGACGCCGTTGATGATCGTGCTGATCTTGGGGTCGGCATTGGGATCGGGGTCGGCCGAGCTCATGCCCCGGATCGAGAACATCGGGACGTTGGCGACCAACCCTTCGGTCTGCAGGATCACGTTGGGCGTGATGCCGTTGAGGTCGGTGATGTCGGCGCTGCCGCTCGCCTCGACCATCTTCTGGTCGAAGGCGGCGATGGTGATCGGCACGCTCTGCACGCTTTCCGCGCGGCGCTGCGCGGTGACGATGATCTCGCGGTTGCCCTGGTCCTCGTCGCCGCCGCTCTGGGCCAACGCGGTGCCGCTCCACAGGGCGGCCGACAGGGCAATCAACGAAGCCGTGGTGTTTGTGCGGATCATTTCATCCTCCCCTAAAAATCCCGCTTCAAAATGCGCGGCATGCTTTTTCTGTCAAGTTATTTGATAATTCGTAAGCTAAGCAGATTGTCGCTGTTGCAGCGCTGCCACGGCCCGCCTAACCGTCGCGAAGTCAGATTTCCGTAAGGTCAGCGCCGAACACCACCCGTCCGTGGTAGTGCTTGCGGATCGAGGTCAGCATGGCCTTGCGGTCGAACGTCTCGATTCCGGGGGGAGTCGCGAAATGCGACAGGACCAGCGTCTTCACCCCAGCCGCCGCTGCCATCCGGCCGACGTGCTCGGGCGTCAGGTGTTCCTCGACCATGTGGTCGATCAGCGGCTGCTGATCGACCCCTGTCGCCTGCTGGCGGCGCTTCAGCCCGGCGATGATCGCGTCGATGTCGATGATCTCGCTGACCAGCACGTCCGCGCCCCGGGCCAGGTCCTCGACCGCCCGGCTCGGCCCGGTATCGCCGGTGAACACGACCGATCGATCGGCCATATCGAAGCGGTAGGAATAGGAGCGGTTGATTCCATGCTCGGTGGGTTCGAGATGCATCGTGCCATAGTGCGAATTTTCCACCGCACGAACACTTACCGCCGCATCGCGGTAGACTTCGCGCGCCGTCGTCACTTCCCAGTCCTGCCCGGTGAAGACGCTGGCCATGGCGGGCAGATCGGGCAGCTGCGGGCGGAAGATCGCCTCGCCGCTGCCCAGCGCGCGCAGCGTGTTGTCAACCAGTCCGCGCGTTCCCGGGGGCCCGTAAAAGGTCACCGGCGCGCGCCGCCGCGCCTGCCAGTCAAGCGCGAGAAAGCCCATGATCCCGGCGGTGTGATCGAAGTGCAAGTGGGTGACAAACACCGCGTCGACCGCGTTCAGCGCCACCCCGGCGCGCGCTAGCTGGCGCGGCGTGCCATCGCCGATGTCGATCAGGTAGGTCTTGCCGCCGACCTGGAGCAGGTTGGCCGGTTGGGAACGGGCGACCCGCGCGATCGGCCCGCCGCCCGTGCCAAGCAGGATCAGTCTGCTGCCCGCGATTACCGTCCCCGCGGACGGCGGAGCGGGTGCAACTGAGGGGGCAGTCCGTGCGCCCGCACTCGCGCATCCGGCAGCCAGCAGCAGGCCGGCCAATGTGATGAATTTGATTCGCATCGCCGGTCCTCTCCCGCAGCCTGTTGGCAGCCCGAACGCACTTGGTCCGGCCGCCGCCAAGGATGCCGCGCCCCGCGAATTAATGTCAAGATACCTTACTTGTTGAGCAGCTGTGCACCGCCGTACCCAAGGTCAGGCGGACTGCGGAACCGCCTTCAGCACCGCCCGCAGGCCGTCCATCGCGCGGGCACCTGCCGCCTCGCCCAGTTCACGCTCCAGATCGCGCAGCACGCTGGACGCCGCCTCGCGAATCGGGCCGCCTGTCCCCGCAAAGACCACCCGCTGGGCGCGGCGGTCATCGGGATCGGGAACCGTTTCCACCAGCCCGGCGGCGGTCATCTCGCCCAGCAGCTGGCTCATCGCCTGGCGCGAGACGCCAAGGTTGGTGGCGATGTGCGAGGGGCGGGTGATTCCGTTGGCGACATTGGCCAGCACGAGTGACTGCGAGCGCGTGATCCCCTTCCACCCGCGCTCCGCCAACCGGGCGCGCAGCTGCTCGTCGAACCAGTAGAAGGCCCGCATCAGGTCGAGGATCAGCAGGGAAGATTCCATCGGCTTTCCTTTCCAGCCGCCTCGGCGCAGCGCAAGTGCGTTCTCGCCCAGCGAGGATTTTTGATAAAGAAACTTGACATTTTGTCCGACTGCCTGACAGTTTCGGCGCATTCGACCGGGACAAGGAACCGACAATGGGAGAAGCGATCTTGCGCACGCGTGGCGGCGAACCGTGGGCGGACTGGGCCGATGCCATGGCGCTGCGCCTGGCGGAACGGGCCGCTGAGGCCGAGCGGCTCCGGGCGCTCCAGCCCGAAACGATGGCAGAGGCGGAAGCAGCGGGCTTCTTCGCGCTGCTCGCCCCGGTTACCGCCGGGGGCATGGGGGCCAGTTTCTCCGAATTCCTGGACGTCGTGCGCCGTCTGTCGACCGGCTGCGCTTCCAGCGGCTGGGTGCTGGCGTTCCTGTCGCTCCACGCCTGGATGGTGTGCAAGTTCCCGCCGGAGGCGCAGGCGCGCTTCTTCGAAGGAGGACGGATGCCACTTGCCCCCGCCCCGCTTGCCCCCACCGGCACGGCTGAGCGCGTGCCGGGCGGCTACCGCGTGACCGGGCGCTGGGAATGGGCGACCGGGATCAACCACTCCGACTGGGTGCTGGTCAACGCGCTGGACAGCGAGACCGGGCAGCCGCGCTACTGCGCAATGCGGATCGAAGAGGTTGAAGTGGAGGATGTCTGGCATATGTCCGGCATGGCCTCCACCGGATCGAACGCGGTGCGGGTAAACGGCGTGGTGGTGCCCGAATGCATGACCCTGCCGGCGCACCAGATGGCCGCCGGAGCCTCGCCCGGCGAAGTGCTGCACCCCGGATCGACGCTGTGCTTTCCGCTCCGCGCTTCGCTGACCTTGGTTGCGGCGACCCCGGCAGTGGGCGCGGCCGAAGCGGCGCTGGCTTGGTTCACCGAACGGATGAAGACCAAGGCGCAGGCCTTTGGCGGCGGGGTTCGCCAGGCCGAATTGCAGACCACCCACATGCGCCTCGGCGATGCGCTGGCCGATGTCCGGGCGATGCGGCTGGTGTGGGAAGACGCGCGCGCCGCGCTGGAACGCGAAGGACCCAGCGGCGCCACCTCCCCGGTCGAGGCCCAGGCCGCGCTGCGCCTCGCCGCCGCGCAGGTCGTACGGCTGGCCAACCGCGCGATCGACACGATGGCCGCCAGCGCCGGGGCGAGCGCCAGCGCCCTCGTCTTCCCCCTGCAGAAGCACCTGCGCGACGTGCAGGTGATCCGCGGTCACGTGATGTACGACTGGGACCGCACCTGCGTGCTGGCCGGCAAGGTGGAGCTGGGCTTCCCGACCGGGCCGTCCGACCTGATCTGAGCCAGACGGCCTGTTTGCACGGGAGCAAGTTCAGCCGCTCGGTGGTCTTGCGGTCGCGCGCACAAGGTCACCCGCCGATCGAGGCGAGGTGCGGGGTGGCCCCGCTGTCGCCTGCATGGAGCCGGTGCGCCGGGGCCTTGGTCGCGGTCAGCGCGGCGATCCGGGTGACCAGTTCGTCTTGCTGGCTATCAAGCTGGAGCAGCGGCCGGAGATCGATGCCGAAGTCCCCGAACAGGCAAAGGTGCAGCTTGCCCCGCGCCGAGACCCGCAGGCGATTGCAGCTGGCGCAGAAATCCCGGGCATAGGGCGCGATGATCCCGATCCGGCCCGGCCCTGACGGCGGGGCATAATCCACCGCCGGCCCGGCTCCCGCCGCGCGGGGCAGCGCGCGCCAGCCCAGCGCTTCCAGCCGCCGCGCGATCTCTGCGCCCGCAAGGTGGTGCCGGGCGAAGAAATCGGGATTGTCGTTGGTCCGCATCACCTCGATGAACCGCAGGCTGACATCGTGCCGGGTGACGAAATCGATAAACCCGTCCAGCTCGCCGTCGTTGATCCCGCGCATCAGCACGCTGTTGAGCTTGATCGAGGCGATCCCGGCGTCCTGCGCCGCGGCGATCCCCGCCAGCACTTCGTCCAGCCGGTCATGCCCGGTGATCGCCGCGAACTTGCCGGAGTCGAGCGAGTCCACGCTGACGTTGAGTGCCGAGATTCCCGCCGCCGCATAGTCCGCCGCCCGCTCGGCCAGGCGATAGCCGTTGGTGGTCATGGCCAGCTTGCGCACGCCCGGCACCGCCGCGACCGTGCGCGCAATTTCCAGCAGTTCGGGCCGCAGGCTCGGCTCGCCGCCGGTCAGGCGTACCTTCCAAAGCCCCAGCCGCGCGAAGGCGCTGACCAGTCGGCGGATTTCGTCGACCGACAGTTCGGCCGCGCCTCCGGCCTGCTTGCGGTAGCCGCCGGGCAGGCAATAGGTGCAGCGGAAATTGCACACGTCGGTCAGCGACAGGCGCAGGTATTCGAAGCGCCGTCCATGCCCATCGGTGAGGTAATCGTGGTTCACTGCACCAAAGGCCCGTCTGCCGAGGGCAGGTCCGCACCCTCGATCCGTGCGCGGGACGCGAGCACCGAGAGGTACTGCGACACCGCGCGGCGCCAGCTTGCTTCCTCAAGGTACTGGGCGATCCGCTCGCGGACCAGGTCGAACGGCAGTTCCCGCGCCTCCTGCCGGCGGCCGGCGCGGATCACGTGGACACCGTAGCGGGTCTTGACCGGCTCCCCGCACAGCTCGCCCTCGCCCAGCGCGAACAGCGCGGCCTCGAATTCCGCCACGGTCTGGCCCGGACCGATCTGGCCAAGGTTGCCGCCCTGCTCCTTCGACGGGCAGGCGGATTGACGGCCAGCCAGCTCCGCAAATGCGGCTGGGTCCTGTTGCAGGCGACGGATCGCGGTGCGCGCGTCCCCAGTGGCGAGGCCATAGGCCAGGCTATCGTCGGGCGAGGCGGCGAACAGGATGTGCTCGGCCTCGACCAGAGGCGGCGAGGTGAAACGTTCCCGGTGGAGGTCGTAGAAACGCCGGGCGGTGGCCTCGTCCGCCTCCGGGGTGCGGACCTCGGCCGCGAGCAGCGCCTCGATCCTTGAATCCTCCTCGGTCAGCAGCCGCCCTTCCGCATCGGTGAGCGGCGCGGCGGCGATCCCTAGCCGGTCGGCCTCGTCGATCAGCAGGCGGCGCACAGCCAGCGCCTGCGCCGCCGCCTGCCAGGCTGCTTCGGCGTCGCCGGCGGGGTGGTTCTGCGCTTCGGCGGCGATGTCCTGTGGCGGGATTTCGCGCCCGTCGACTGCCACCCGCGCCCGATCTGCCAGCTCAGCCATGACGCGGGCTCAGCTTGCGCGAGCGGACCACCTGATAGCCCGGCCGCCAGATATAGCGGACCGGAGCCGAAAGCATGTGGACCAGCCGGGTGAAGGGGAACAGCAGCAGGATCGTCAGGCCAAGGAAGAGGTGCAGCTTGAACACCGGGGCAACATCGCGGATCACGTCGGCGGTGCCGGCGCGGAAGGTGAACACGCCCTGCGCCCATTCCATGAACTTGACCATCTCGGTCCCGTCGAGGTGCTGCATCGACACCGGGATCGTCGACAGACCCAGCGCCAGTTGCGCCCACAGCAGCAGGATCACCAGGTTGTCGGCAAAACTCGATGCCGCCCGCACCCGGGGATCAAAGAACCGGCGGTGGATCAGCAGGGTCGCGCCGATGATGGCCATCACCCCCGCCACCCCGCCGGCGACGATGGCCAGCAGCTGCTTCGCCCCATGCGGCACGCCCAGCGCGTCCCACAGCGCGATCGGGGTCAGCAGGCCGACCAGATGTCCGGCGAAGATCATCAGCACGCCCAGATGGAACAGTACCGAACCGACGATCAGCTGGCGGCGGCGCAGCAGCTGGCTGGAACCGGCCCGCCAGGAATAGGGCTCGCGATCATAGCGGATCACCGATCCGACGGCGAGAACCGCAAGCGCGACATAGGGATAGATCCCGAAAAGCAGGTGATGGATGAAGTCAGCCATGGGCCGGGCTCCTGACGGGTTCGGGGGACTGGAAGCGGGCGACCATTGCCGCCGCCTGCGGGCAGGCGGCCTGCGCGCCCGGCGCGGCGGGCGCATCGAAGCGGACCTGTTCCTCCTCCCAGGTCTTGTCGAGCTGGGCCAGATCGTCCGGATCGTCGGCGGGGGCGATCTCGGCAGCGCTGCCTTCGGCTCCGGCCAGCTGGGAAAGGACCAGCAGCACGGCGGCGTAGGGCGATTGCTTTTCCGCCAGGCGCTCGGCCAGCGCGGCCAGGATCAGTCCCGGCTGCGCCAGTTCGACCAGCGCCTGCTGCGGGGGCAGGACCGAGAGGTATTCAAGAAACAGCGGCAGATAGTCCGGCAGTTCGGCCGCCGCAATTTCCAGCCCCGCCGCCGCGTAGCGATCGCGCAGGTCGACCATTGCCTGCCCCCGGTCGCGGCTTTCGCCGTGGACATGCTCGAACAGGTGGAGCGAGACGCTGCGCCCCCGGTCGAACAGCGCGACATAGGCTTCCTGCAGGTCGAGCAGGTCATTGCGCTCCAGTTGGTCGATCAGCGGTTGCAGCATGGCGTTCTGCGCGGTGCTGAGCAGGCATTCGTCGGTCAGCAGCGCGGCGAATTCGCCCGCCGCCTGCTGCACCTGCGCGTCGGGATAGCGCAGCAGCGCCGAGAGGATGCGAAGGGTGTTGCGCATCAGAATACCTCCGAAGGGGTCTGGAGCCGCTTGCGCGGCGGCGCGCCGAACAGGTTGGCGTCGCTGGTTCCGCCCGAGCAGCCATTGCCGAACGAGAAGCCGCAGCCGCCGCGTTCATCGAACATGTCCTCCGCGTCCTCGCGGTGGCCGGTGGGAATGACGAAGCGGTCCTCGTAATTGGCGATCGCCATCACGTGGTACATGTCCTCGATCTGGGCAGCGGTCAGGCCGACCTCGCGGGCGATGCCTTCATCGACCACGCCGCCGACCGTCTTGGCGCGCATGTAGGCGCGCATTGCCAGCATCCGTTCCAGCGCGTCGACCACCGGGGCCTCCTTGCCGGCAGTGAGCAGATTGGCGAGGTACTTGACCGGAATGCGCAGGGACCGGACATCGGGCATGCCGTTGCGCGCGGCGATCTTGCCCGCGCTGGCCGCCGCGTTGATCGGCGAGAGCGGCGGCACGTACCAGACCATCGGCAGGGTGCGGTATTCGGGGTGAAGCGGGAAGGCGACTTTCCAGTCCATCGCCATCTTCCACACCTGCGAATGGCGCGCGGCCTCGAGCCAGTTCTCCGGCACACCGTCGCGCCTAGCCTGCGCGATCACCTCCGGGTCGTTGGGGTCGAGGAAGATGTCGAGCTGGGCCTGGTAGAGGTCCTCGACGTTCTGGGCGCTCGCGGCCTCCTCGATCCGGTCGGCGTCATAGAGCATGACGCCGAGGTAGCGGATGCGCCCGACGCAGGTTTCGCTGCACACGGTTGGCTGGCCGGCCTCGATCCGGGGGTAGCAGAAGATGCACTTCTCGCTCTTGCCGGTCTTCCAGTTGAAGTAGATCTTCTTGTAGGGGCAGCCCGATACGCACATCCGCCAGCCCCGGCACTTTTCCTGGTCGATCAGGACGATCCCGTCCTCCTCGCGCTTGTAGATCGAGCCCGACGGGCAGGCCGCGACGCAGGTCGGGTTGAGGCAGTGTTCGCAGAGCCGCGGGAGATACATCATGAAGGTGTTCTCGAATTCCCCGTAGATCTCCTTCTGCACGCCTTCGAAGTTGTAGTCGGCGCTGCGCCCGGCGAATTCCCCGCCGAGGATTTCCTCCCAGTTCGGCCCCCAGACCACCTTTTCCATCTGCTGCCCGGAAACCAGGCTGCGTGGGCGCGCGGTGGGGAAGGCCTTGCTTTCCCCCGCCTGCTGGAGGTGGGCATAGTCGAAGGTGAACGGTTCGTAGTAGTCGTCGATCTCGGGCAGGTCAGGGTTGGCGAAGATTTTCGCCAGCAGCCGCCACTTGCCGCCCATGCGCGGTTGCAGCCGCCCGTGGCGCAGGTCCCAGCCGCCGTTCCAGCGCTTCTGGTTCTCCCAGTCCTTGGGATAGCCGATCCCCGGCTTGGTCTCGACGTTGTTGAACCAGGCGTATTCCATGCCGTCGCGGCTGGTCCACACGTTCTTGCAGGTGACCGAACAGGTGTGGCAGCCGATGCACTTGTCGAGGTTCAGCACCTTGCCGATCTGGGCGCGGACCTTCATGCCACGCACTCCCCTTCGCCGAGCGGCCCTTCGAGCCAGTCGACCTTGTCGAGCTTGCGCACGATGACGAATTCGTCGCGGTTGGACCCGACCGTGCCGTAGTAGTTGAAGCCATAGGCCAGCTGGGCATAGCCGCCGATCATATGGGTCGGCTTGAGGATCGCGCGGGTCACCGAATTGTGGATGCCGCCGCGCTGCCCGGTCAGCGGTGATCCCGGTACGTTGGTGATCTTTTCCTGGGCATGGTACATGAACAATGTGCCTTCTTTCATGCGCTGCGAAACGACCACGCGGGCCACCAGCGCGCCGTTCGAATTGAAGGTTTCGACCCAGTCGTTGTCGACCAGCCCCGCCTTGGCGGCGTCGATCTCGCTCATCCACACAATCGGCCCGCCGCGTGACAGGGTCAGCATCATCAGGTTGTCGGTATAGGTGGAATGGATCCCCCACTTCTGGTGCGGGGTGATGAAGTTGAGCACCACATGCGGGCGCCCCTCCGCCCGGTCGAGCATCGGCTTGACCGCCTTGGTATCGATCGGCGGGCGATAGACGCACAGCGCCTCGCCGAAGGCCAGCATCCACTTGTGGTCCTGGTAGAGCTGCTGGCGCCCGGTGAGCGTGCGCCAGGGGATCAGTTCGTGGACGTTGGTGTAGCCCGCGTTGTAGCAGACGTGCTCGCTTTCGATCCCGGACCAGGTCGGCGACGAGATGATCTTGCGCGGCTGGGCAACCACGTCGCGGAATCGGATCTTCTCCTCCTCCTTGGGCAGGGCCAGGTGGGTGTGATCGCGCCCGGTATTCTGCGACAACGCCGCCCAGGCCTTGACCGCAACCTCGCCGTTGGTTTCCGGCGCGAGCATCAGCAGCACTTCGCAGGCATCGATCGCGGTGTCGATCCGGGGCATGCCCTTGGTCGGGCCTTCCTCGATGACCACACCATTGAGCCGGCGCAGGTTCTCGACCTCGTGCGCGGTGTTCCAGCCGATGCCCTTGCCGCCGTTGCCCAGCTTGTCCATCAGCGGGCCAAGCGCGGTGAAGCGCTTGTAGAGGTTCGGGTAGTCACGCTCGACAAGCGCGACATTGGCCATGGTCACGCCCGGGACCGGCTCCACCTCGCCCTTGCCCCAGTCGGCGACATCGAACGGCTGGGCCAGTTCGTTGGCACTGTCGTGCTGGATCGGCGTCAGGACCATGTCCTGTTCGACCCCCAGCACTTCGGGCGCGACTTCGGAGAACTTGCGGGCGATGCCCTTGTAGATTTCCCAGTCGCTGCGCGATTCCCACACCGGATCGACCGCGGCGGTCAGCGGGTGGATGAACGGATGCATGTCGGAGGTGTTGAGGTCGTCCTTCTCGTACCAGCTGGCGGTGGGCAGGACGATGTCGGAATAGACGCAGGTGGTCGACATGCGGAAATCGAGCGTGACCAGCAGGTCCAGCTTCCCCTTGGGCGCGTCCTCGTGCCAGGCCACCTCTTTGGGCTTCTGGTGGCCCATTTCGCCCAGGTCCTTGCCCTGCACGCCATGCGCCGTGCCGAGCAGGTGCTTGAGGAAGTACTCGTGGCCCTTGCCCGACGAACCCAGGATGTTCGAACGCCAGACGAACATGTTGCGAGGCCAGTTGGCGGGATCGTCCGGGTCCATGCAGGACAGTTCCAGATCGCCGTCCTTCAGCGCTTTCGCGACATAGTCCTTCGGCTCCATGCCGCTGGCCTTCGCCGCCCTGCCCACTTCCAGCGGGTTGGTCCTCAGCTGCGGTGTTGATGGCAGCCAGCCCATCCGCTCGGCGCGGATGTTGTAGTCGATCAGGCTGGCGTCCCAGTCACCCTTGGGCGCGGTGGGGGAAAGGATCTCGTTCACCCCCAGCGTCTCGTAGCGCCACTGGTCGGTGTGCGCGTAGAAGAAGCTGGTGGAGTTCATCTGGCGCGGCGGGCGGCTCCAGTCGAGCGCGAAGGCCAGTGGCAGCCAGCCGGTCTGCGGGCGCAGCTTTTCCTGGCCGACATAGTGCGACCAGCCCCCGCCCGACTGGCCGACGCAGCCGCACATCACCAGGAGATTGATGATCCCCCGGTAATTCATGTCCATGTGGTACCAGTGGTTGAGCCCTGCCCCGAGGATGACCATCGACTTGCCGTTGGTGGCTTCGGCGTTGGCGGCGAATTCGCGCGCGACGGTGATGATCTGCTCGGCCGGGATGCCCGTGATGTGCTGAGCCCAGGCCGGGGTATAAGGCGAGGCATCGGCATAGTCGCTGGCGACGTGATCGCCGCCCAGCCCGCGGTCGAGCCCGTAGTTGGCGCAGAGCAGGTCGAAGACCGTGGCGACATAGGTGCGCCCTTCGGCCAGCTCCAGTTCGCGCACCGGCACCCGCTTCATCAGCACGTCGGGATGATCGGTGCCTTCGAAGTGGTCATGCTCGCGGTTGCCGAAATAGGGGAAGGCGACCTCGACCACCTCGTCGTGGTCCTTGTCGAGGATCGCGGTCATCCGCAGCCTGACATCGCGGCCCTGCCCGTCCTTTTCCTCAAGGTTCCACTTGCCCTTCTCGCCCCAGCGGAAGCCCGCCGAGCCCGAGGGCACGACCACCTCGTCGCTCGCCTCGTCGATCGCGACGCTTTTCCATTCGGGGTTGTTCGCCTCGCCCAGGCCGCCCTTGAAGTCGCTGGCGCGCAGCAGCCGGTCGGGCACCAGCCGCCCGTCCTGCTCGGTCAGGCGAACCAGCATCGGCATGTCGGAATACTTGCGGCAGTAGTCTTCGAAATAGGGCACCTGCCGGTCGAGGTGGAACTCGCGCAGGATCACGTGGCCCATCGCCAGCGCCAGCGCCGCGTCGGTGCCGGCCTTGGGGTTGAGCCAGATGTCGCCGAACTTGGTCGCTTCGGCATAGTCGGGGCTGACCACCGCAACCTTGGTGCCGCGATAGCGCGCCTCAGTCATGAAGTGGGCGTCCGGCGTGCGGGTCTGGGGCACGTTGCTGCCCCACAGCATCAGGAAGCCCGAATTGTACCAGTCGGCGCTTTCGGGAACGTCGGTCTGCTCGCCCCAGGTCTGCGGGCTGGCGGGGGGCAGGTCGCAGTACCAGTCATAGAAGCTCATGCAGGTCCCGCCGAGCAGCGAGAGATAGCGCGAACCCGCCGCATAGGAGACCATCGACATCGCAGGGATCGGGCTGAACCCGATCACCCGGTCAGGGCCGTAGGTCTTCGCGGTATAGGCATTGGCGGCGGCGATGATCTCGTTCACCTCGTCCCAGGTCGAGCGGACGAAGCCGCCGTGGCCGCGGATCGCGGTGTAGCTCTTGCGCTTGGCGGGATCGGCCTGGATCGAGGCCCAGGCGGCGACGGGTGGGAGCTTGGCGCGCGCCTCGCGCCACAGCTTGACCAGCCGCTTGCGGATCATCGGGTACTTCAGCCGCTGCGCCGAATAGATGTACCACGAGTAGCTCGCCCCGCGCGGGCAGCCGCGCGGTTCGTGGTTGGGCAGGTCGGGCCGGGTGCGGGGATAATCGGTCTGCTGGGTTTCCCAGGTGATGATCCCGCCCTTGACGTAGATCTTCCAGCTGCACGATCCGGTGCAGTTCACCCCGTGGGTTGAGCGCACGACCTTGTCGTGTTGCCAGCGCTTGCGATAACCGTCCTCCCAGTCGCGGGCCTCGGCAGTGGTGACACCGTGGCCGTCGGAGAACTCCTCCTGCTTCTTGGTGAAAAAGGTCAGGCGGTCGAGCAGGTGGCTCATGCAGGGGCTCCTTGGGCAATCGGGGTGGGGGCAGCGCGGCCGCGCTCGATGGCGTGCAGCAGGCCACCGCGGCGGGCGTAGACCCACCAGGTCAGCGCGGCGCAGCTGACGTAGAAGCCCATGAACCCGTACAGCGCGGGCAGGGCCGATCCGGTCAGCGTGATCGAGCTGCCGAAGGTCTTGGGGATGTAGAAGGCGCCATAGGCGGCGATCGCGGAAGTGAAGCCGACGATCGCGGCGGATTCCTTTTCCGCCTGGCGGGTCGCCTCGGCGGCGCTGAGGCCCGGCTCCAGCCGGGGCACCTCCTGGCGCATGATGTTGGGGATCATCTGGAAGGTCGAGGCATTGCCGACCCCGGTCACGAAGAACATGAAGATGAACGCGCCAAGGAACCCGTTGAAGCTGTTCGCTTCAAGGAAATGGACCACGCCCAGCGTTCCCGCGATCATCGCGACGAACACCCACAGCGTCACCCGCGCGCCGCCCCAGCGGTCGGCCAGCCAGCCGGTCGAGGCGCGGCTGATCGCGCCGACCAGGGGGGCGATCCAGACGTATTTCAGCGCCTCGACTTCGGGGAACTCCTTCTTCGCCAGCAAGGGCAGGCTGGCGGAGAAGCCGATGAACGAGCCGAAGGTGCCCGTGTAGAGCCAGCACATCAGCCAGTTGTGCCTCCGCTGGAAGATCACTGCCTGTTCGGCGAAGCTCGCCTTGGCATCGGCGATGTCGTTCATCCCGAACCAGGCCAGCAGGCTGGCGGCGAGGATGAAGGGCACCCAGATGAACCCGGCGTTCTGCAGCCACAGCTGCGCGCCGGCCTTGGCCACCTGCGGCTCCCCGCCCAGCACGCCGAACACGCTGCTGGTGATCACCATCGGGACCAGGAACTGCATCACCGAGACGCCGAGGTTACCCAGCCCGCCGTTAAGCGCGAGCGCATTGCCCTTGCGCGCCTTGGGGAAGAAGAACCCGATGTTGGCCATCGACGATGCGAAGTTGCCTCCGCCCAGCCCGCACAGCAGCGCCAGCACCAGGAAGATGAAATAGGGCGTATCCGGGTTCTGCACCGCATAGCCGATCCCGAATGCCGGGATCAGCAGCGAGGCGGTGGACAGCGTGGTCCACAGCCGCCCGCCGAATATCGGGACCATGAAGGAATAGAAGATCCGCAGCGTCGCGCCCGACAGCCCGGGCAGCGCGGCCAGCCAGAACAGCTGGTCCGTGGTGTAGTCGAAGCCGATAAGGGGGAGCTTCGCCACCACCACGGACCAGACCATCCACACCGCGAATGCCAGTAGCAGCGCGGGAATGGAGATGGTGAGATTGCGCCGGGCGATCCGCTCACCCGTCTTGGCCCAGAATTCAGCGTCTTCCGGGCGCCATTCGGTCAGCACCTTCGCCGCCGCTGCCGGGGCATGGCGCGCGGCATCGTGCAGCTCGATCATTTCCGGGAACTGCGGCAGGGTGCGCGCGTCGATCCCGCTGGCCTTCTGCTCCATCTGTCGGATGGCGAAGTGCATCCAGGTCAGCGCCACGGCGACCAGCGCGAACAGCACGGCAAAGCAGCTCGTCCAGATCCCGGTCAGGTCGCTGACTGCGCCGAACACGATCGGCAGAACAAACCCGCCCAAGCCGCCGACGAGTCCGACCAGCCCGCCGACCGAGCCGACGTGATCCGGGTAATAGACCGGGATGTGCTTGTAGACCGCCGCCTTGCCCAGCGACATGAAGAAGCCCAGCACGAACACCGTCAGCACGAACGGCACCAGGCTGAGCGAGGTCGAGAACTGGATGTCGCCCTTGATCCCGTGGATCGTATAGTCGGTCTGCGGGTAGGAGAGCATGAACAGCAGGACCAGCGAGACGCCGAAGGTCGCGTACATGATCCGCCGCGCGCCATAGCGATCGGACAGGATCCCGCCGTAAGCGCGGAACAGGCTGGCGGAGAGGCTGAAGGTCGCCGCGAGCATACCCGCCACCTCGATGCTGACCCCGTAAACCCCGATCAGGTACTTCGGCAGCCACAGCGCCAGCGCGACAAAGGCGCCGAACACGAAGAAGTAATAGAGCGAGAAGCGCCAGACCTGCTCGTTCTTCAGCGGCTCGAGCTGATCGCGCAGGCTGCGGGGCGGAGTGCCCGCCGCGCGCCGCGCTGCCAGTTCGGGATCGTCCTTGGCAAACAGGAAATAAAGCACCGCAGTCGCCGCGAGCACCGCCGCCCAGATCTGCGCGACTGCTTCCCAGCCCAGCGCGACCATCACGAAGGGCGCGGTGAACTTGGTCACCGCCGCGCCGACATTGCCCATGCCGAAAAAGCCGAGCGCCGCGCCCTGCCGAGACTGCGGATACCACTTGGAGACATAGGCGACGCCGACCGCGAAGCCGCCTCCGGCCAGCCCCAGCCCCAGCGCTGC